>PHEO01000106.1 GCA_002841195.1 Alphaproteobacteria bacterium HGW-Alphaproteobacteria-11
GGGCAGCACGTGGTTCGACCCCGCCACATAGTCGCCGATGGCTTCCGGCGTGTGGCGGCCCAAAAAGATCGCGCCGGCATTGGAGACGGCGGCGGCGAGCGGCTCGGGATCGTCGACCGCGATTTCGAGATGTTCGGGCGCGATGCGGTCGACCAGCGGCACGGCGGCGGCGAGCTTCGCGACAGTGATGACGGCGCCGAAATCGGCCCAGCTTTTTGTGGCCGTGGTTTCGCGCGGCAGCGCCTGCAACTGACGGGCGACGGCTTCCTCGACGCTTGTGGCGAAGGCCGCATCGTCGGTGATCAGGATCGACTGGGCGCTTTCGTCGTGTTCGGCCTGCGACAGGAGATCGGCGGCGATCCATTCCGGATCGTTCTGCCCGTCGGCCAGCACGAGAATTTCGGAGGGGCCGGCGATCATGTCGATGCCGACGGTGCCGAAGACCTGGCGTTTGGCTTCCGCCACATAAGCGTTGCCGGGACCGACGATCTTGTCGACGGGGGCGATGGTGGCGGTGCCGAAAGCGAGCGCGGCGACGGCCTGTGCGCCGCCGACGCGGTAGACCTCGTCGACGCCGGCGATCTTCGCCGCCGCCAGCACCAGCGGATTGACGATGCCGTCCGGCGTCGGCACGACCATGACGAGACGCGCGACGCCCGCGACTTTGGCCGGGATCGCGTTCATCAGCACGGAGCTTGGATAGTTGGCGGTGCCGCCCGGCACATAAAGGCCGATGGCGGCGACCGGCGTCCAGCGGTGGCCGAGCTCGACGCCTTGCGCATCGGTGAAGCGCTCGCCGGACGGCATCTGGCGCGCGTGATAGGCGCGGATGCGGGCGGCGGCGAGCTTCAAGGCGTTCAGCGTTCTCGCGTCGCAGTCGTCATGGGCGCGGTCGATTTCGGATTGCGGGATCGAAAGCGTCGCGGGCGTGAGGTCCGGGAGCCGATCGAAACGCTGCGTGTATTCGACAAGCGCCGCGTCGCCACGCATACGGACATCGGCGAGAATCTTCGTCACCACATCGGCGACATCGACCGACGCTTCGCGCTTGCCGGCGAGGAGCGCGGCGAAGGCGGCATCGAAGCCGGCGTCATTTGCGTCGAGACGAATGGCCATGCGCTCAGTCCAGCTTGTGTTCGGGCAGGTTGGGGGTTTCCCATATCTGCCCGAGATCGGAGAGATGGACCTCCAGCGCCTCGACCTCAAGGCGCAATTCGCCGCCGCCGGAAAAAACCAGCGTCACGATGCCCGATGGCGGGTTCAGTTCCTCGAAGCGGACAGCCAGCAGGTTCAGCACGCCGCCCGGACGGTCCTGCGCGATGTTGCGCGCCTGCGCGGAACGCACATGCTCGAAATGCAGGCCGGCGCGGGCGCGGGCGCCGCCTTCGCGGCGGTTCTTCGCGTCTTCCCAGCGGAAGCGGTTGACCACCATGGCGAAGCGGCGCGTCGAGGGCAGGAAGGCGAGATCGGCAACCTTCGTCACCGCGTCCTGCAACGCGGCGGAGACGACCGCGAGGTCGTCGGCATCCTCGGCCTGGAGACGCAGGTCGCTCATCGCCTCAAGCCTTCTCGCGCCAGATTTCGGCGCCGCAAGCGCCGAGCTTTGCCTCGATGCGCTCGAAGCCACGGTCGAGGTGGTAGACGCGGTTGATGACGGTTTCGCCTTCGGCGGCGAGACCGGCGATGATCAGCGCGGCGGAGGCGCGCAGGTCCGACGCCATGACGGGGGCGCCTTTCAGCTTCGGTACGCCACGCACCAGCGCCTTGTCGCCATGCAGCGAAATGTCGGCGCCGAAGCGCGCCAGCTCCTGCACATGCATGAAGCGGTTCTCGAAAATCGTTTCGGTAATTTCGGATTCGCCGTCGGCCGTCGTCATCAGCGCCATGAACTGCGCCTGAAGGTCGGTCGGGAAGCCGGGAAAGACCTGGGTCACGACATCGGTCGCCTGAAGGCGCTCGCCATTGCGGAAGATGCGGACCGCGCCCTGCTCGGTGTCGACGCCGGCGCCGGCGGCGCGGAGCACCGAGAGCGCGGCATCGAAGGTTTCGGGATCGACGCCTTCGAGCGTCACCTCGCCGCCGGTCATGGCGGCGGCGATCGCATAGGTGCCGGCCTCGATGCGGTCGGCGATGACGCTGTGGGAAGCGCCATGCAGTTTCTCGACGCCTTCGATGCGCAAGGTGGAGGTGCCGATGCCGGAAATCTTTGCGCCCATCGCGACGAGGCAGCGCGCGACATCGCCGATCTCGGGTTCGCGGGCGGCGTTTTCGAGCACGGTCTCGCCTTCGGCAAGCGTCGCGGCCATCAGCAGCGTGTGCGTGGCGCCGACCGAGACGACCGGCGAGCGGACGACGGCGCCCTTGAGACCGCCGGGCGCGGACGCGACGACATAGCCTTCGACCAAATCGATCTCGGCGCCCATCTTTTGCAGGCCCTTGATGTAGAGATCGACGGGGCGCGCGCCGATGGCGCAGCCGCCGGGCAGCGAGACGCGCGCCTGATGGCAGCGGGCAAGCAGCGGCCCGAGCACCCAGAAGCTGGCGCGGATCTGCGAAACGATTTCGTAGGGGGCGGTCGTCGACTTGATGTCGGCGGCGCGGATGGTCGTCGTGTCGGCATGTTCGCCGGGCTCGACCGAGAGTTCGGCGCCGAGATGGACGAGCAGCTTGCCCAGTGTCTTCACATCGGTCAGGCGCGGCATGTTGGACAGGCGGAGCGGTTCGTCGGTGAGGAGCGCGGCCGTCATCAGCGGCAGGGCGGCGTTTTTCGCGCCGCTCACCGGGATCGCGCCCTTGAGGCGGCGGCCGCCGCGAATGTGAATGGTGTCCATGGAATAAGCGTCCGATCCGGGTTTGGCGCGTTATAGAGGAAAGGGGCCCCGGGTGTCACGAAGGGGGTGTCACGCGAGGGGCGCCCCTGCCGCTTATGATGCGCCTTCGCGGCGCTTTTCGGACGATTTCGCGGCTTATTTCGACTTTTTGGCCTTTGATTTTGCCTTGGGCGCGGGCTTGCCCTTGGGCTCGGGCTTGCTCTTTGCCGCGGGCTTGGCCTTGGCGGCGGATTTGGCGGCCGGTTTCGTCGCACTCTTGCCCTTGGCCGCGGGTTTTGCCGCCGCCTTGGGCGCGGGCTTTTTCGGCTCAGGCTTTTTCGGTTCGGGCTTCTTCGGCTCCGCTTTGGCCACGGGCTTCGGCGCGGGTTTGGGCTCCGGTTTTGCGGCCTGCGCGGCGGCGGGGCTCGGGGCGGCGGATTTCGGCGCTTCGGCCACCGCCGGCGCCTCGGCAGCGCCCGGCTTGCGGGCCTTGCTCTGCGCCTTGCGCTTCTTCAGGTTCTCGCGCAAGGCCTCGGCGAGACGGGCCTGACGGGCGCGGGCCTCAAGCGCCTGGGCGGCGCGGTCGGTGCCCTTGCCGCCGGGCTGGTGCGGATTGAAATGGCTGGTCGGGGGCTTTTTCATGGCGGACGCTCTCGCTTGGCTTTGGACAGGGCCGGGGCGGACAGGAAACCGCAACAGGGATTTAGGGGGCTTGGAGCGGCGGCGTCAACACGGGTTCGGTCCGTGACGCGGGCAGCTTGCATGAGGGGGGACCCTGTGGCACTTTCCGCGCGTTTTCGGGCGGCCCCTCATCCCTCTTTTACCATTCGGGGCGAGACTTCAGGCCGGTTCCCGCGCCCGCCCAAGGGCGGCGCGATCCGAACCCCGGACGCTGTGGTAGCTCAGTGGTAGAGCACTCCCTTGGTAAGGGAGAGGTCGAGAGTTCAATCCTCTCTCACAGCACCATTTTCCAATTCATCGAATTGAATCTATTCGCTTAAGCCCCGATTCAGGCCGGGCCGATAGCGTCGTCGAAGGTCAAGCCAGCGGGACCAACGGCGATGTTGTCAGACAGATGGGCGGGCAGTGCGCGGGGGCCGGTGCGGCCTTTGCTATCCGCCTTTCGCAAGGTCCGCCGCCAATTGCTTTTCACGGTGCTGGCTTGCGGCGTCGCCTTCACGGCGGTTTCCATTCTTCAGACGCCTGCCGATGTTCGCGCTCCGGCGGAAGTCAGCACGCCGGCCGATTTCAATGCGCCCGCCAGAGCTCCCCGCCCCGCCGCCTTGCCGATCAATGTCCATGACGGCGATACGATCCGCATCGGTACCGAGCGCATTCGCCTTCTCGGCTTCGATACGCCGGAACTTGGACGCAATTCCCGATGCGCACGCGAGGCCCGCGAGGCCGAACGGGCGCGCGACTTTCTGCGGCGGTCCATCGACCGGGCGCGGGACGTTCGCATCGAACGCGATGGCACCGACCGCTACGGCCGGACACTGGCACGGCTTTATATCGACGGAACCGATGCCGCTTCGCTGATGATCGGATCGGGATATGCCCGCGCCTATTGGGGCGGGCGGCGCGACGGCTGGTGCTGAGCGGCGTTCCGCCCTACCCCAGACTCTCGTAAATCGCCGCGATCAGCGCCTTGTTGCGGGGGTTTTGCCAGCGGGGGCCCATGTCGTTGGTGACATAGGCGAAGGCGACGCGGGCGGCGGGGTCGCAGAAGCCCAATGAACCGCCGGCGCCGAAATGACCGAAGGCGGCATCGTTTGGGCCGAGGCGGCGTTCGGCCTGGGGCAATTGGAAGCCGAGGGCGAAGCGCGACTCGCGATCGAGAATGAGGTCGGGACCGAAGGATTGTTCGGTGGTCGCTTCGGCCAGCATGGCGGGCGAGAGAATTTCGACGCCGTCGATGGCGCCGCCATTGGCGAGCGCGGCATAGATGCGGGCGATGCCGCGCGCCGTGCCGTGGCCGTTGGTGGAGGGGATTTCGGCCATGCGCCATTCGGGACTGTTGACCCAGCCGGCGCCGGAAATGCCGGGCGGGTTCCAGTAGGTGTTCCATTTCATCAGCGCGATGTCGTCAAGCGGACCGTCGGGGCGGGGGATTACGACACGTGGCCAGAGAAACTCGGCGCAGCGGGAATGCTCCGTCTGCGGAAGACCGATGTGGACGTCGGCGCCAAGCGGGCCCGCCACCTCGTCGCGCAGGATTTGGCCGATGGATTTTCCGCTGGCGCGGCGGACGAGTTCGCCGACGAGATAGCCGAAGGTGTTGACGTGATAGCCGTGGGCGTCGCCAGGTTTCCACCACGGACTCTCGGCGGCAAGCGCGGCCGTCATTCGACCCCAATCGAGCATTGCGCCATCCGGCAGCGCCTCGCGGAGTGCCGGGAGACCGGCCTGGTGCGAGAGGATGTGGCGGAGCGTAATCCCCTGCTTGCTTCCCTGCGCGAACTCCGGCCAGAAGCGGTGCGCGGGCACATCGAGATCGAGAAGCCCGCGCTCGACGAGGCGCAGCGCGGCAAGCGCCGTGAAGGCCTTGCCGACCGAAAAGAAATTGACCAGCGTTTCGCGCGCCCAGGGGCTTTCCCGCGCGGCATCGCGGAAGCCGCCCCAGAGATCGCAGACGAGGCGGCCATCGACCATCAAGGCGACGGCGCCGCCCGGCTCGCCGCGTTCGCGGAAATTGCCGATGAAAGCTTCGCGGACGGGCGCAAAGCGCGGGTCGCAGGTGCCGCCGATGGGGATTTCGTCCGTCAACGGATCACCGAAGCAGCGCCATGAGGCTCAGCGCCATCAAGGCCTGACCGCCATAATATGTCGTCCAGACGATCAACCCCCGATACGGGATGGGGCGGCCGAACTTGTCGGCGGCGATGACGCCGTCGGAAATCACGAAGAGCACCGCGCCGAGACCGAGCCAGGGCTGCGCGGCCGGAATGGCGAGCGCGGCCAGCGCCATGAACAGGATCGTCACCAGATAGACGCCGACGGGCAGCTGGTTTTTGCCGAGGTTCGGCCGCAGCCAGAAATAGAGCGCCAGCGCGCCAACGCCGGTGACGAGCGAGGCGGCGTTGGCGACGAGACCATCGGGCCGGCTCGCCAGCGGCACCATGATCGCCAGATAGAACAGATGAGCGGCGAGGAAGGCGAGAAGGCCGCGCGTGAAGTTGCGCGGATTGTCCTTCATCGCCAGAAAGAGGTCGCCGGCGCTCGACAGGAAGAAGGCGGCGGCAAGCAGAAAGAGTGGCAGCGCCGCGCCACCGGGCAGCGCCAGAAGCGGCAGCGGCACCCAAAGCCCGATGGCGGCCGTCTTGAGGCCGGTGCGGAGCGCGGAAGGCGGGCGGCTTTCGACCGCGAGATAGCCGATAGAGGCGCCAAGCGACAGTGCCACCAGAAGAATCCGCAGGCCGTCGAGCCCGTCGCCCCGCATCAAAGCCGCTTCGAACATTTTTTGTCCCCCGCTTTTTATCCGCCTATGATCGGCGTTTTCCTCGTTCGCCCATGATCGGCGATGCCCGCGCTTCTTCACAAGGACCAAATATGACCGGCGGCGGCTCGCGCCTCATCGAAAGCCCGCAGAATGCGCGCGCCAAGCTCTGGATGGCGCTTAGCGAGACGCGCGGCATCAAGAAGCATGGCGCTTTTCTGCTGGCCGGTCGCAAGACGGTGCCCGAAGCGCTGAAGCGGCACGCCGCGCAATTCAGCGCCGTGCTGGCGCTGCACGACAAGGACATCGCGGCGCTGAATCCGCCGGCGGCGCTCGAACGCTTCGTGCTGTCGCGGGCTCTGTTCGAGACGCTGGACGTCAACGGCACCGGCTTTCCGCTGCTGGCGGGGCGCGTGCCGGCGATGGCGGCCGCCGATTTTTCAAAGCCGCCGCGCGGGCTCGAACTCATCTGTGCGCTTGGAGACCCCTCCAATCTCGGCGCCGTGCTGCGCAGCGCCGCCGCCTTCGGCGCCAAACGCGTGGTGCTGATGGAGGCGGCCGCGCATCCGTTTCATCCGAAGGCGCTGCGCGCCGCCGCCAATGCGCAATTCGAGCTGCAATTCCTCAAAGGCCCGGGCTGGAACGCGCTTAACGACGCAAAAGGGGCGCTGGCGGCGCTGGATGGCGGGGGCGAGGCCATCGAGGGCTATAAATGGCCGCGCGACATCAGACTGGTGCTGGGCGAGGAAGGGCTTGGCCTGCCGGCGGGGCTGAAGGCGCGGCGGCTGTCGATTCCGACCACGGGGGCGGTCGAATCGCTCAATGCGACGGTGGCCGCGAGCCTGGCGATGCAGGCGCATTTCGCGGCGATGCGCAAAGCGTGATCTCAAGGGTGATCCGGGGGTGATCCGGGCAGGACCGAGGGCCGTAGCAAAGGGGTGAGAGCCGGAACGGAACCGGCGTGACACCCTCGAAAGGCCCCTCGGTTGTGACATCGCCTGTCCTGAAAATTGCGGCTCTCACATTGTTGTTGCTTGCCCCCGGGCTCGGCGCGGGCGCGGCGTTGCCGGCATCTGCCCCCGATCCGGCACAGAACCCCGCGCTTGCGTTCCGCGTCGAGCGCGGGGGATCGCCCATCGGCACGCACAGCCTTTCCTTTACGCAGGTGGACGATGCGCTGATCGTCGACATCGAGATCAAGCTCGCCGTGACCTTCGGCCCGCTGACGCTGTTCCGCTACGAACACCGCAATCGCGAAGTGTGGCGGGACGGAAAGCTCGTTTCGCTCGACACGGAAACAAACGATGACGGGCGCAAATACACGGTGAGCGCGCGGGCAGGCGACGACGGGCTCGCCGTCACAAGTTCGGCGCATGGCAGCTTCACCGCGCCGGCCGGCATCATCCCGACCAGCTACTGGAACCCCGAGACAGTGACGCAGACGCAACTTCTCGACACGCAACGCGGCCGGATCGTCGATGTGGCGGTGACGCCGGTGGCGACGCGCGAGGTTGCGCTTGGTGGCGCGGCGGTGACGGCGCAGGAATATGCGATGACGGGCGACCTGAAACTTCGCCTGCTCTATTCGCTTGAGAACGAATGGCTGAACGTCGCCTTCATGGCGCGGGGCGAGGAGGTCGACTACACGGTCGAGCGGCTCGACCGGGCGCTGGTGCAGAGGGTCGCCGCGCGATGACAAATGAAATCAAGGATGTGGTGTGGATCACCGGCGCAAGCTCCGGCATCGGCCGGGCGCTGGCGCTGAGGATGGCGAAGGCGGGCTATCGCGTGGCGGCGACGGCGCGGCGGGCCGGCGAACTCGAAGCGCTGGCACGCGAGGCGGACGGTCTTGTCGTGCCGGTCGCCGCCGACACGACCGACGCGGCAAGCCTGAAAGCGGCGGTGACGCGGATCGAGGAAACGCTGGGGCCGATCGGCATTGCGGTCTTCTGCGCCGGCACTTATCAAGCGCTGATGGGCGCCGAGCTGACATCGGCGAAGGCGCGGCCGCTCTTCGAGCTCAACTTCATGGGCACAGTCAATTCACTCGAAGCGGTGCTGCCCGGCATGATGCGGCGCGGGACGGGGCGGATCGCGATGGTGGCGTCGCTTGCCGGCTATTTCGGGCTGCCGACATCGGCGGTCTATGGCGCCAGCAAGGCGGCGCTGATCAACATGGCGGAAGCCTTGCGGCCCGACCTCGCGCGGCACGGCATCGCCGTGCAGATCGTCAATCCGGGTTTCGTCAAGACGCCACTGACCGACAAGAACGAATTTCCGATGCCGTTCCTGATGGAAACGGCGGACGCGGCGGAGGCTTTTTATCGCGGGCTGCATTCCAGCCGCTTCGAGATTACATTTCCGCGGCGCTTCTCGCTGCTGCTGCGGCTATTGCAGATGCTGCCCTACCGGCTGTCGCTGGCGCTGACGCGGCTGACCGTGCCGAAGGAAAAATCAGGACAGGCGATCAACCGGACTGCCTGATCTCCGCGTAGGCGGCGAGCGCGCGGGCGCGGGCCTTTGCGTGATCGATCATCGGCTGCGGATAGTTGCCGCCGAGCACAACGCCTGCCTTCGCCAATGCTTCGGGCGGCGCAGCCCAAGGCTTGTGGATGTAGTGCGCGTCGAGCGCCGCAAGTTCCGGCAAATGCGCGCGGACATAAGCGCCTTCGGGATCGAACTTCTCGCCCTGCAACACCGGATTGAAGATGCGGAAATAGGGCGCGGCATCGGCGCCCGAGCCCGCCACCCATTGCCAGCTCGTGCGATTGACCGCGAGGTCGGCATCGACCAGCGTGTCCTCGAACCACGCCGCGCCGCGCCGCCAGTCGATCAGCAGATGCTTGACGAGGAAGGAGGCGGCGATCATGCGGACGCGATTGTGCATGAAGCCGGTCGTCCAGAGCTCGCGCATGCCGGCATCGACGATCGGGTAGCCGGTTTCGCCGCGCGTCCAGTGGCGGAAGGCGGCATCGTTGTCTGCCCAGGGGAAGGCGTCGAATTCGCTTTTCCAGTTTTCGGTGGCGATCTCCGGCCAATGGAAAAGCAGATGATGGGCGAAGTCGCGCCAGCCGAGCTCACGCAGGAAAGCGGAGACGCTCGACGCTGCTTCTGGATGCGCAATGGCGGCGGCTTCGGCGGATGACCAGATCTGGCGGGGCGAGATTTCGCCCCAATGGAGATACGGCGAAAGGCGCGAGGTGGCGTCAATGGCGGGGATGTTGCGCGCCTCGCCGTAGGCGCGAACCGCGCCGTCGAGAAACGCGGCCAGTCTTTTCGCCGCCGGTCTTTCGCCGGGGGTCCATGCGGCGCGCAGGCCACCTGCCCAGTCGGGTTTCGCGGGCCGCAGGTTCCAGGCGCCGAGATTTTCGGATGCGATGCCGACGAGGGTTTTCAGCCGCTTCGGCGCCGGCAGCGGTGCGGGCATGGGCGCGCGGGAGGCGAGCGCGCGCCAGAAGGGGGTGAAGACCTTGAAAGGCGTGCCGCCGCCGGTGCGGACTTCCCACGGCTCGGCGAGCAGCGAGGCGGCGAAGCTCGCGACCTCGAAGGCAGCGGCGGCGAGCGAGGCCTTCAAGGCCTTGTCGCGGACGATGATGGCGGGGTCGTAGAGCCGGTTCCAGAATATGGCGCCGGCCCCCGCCTCGCGCGCGACGCCGGCTACGACGGCGGCTCCCGGCGCCTATCCCCCGCCGTTCCCTGGCACTTCGCGCTACGCAGCGCCGCCGCCGCCGGACGTCTCGTCGTTGGGCGAGAGCGCGCCGGCCGGAGAGCGTGAGCGCGCGATGATCGACGACTTCGTCGTCGCCGAAGCCGCGTTGCTCGCGACTGGCGCCAGCTGTATCGACGCATGCCGTGCGTTGCGCTCGATGCAGCGGGCTGCTGCCGGGATATGCGCGATGACGTCGGGCACGCACGAGCAGCGACGTTGCGAGGAGGTCGGTGCGAGGTATCGTGCAGCGCGAGAGCGCGTGCGGGCGGCTTGCAAGGAGTGCACGCAGGGTCCATCGCTCCATCCGGACGCGCCGATTGAGGATGATCGCTAAGGGATGGGGCGACGTGGGTGACGTTCGGTTGGGTGAGTCGTGGACGTGGTCCCAGCGTCTACGAAACGCGGCGATTTATGGGATCGCGAGGGCCTCGCTGTGGGGAGCG
>PHEO01000107.1 GCA_002841195.1 Alphaproteobacteria bacterium HGW-Alphaproteobacteria-11
GATGAAAAGACCCGCCATGTCGCGGCGGTCGAGGCCCAGGGCTATACGATCGTCGAAAACGCGATCGAGCCCGCCCTGATCGACGAGTTGAACGACACGCTGCTCCGCCTCGAACGCGACATGAACGTCGTACCGGCGAAAAACACCTTCGAGGGCCACAAGACAGTCCGCATCTACAACCTTCTGGCGCTTGCTCGAGTCTTCCAGCGCGTTCCGGTCCACGAAAACGTCCTGCCCGTCATCGAAGGCGTGCTCGACGAGGGCTGCCTCGTCTCCTCGCTCTCCTCCATTTCCATCGACCCCGGCGAAACCGGCCAGCCGATCCATGCCGACGACCAGGTGATGCCGGTGGCGAAACCGCACGCACCATTCGTCTGCAACTCGATGTGGGCGCTGACAGACTTCACCGAGGAAAACGGCGCGACGCGGATCATTCCCGACACGCATAAATGGGACCGCTCGCCGACTTACGGCCAGCACTACGACAGCATCCCCGCCGAAATGCCGAAGGGCTCGGTGTTGATCTGGCATGGCAGTCTCTGGCACGGCGGCGGCGCCAATAAATCCAACATGCGCCGCGTCGGCATTGCGATGAATTATTGCGCTGGCTACATCCGCCAGCAGGAGAACCAGCAGCTCGGCATCCCGCTCGACATCGTGAAATCCTTCGAGCCGCGCCTGCGCGACCTTTGCGGATTCGGCACCTACCAAAACCTGATCGGCCACATCGACAAGAAAACGCCGGCCCAACGCCTGCTCGGCGAACAACGCGACTTCAAGTCGATCTGGGATGCCTAGTGCTTGAGGCCGTCGAGAAGTGCCGGCAGCGCGACGATGCTTTCGATCACATGATCGGCGAAGGGCGCCAGATCGTCATGCGCGCTGGTGCCGGTCAGCACGCCGATATTGAGCCCGGCCCCGGCGCTGCGGCCCATTTCGAGATCGTGCCTGTTGTCGCCGACAACGGCGATCTGATGCGGCGCCAGCCCCGTCGCGGCGCAAAAGGCAAGCGCCATGCCGGGCCCCGGTTTTGCCCCATGCCCGCTGTCGTAACCGGCTGAAAAATCGACCAGCGTTCCGATGCCGAACCGTTCAAGCGTCGCGCGCGCCGATGCTTCGACGTCGTTGGTCGCAATGCCGAGCGTCAGCCCGCGTCCGCGCAATCCGCCGAAAAATGCCGGCAGGTCGGTCACCGGCAACGAACGCTCCGGCGCCAGCCGCGTGAACAACGCATCCATCTCCGCGATCAGCGCCGCCCGCTCCCACCCGCCTGCAATCGCCAGCCATGCGTCGGCAAGACCGAACGTGTCGCCGCCGCCCGCAATGCTGCCGGGCCTGATCCGGTTCGAAGTTGTGTCGTAGCCGATCGCTTCGAGCATTTCCGGTACAAGCGCCGGCTGCCCGCGCGCGGCCGCCTCTGCGGCCTCCACGAGGATTGGCGCCCATGTGCCGTGATATTCGAAAAGTGTCCCGTCCTTGTCGAACAACACGCCGCGCAAGCCACCTGCCGCGCTCATTCCGCTTTCCCCGGCCACACCGAGACGATCTCGGAAAGCTTCGGCCGCGGACGTTCGTCCTTCGCCACGCTCTCGCTGCCGAGATAGATGAACCCGGCCACGCGCTCACTGTCTTTCAGCCCCAGCGCCTGCCCGATCTCCGGGTCGAACGCATACCATTCGGTCAGCCACTGCGCGCCATATCCAAGCGCCGTTGCCGCGACCAGCATGTTCTGGCAGACGGCGCCCGCCGACAACAACTGCTCCCATTCGGGTATCTTGATCCCCGGCGTCACCCGCGAGATCACGGCCACAACGGTCGGTGCGCGCATGAAGCGGCCCGCCTCGAACTCGATCTGGTCGTCGCCCGCATTGGGCTGCACCCGCGCGTAGACCTCGCTCAGGATCGCGCCGAAATCGCGCCGCGCCGCGCCCTGGAAAACGACAAACCGCCAAGGCGCAAGCTTCCCGTGATCGGGCACCCGCGCACCGATGCGCAGGATGGTTTGCAGCTCCGTCGCGTCGGGCCCCGGCTCGACCATGGTCAGCGCCTTGGACGAGCGGCGCGTCAGCAGCAATTCGATGGTTTCGGGCGAGCGGGCCAAGGCGGCATCCTTTTGCATGTACGGGCATCGGAAACGGCGGCGCCCGCTTCCTACTTAGGTCCATCGCTTTACAGGGGCAAGGCCATCGGCCACCATCGTTCCGGGGTGGGGAGGAAAATTGCGGCTGGGGCAACCGCCAGTACATCGAAACCTGAGCGTTGTGGCGCTCGTCGTCGCTTTCTCGCTTGCCGCGGGAAACGCGCAAGGCGGCGGCTGGCCGCTTGCGCCCGGGACCGGCGAGCTGATCGTGCCCGTGACCCACATGAGGGCCGGCGAACGATATGACGGCAGCGGCAAAAAGCAGTGGAAGCCGCGCTACACGAAAATCGAAGTCACACCCTATGCCGAATACGGATTGACCTCGCGCCTGACACTGACCGGCGAAACGGCATGGATGACCGACAAGACTGACTTCTTCGGCATGAACTTCCGCGACAGAGGATTGACGCGCATCAAGGCCGGCGCGCGTATTGCGCTCGGCACATGGGTCGGCACGCATTTCTCGGTGCAGCCGATTGCAACGCTGCATCTCATGGGCGCCGCAAACGATCCGGCCGCAACGGCCAAAGGCGACATCGATGCCGAAATGGTGCTTGTCGTCGCGCGCAATGAAAAGCTGTTCGGCATCGACGCATTCTCGGTGCAGGAAATCGCCTGGCGCTACCGCGACAGCGGACGGCCCGACGAAGTCCGCGCCGACATCGCCTTCGGCGCAAAGCCCTGGCCCGGCATCATGCTCCTGGCAAAGAGCCTCAACACCGCCGCACTATCTTCCACCGCCGCGGGAGATTCCTACCAGTCAGGCAAGCTTGCGCTGTCGCTGGTCCATGATGTCGCACCCGGCTGGGCCCTCGAAGCCGGCATGGAACATTCAGTCTTCGGCCGCGACACCATCGTCGAACGCACGCTCCGCTTCGCCGTCTGGCGCCGCTTCTAGGTCGCCGCCCACCGGCGCTACCAAAGCTCCAAGCGCCGCAATCGCGTCGGTTTCGGGCGGCGCATCCTGCCCGCTCCCGGGCGCGCGCGCCTTGAGATCGGAGAGCGAGAACCCCATGCGCGCATCGTAGGTGCGGTCGGTCTGGTTGCGCAGCCTCTGCTGTGCGTCGTACCAGGCGAGTTTTGTCTCTCCATCCGGACACGTCGCGAGTTCGGCCTCCGAGCGCGCGCCCCAGCGCAATTCGGGGCAATGATGCGGATCGAACGAAAAATCGAACACGCGCGCCCGCGCCTCATCGAAGCTCAACACCCGCTCCGAACCGTCGCTGGCAACATAGGCAACCTTGCAGGCGCCGGCTTCTTCCCGATAGGCCTGCTTCAGGTCGCCGGCGAGATATCCACCCGCATAATCGAGTTTTGCATCGCCGGCTTCCGCCATCGCGACAAAACGCACCACCTGATCGCGCAATTCGGCGAAGGAAGCTTTCAGCCGCGCATCGCGCGACGGCGTCGAATAGGTTTCCCAGTCGCCATGCGTCCCGTAGATATTGTCGGGCAGGCGCGGGGGCTGCGGCCGCCGGTGAAGCCCGGCCTTGACCGCGATATCGACCGAGATCGCGCGGTAATAGAGATCGTCGCAAAGCTCGCGCACCATCGCCCGCGTTTCGACAATGGGATCGTAGGTCACGTCGCGCCCGGCAACGGCCTGCCGCACATAGTCGTAATAGTCGAGTCGCTCGCCCTGATAGACGAAAGCGGCCGCCGACCAGCCCTTCGGCCGCGGGCTTTCGGTGCCGTAGAATTGTTCGTCCGACCAGTCGTCAAGCGCGTCGTCGCCGGCCAGCACGACGCGCCCGCCATACCACGTGCCGTCGGTGCCCTGTTGCGCGCCGGCAAGCTTCATCGGCCGCCAGTTCTTGAAGCCCGCCCCCATCGGCGGCGACGCGCGCACAAAGCGCTTGCCATAGCTGCCGCGCGTCAGCGAATTGTCGGGATGCGTGTCGATGAAGCGGATGCGCCCCTCGTCATCGACGCTGTAGACGACAGCCACATGCCCGTTCGGATCGTAGATGACAGTGCCCGGCCGGATGCTGCCCTTTTGCAACTTCACCGGATAGAAATCGAAAAGCTCGCCCCGCGCGGGTTCCGGCGCGAAGCGGAACATCGCACTCGAGACAATGTTGTTGACAGTATTGAGGACCGTGCGCGCATTCGGAAACGCGCCGTCCGCCCGCGGCACGACGTCGGTGCGCCGCACCGCGTAATTGCCATAGCGCGAATATCGGAAATCCCGCGATTTCCCAACCGGCGCAACGCCGCTGACATAGGAAAACGGCAACCCGTTCTTCCACGCAAAATAGGCGCGCAGCGCATAAGGCAGGTCCGCGCAATCGGCATAGAAGTACATGCCCTTCGGGTCGCTCGCCCGATAGATGTTCCACGGGCCTTTCAGGCATTCGTCATAGGTGCGGCAATTGCTGTTGCCGATCGCCGCCACGAACTCGCCGAAGGCGCGCTCGTCGCGTTCGGTCCAGGCGAGCCGCGTGACGCGCCAACGAAACCCTTCCGGCGTCCGCATCAATGTGGGGTCGGCCTGCTCCGCGCCGCTGGTGACAGGCGCCATTACTGCGGTGTCGACCGAGGCATGGGTCTCCGCGCCTGCCCCGCTTCCGCCGAAGGCCAGCCCGGCCGCGACCAGCACGCCCGGCATCCATTTCCGAAAATTCATTCTGGAGGCTCCACCGGCATCCAAATCAGCACCCCGACGAGAGTTTAACCATAAGGCACCCTCTTTTGTCAGGAGCAGCCCGCCGTTTTTCGTTCTCCAATTATTTTCATTATTTTTGTCTTGACTTAATTAAGTGATTTTGCAAATTAAGCCACATGGAAAGCTTCACCGCCCTCGCCGACCCCACACGCCGCCAGATCGTCGAAATGCTCGGCGCCGGCGAAATGCCGGCCGGCGAGATCGCCCGCCGCTTCGAGATGAGTGCGCCCGCCGTCTCGCAGCATCTGAAGGCGCTGAAATCGGCGCGGCTGGTGCGCATGCGCATCGACGCGCAACGCCGCATCTACTCGCTCGATCCGGATGGCTTTGAAGGAATTGAAAACTGGCTCGCCAACATCCGCCGCTTCTGGGGCCCGAAGCTCGACGCGCTGGAACACGCATTGAACGCGGCCGCCGAAAAGGACAAGGAACGATGAAAGACGCAAAAGCCCACGGCATCCTGATCGACAACCGGACCGTCCGCTTCGAACGCCTCCTGCCGGGCCCGATCGAACGCGTCTGGAAATATCTGACCGACGCCGAGCTTCGTGGGCTCTGGTTCGCGGGCGGCCCGATGGAGCCGCGGGTCGGCGGCACGATGAACATCGTCTTCGACAACAACAATCTGGGGTCCCATCCCTCGTCACCGCCCGAACGCTTCAAGCAGTATGGCGGCACTTTCGACAGCAAACATATCGTGACGATCTATGAGCCGCCGCACCGCCTTGGCTTCACCTGGGGCGACGACATGGACCCGAACGGCTCGGTCGTCGAGATCGAGCTGACGCCGGAGGGCGACAAGGTTCGTCTCGTCCTGACCCATCGCCGCCTCTCCGGCATCGACGGCGCGATCAACGTCTCCGGCGGCTGGCACACCCATCTGGCGATGCTCGCCGAGCAACTCGAAGGAAATCCGAAGACACCTTTCTGGGAGGCCTTCGACGGCGTTGAGGAAGAGTACCGGCAGCGCTACACCGGAAAGGCGGACAAATGACCGCCGCGACGATCCGCCCCTTCCTGATGTTCGAAGGCGCCGCCGAGGAAGCGATGAACCTTTACGTCTCGCTCTTCCCCGGCAGCCGCATCGACCGTATCAATCGCTACGGACCGGGCGAACCCGGCCCCGAAGGCACGGTGCAGCTCGCAAGTTTCACCCTCGCCGGCCAGACGGTCATGTGCATCGACAGCCCGGCAAAGCACGCCTTCACCTTCACGCCGTCCTTCTCCTTCTTCGTCGATCTCGCGACCGGCGAAGAACTCGAACGGCTTGCCGCCATCCTCGGCGAAGGCGGCACGGTGATGATGCCGCTCGACAATTACGGCTTCAGCCAAAGATTCACCTGGCTCAGCGACCGCTTCGGCGTCTCCTGGCAGTTGAACCTGCCCTGACCTCAGCGCAAATCCGGCGGCGTCGCCTCCTCGCGAAGCGTCTTCACCACATCGGCAAGCGCCATCGTCTTCTGATCCTGCGAGCCGAGACGGCGAACGGAGAGCGTGTTCTCTTCCGCCTCGCGCTTGCCCGCGACGAGGATGACCGGCACCTTGCCGACCGAGTGCTCGCGCACCTTGTAGTTGATCTTCTCGTTGCGAACATCGAGCTCGACGCGAAGCCCCGCCGCGCGCAAATCCGCTGCGACCTTTTCGGCGTAATCGTCCGCATCCGATGTGATCGTCGCCACCACCGCTTGCACCGGCGCGAGCCACATCGGCATCTTGCCCGCGCAGCTCTCGATCATGATGCCGATGAACCGCTCCAGCGTACCGAGGATCGCCCGGTGCAGCATCACCGCATATTTGCGCGAACCGTCCTCGGCGACATAGGTCGCGTCGAGACGTTCCGGCAGCACATAGTCGAGCTGCAGCGTGCCGACCTGCCATGAGCGGCCGATCGCGTCCTTTAGGTGGAATTCGAGCTTCGGCGCGTAGAAGGCGCCCTCCCCCTCCGCAATGACGAAGTCGTGCCCCGTCGCGCGCAACGCATCGCCCAGCGCCTTTTCCGCGGCGTCCCAGCGTTCGATGGTGCCGCCGAAATTTTCCGGCCGCGTCGCGAGCTTGATGACGACATCGGAAAAGCCCATGTCTTCGTAGACGGCATAGAGCAGGTTGACGAAATGCTCCGTCTCCGACTGGATCTGCTCTTCGGTGCAGAAAATATGCGCATCGTCCTGCGTCATCTGACGCACGCGCATCAGCCCGTGCAACGCGCCATGCGGCTCGTTGCGGTGGCAGCATCCGAACTCCGCCATGCGCATCGGCAGGTCGCGATAGGACTTGATGCCCTGGTTGAAAATCTGCACATGCGCCGGGCAGTTCATCGGCTTGATCGCCATGAGGTCGGCCTCGCCCGACAGCACCGGCGCGTCATCCTCCGTATTCGGAATTTCGTCGGGCACCACGAACATGTTCTCGCGGTATTTGCCCCAGTGGCCGGACTGCTCCCAGAACTTCGACGCCATCAATTGCGGCGTCTTCACTTCCTTGTAGCCAGACGCATTCAACCGCCGCCGAATATAGGCCTCAAGCTGGTTGTAGATGACGAAGCCCTTGGCGTGCCAGAACACCGACCCCTGCGCTTCCGGCTGGAAGTGATAGAGGTCCATCTCCTGCCCGATCTTGCGGTGGTCGCGTTTCTCGGCCTCTTCCACCATCGTGAGATAGGCCTTGAGGTCGTTGTCGTTGGCCCAAGCCGTGCCGTAGATGCGCTGGAGCATCTCGTTGCGGCTGTCGCCGCGCCAATAGGCGCCGGCAAGCTTCGTCAGCTTGAATGCCTTGCCGAGCTTGCCCGTCGACGGCAGATGCGGGCCGCGGCAGAGATCGAGCCAGTTGCCCTGCCGGTAGATCGACACATCCTCACCCGCCGGAATACTCTCGATGATTTCGGCCTTGTAGTGCTCGCCGATCTTCTTGAAATGCGCCACAGCGTCGTCGCGCGTCCACACTTCGCGCGTGATCTTCTCGTCGCGATCGACGATCTCGCGCATCCGCTGCTCGATCTTTTCGAGGTCTTCGGCCTTGAAGGGTTCGGCCCGCGCGAAGTCGTAATAGAAGCCGTTCTCGATCACCGGCCCGATCGTCACCTGCGTGCCCGGGAAAAGCTCCTGCACGGCCTCGGCCATCACATGCGCCGCATCGTGGCGCAACAATTCGACGCCATTCTGCGTTGCCGCCGTCACCACTTCGATGGCCGCGTCGCGGTCGATCACCGTCGCAAGGTCCATCATCTTGCCGTCGAGCTTGACGGCAATCGCCTTCTTGGCCAGCGACTTCGCGATGCTTTCGGCGAAGGCCAGCCCGTCGAGCGGTTTCTCATGTTCACGAACGGAACCGTCGGGAAGTTTCAGCTTGATCATTGTCTTTCTCTCAATGCGTTCCGTGCGTGCATTCCGATTGCGCCGGCGGCATCCGCCAACGCCCATATCGCCAAGGCGCCCACAAGGGCTGGTCGTCCAGCCGCTCCGGCACCGGGTCGAACCCGTGGCTCCCGTAAGGATGGCACCGCGCGATGCGCGCCAGCCCCAGCCAGAAACCGCGCCACCCGCCATGCCGCTCCATCGCCTGCATCGTGTAGTCCGAGCAGGTCGGCAGATGGCGGCAGGAGGGCCCCAGCAGCGGCGAAATGAACCACTGATAGAACCGGATCAGGCCGCGCATCGGGAGCGAAAGGAGGTCGCGCCGCATGGGAAACCACGTCGGGAAGCGTTTTCAGCAAAAGTGGACTCCACTTTTGCGGTTCGAAAACGCGACAAACCAAAGTTACACGCACTTGTTAGCTTCTAATCGCAAGAGGCACAACCAAGCGCCGGGAAGCGGCAAGGTTGCCTGCGACCGATTGATTCGTCTGGAAAAAAGCCGCCCGGACGGGAGACGCGGGAGCGGCGGGGCCCGGCGCCTCAGGCGGCCGGGCCGGTGCTAGTGGCGGTGCCGGTCTGCGCGGCAGTCCCACTCCCCCGTTTGGCGGCCCCCTGCGTCGCGGCAAGCGCGGTCTCGACCGCCTCCTCCACCGCGTCGAACACCAAAAGCGTCGAGGCATGGCGCGCCTTGTAGTCGCGCACCGGCTCCAGCACTTCGAGGTCTTTCCACTTGCCGCCGAAAATCTCGCGCGGCGGCGCGGCGCCTTCCTTGAGCATCGCCCGCATCGCGGCGCCGACTTCATGCAGCTCGGCCGCACTCGCGCCGATCACATGCCGCGCCACGATCGACGACGAAGCCTGCCCCAGCGCGCAGGCTTTTACGTCGGCGCCATAGGCCACGACCTTGTCGCCCTCGAGCCGGACATCGACCGTCACCTTGGAGCCGCAAAGCTTCGACACCGCCGTCGCCGACGCATCGGCCGCGTCGAGCCGCTCGCTGAACGGAATATCCGAAGCGAGTTCGAGAATGCGCTTGTTGTAGATCTCGTTGAGCATCTAGCTCGCCACTCTCCAGCTTGTGCCTTGCGGCCCATCTTCGATGGCAACGCCCATATCTGCAAGCGCGCCGCGAATCCGGTCGGCCTCGGCGAAATCCTTGGCCTTGCGCGCCGCATTGCGCGCCGCGATCAGCCGCTCGACCTCGTCCCCATCGATATGGGAAGCCGCCCCCGCCCCTGCAAACCAGGCTTCGGGCGTCATTTCGAGCAAGCCGATCAGCCGCCCCGCGCCGATCAGCGCCGCCTTGAGCTGCGCCCGCGTGCCGGGATCGGTCGCCGTGTTGGCCTGCTTGGCGAGATCGAACAGCACCGCCAGCGCCTTCGGCGTGTTGAGGTCGTCTGTCAGCGCCGCCATGAACTCGTCCGGCGCCGCGTCGTTGGTCGGCTCGGATTTGACGTCGGCAAGCCCCTTGAGCGCGCCGTAAAGCCGGTCGAGCATGCGCTTCGCCTGCGCCAGCCCCTCTTCCGTCCAGTCGAGCGGCTGCCGGTAATGCGCGTTCAACAGCGCCAGCCGGATCGCCTCGCCGGGCGCCTGCCCGATCAGATCGTGCACCAGCAGCACATTGCCGAGCGACTTCGACATCTTCTCGGCGCCCATGTTGACGAAGCCGTTATGCAGCCAGAAGCGCGCCAGCGGCGCCCCATGCGTGCATGTCGATTGCGCCAGCTCGTTCTCGTGATGCGGGAACTGCAGGTCGATGCCGCCGCCATGAATGTCGATGGTCTGGCCGAGATGCTTCTCGATCATCGCCGAGCATTCGATATGCCAGCCGGGCCGCCCGCGCCCCCAGGGGCTGTCCCAGCCGGGCTGGTCGGGCGTACTCGGCTTCCACAGCACGAAATCCGCCGGGTCTTTCTTGTACGGCGCCACTTCGACGCGCGCGCCCGCGATCATGTCGTCGCGGTCCCGCCCCGACAGCTTCCCGTATCCGGCAAAACTCGGCACGTGAAAGAGCACATGCCCCTCCGCCGCATAGGCGTTGCCGCTGGCGATCAGGCGCTCCATCATCGAAATCATTTCAGCGACGCTCTCCGTCGCCTTCGGCTCGAGGTCGGGCCGCAACACGCCGAGCACGCCCATGTCGTCACGATAGATCTGCGCGTATTTCTCGGTCACGACCGAAATCTCGACGCCCTGCGCCTTCGCGGCGGCGATGATCT
>PHEO01000318.1 GCA_002841195.1 Alphaproteobacteria bacterium HGW-Alphaproteobacteria-11
GCGCGTCTTCATGTTTGTTGCCTTCGTTTTCGATGGAAATAGGAGATGCCGGATCAGCCGGCGAATTTCGGGCGGCGCTTTTCGAGGTTGGCCATGATGGCTTCTTTCTGGTGCGCGCCGCCGATCAGCTTGTCCTGTTCGACGGATTCGGCCAGCAGGATCGCGCCGGCATCGTTGTCCGGCGCATCGTTGAGGATGCGCTTGGCGGCGCGAATGGCCGACGGGCTCTTGTCGGCGATCTCGCGCGCCACCGTCAGTGCCTCGGCATAGGGGTCGTCGCTGATGCGTGTGGCGAAACCGAAGGCCAGCGCCTCGTCGGTTTGGAAGATGCGTCCGGTATAGGTGAGGTCGCGGATCACGTCCTCGCGCGCGAGGCCGCGCATCAGATACATGCCGGCCATGTCGGGCACGAGGCCCCATTTGATTTCCATGACCGAGAAGCGCGTGCCGGGCGCCACGAAGCGCATATCGGCGCCGAGCGCGACCTGGAAGCCGCCGCCAAAGGCGACGCCGTGAACCGCCGCGATGACCGGCACCGGAATGTCGCGCCAGACGAGCGCGGCATATTGCGCGCGGTTGGCGATGCCGTGGGTGCGCTGTTCGAGGCGGCCTGTGACCTCCGATTTGTTGGCTTCGCGCTCGCCGCTCGCCATGCGGCCGAAATTACCCATGTCGAGCCCGGCGCAAAAAGCGCGGCCTTCGCCGGAAATGACAACGGCGCGTACCGACTTGTCGGCTTTCAGCTTTTCGCCGGTGTCGAGCAGGGCCATGAACATCGCATCGTCGAGCGCGTTCATCTTGTCGGCGCGGCTGAGGCGCACATCGGCAACCCCTTCGGTTATCGTCGTTTTGATGCGCTCTTCCATGAGCCCGCCTCCCGGTTGTTTTCCGCCTGCTTCGGTTGCAAGAGTCATAGCGGCCCGGCGGACGAATACAAGGCCGGGAGCGGTCGGACGGCTCTGCAGAAATGAACCGGGCCCGACTGACGCAGCGGCACTACCCGATAGAGGAATAGGGCTGACATTCAGTCAGGTGTAGCTGGTTCTTTTTTCAGGGAACGGGCCGATTGGAATTGATCCGCGCGCCCAAGTTTCTCTAAGCTTGCCGTTCCCTTGGGAGGGGGAGGCTGCGAGCGAGCGGCAGGCGTCAAAGACAGGGATGCGGGCGGAGGGGGATGGATAAAGTTCTGGGACGGATATGGTGGCTGCTTGCGGCCAGCGCCGTCATTGCGTTCCTATCGCCGCCGTTTCTCTGGCTTTTCGGCATCATGGATGGAGCCGGGCTGACGCTCTACCTGCAGCAGGTCGTGAGCGGCACGGCAAACGGCTGCGTCTATGCCCTCGTCGCGCTTGGCATCGTGCTGATTTACAAGGCGACCGAAACCATCAATTTCGCGCAAGGCGAGCTGATGATGGTGGGCGCCTTTCTCGCCTTCACCTTCATCACCATGTACGGCTTCGGGTTCTGGATCGGCGCGGCCATGGCGGTGGCGGGCGGCGTGCTGTTCGGCATGGCGACCGACCGCGCGATCATCCGCCCCGTGGTCGGCCAGCCGGTCTTTGCCATCGTCATGGTGACGCTGGGCTTCGGCTTCGTGGTGCGCGCCGTCGTCAGCATGATCCCCGGCTGGGGCACCGACACCTATGCGCTGGCGACGCCTTTCTCGGGCGCGGACCTGCGCCTCGGCGCGCTGGTGGTCAGCCAGGATTATGCGGCCATCATCGTCAGCACGGTGGTGCTGGTCGCCTTCCTCTTCGTCTTCTTCCGCTACACGCGGCTCGGCGTCGCGATGGAAGCCTCGTCGGAAAACCAGCTCGCGGCCTATTACATGGGCATCCCGGTCAAGCGCGTCTACACGCTGATCTGGGGTCTTTCGGCCGGTGTCGCGGCTTTCGCCGGCCTGCTGCTGGCGCCGGTCACCTTCATCCACACGCAGATGGGCTTCGGCGTCGTCTTCAAGGCCTTTCCGGCGGCGATCCTCGGCGGCTTCGGCTCGATCCCCGGCGCCATCGTCGGCGGACTGATCATCGGCATCGTCGAGGCGCTGGCGGGCTTCTATCTGCCCG
>PHEO01000108.1 GCA_002841195.1 Alphaproteobacteria bacterium HGW-Alphaproteobacteria-11
TGCAGGAAAGCGGCGCACTCTATTCAGCCTAACCCAGTAGCGCGAGCAGCCCCGACACGGTGAAAAACGAAACGACGGTTGCCACAATCAGGCTCGTGGCGGCCAGTGCTTCATTGCCCCAACGCAGGCCAAAAAGCGCATAGGTAGAGAGCATCGGCACCGAGGCGATCAGCACGCCCGAGGTCAGCAGCGCGGGCGCGGGCGGGCCGAAAAGGTAGAACCCTGCCAGCACCGCCAACGGGTGCAGCACCAGCTTGCCGAAAACAACCCGCGCCACCGCCGCCCCGCCAACACCCGAGGGTGGCAGGTCGGCCACCGCCGAGCCGATGACCAACAACGCCACCGGTGCCGCAACGGGCGCAAGCATGCCCATCACCTGCATCACCGCCGCCGGAAGCACCAGCCCGGTCAGCGACGCCGCAACCCCTACCAACACCGCAATCAAGAGCGGGTTGCGCACCATGCCGCCCAGTGTACGTTTGAATGCGGCCATGCGCCCGCCGCCGCCAGAAGCCTCGGCTAAAACGACCGCAAGCGGCAGAATCACGATGTTTTCGACCAACATCGCCATCGCGAAGGCCTGCAAGGCCACATCGCCCACCAGAATCGCCGCCACCGGCATGCCCAGATAGGCCGAATTCGAGCACGCCATGCCCAGCGCCTCAAGTGCCGCCTGCGGCATCGGACGGCGCAGCGGCCCGCGCGCCAGCGCAAAGCCCGCGGTGAAAATGACAAGCGATCCCACCGCGTAGCCCGCCATGAAATCCCAACGCAGGGTGTCGGCCAAGGGTGCCCGGGCCAGCGCCAGAAAGATCAGCGCGGGCATCGCGACGCGCAGCACCACGCGGCCGATCGCGCGCATGTCGGCCACCGCGACATACCCCACCTTGGCCACGAAAAAGCCAAGCGCAATCAACAGGTAAATCGGCAGCGTCAGGGCAAAGACCGCAAGCATCAGCGCCCCCGCAAGGGCGCCGATGGCGCAAGATCAGGGCGTGATGCGCCTAGGCCTTCCACTTCTTGGCCAGATCGCGCGCGCCGCGCAGCAAGATCGCCTGATCGACATCAACAGCGGTGAACAGCGTGCCCGCTGCCATCGCTTCCTTGAGAAACGCCGGGTCGAGCGTCAGGATGCCCGCTGGCTTGCCCGCCTTGCGAATGCGCCGCACCGCATCGAGCACGGCGGCCTTCACTTCCGCGTGGCCGGGGTTGCCGGGGTGGCCCATCGAGGCGGCAAGATCGGCGGGGCCGATGAAAACGCCATCAACACCCTCGACCGCGCAAATCGCCTCGATATGCGGCAAGGTGGCGGCGGTCTCGACCTGCACCAGCAGGCAGACCTCGGCGTTGGCGCGGGCGTTGTAATCGGGAATCGCGCCATAACGGCTGGCCCGCGTAATGCCCGCCACGCCGCGCACCCCGTGCGGCGGGTAGCGCACCGCCTGCACCGCGCGCGCCGCCTCTTCGGCGCTTTGCACGTAGGGCACCAGAATGGTTTGCGCGCCGATGTCCAAGAGCCGCTTGATTTCCACGAGGTCGAGCGAGCCGGGCCGCACCAGCGCCTGCGTAGCATAGGGCGCGGCGGCTTGCAGCATTGCCTGCACGGTGGCCAGATCCATCACCGAATGTTCGGTGTCGATCAGCATCCAGTCAAAGCCGCAACCGGCGATCGATTCGGCGTGGCCCGAGCCGGGGATCGTCACCCAGATGCCAATCTGCTGGCGCCCTGCGGCCAGCCCCGCCTTGAAGTGGTTCTTTGGCAATTCCATTGGCATCTCTCCCTGATGTCAGTCTTGCAAGCAGACCCGGCGCCCCTCGCGGGCGGCGGTCTTGACGGCTTCGATCACCGCCAGTGTTTTCAACCCCTCGCGCCCGGAAACCAGCGGCGCCTCGCCGGCGCTGATGACGCGGGCGAATTGTTCGATTTGCAGCACCAGCGGGTCGCCTGATGGGCGCGGGCCGATGCGCGCACTCAGCGGCTCCCACCAACTGCGCTTGCCGGTGTTGTGCCAGAGCTTGCCCGCTGGCAGCTCCAGCGCGCCGTGGGTGCCGCCGATCAGATAGCAGGCCTCGGAGGTCTGTGGATAGGCGGGGTTTTCGCCGGTGGTCAGCTCCCACGACCAGGGCGCAGGGATGGTGTCAGAAACATTGGCGGTGCCAAGCGCGCCATTTGCAAACTCGAAGGCGATGACGCAGGTTTCCTCAACCGCATTGCCGCGCACGGCGTTCGATTGCGCGGCCTGCACGGCGATGATTTCGCCGACCAGATGGCGCAGCAGATCGACATCGTGGATGAGGTTCAGAAACACCGGCCCCGCGCCCGGTTCGCGCCGCCAGGGAACGTCGAAATAGTCATCGGGCTTTATCAGCCAGAACATCGAATGCACCGAAACCGGGGCGCCGATCTCGCCCGCCGCGATCATCGCCTTGGCGGCGGCGATCAGCGGGTTGTGGCGGCGGTGGTGGCCGGTGGCCAGCGGCACGCCCGCCGCCTCGGCGGCTTCAACCAGCACCCGCGCCGCGGCCACATCGGTTGCCAGCGGCTTTTCGACCAGCACCGGCAGGCCCGCACGCACGCAGGCCATGCCGCCTTCGATATGCAGCTGATTGGGGGTGGCGAGGATCACGCCGCCCGCCACGCCCGCCGAAATCATCGCATCAAGGCCAGAGAAATACGGCACCCCAAGCGCAGCCGCATAATCCGCAGCGGCAGGCATCGGGTCGACAATCGCTGCCAAACGCGCGCCCGCCGCCTGCGCCATCGCCTGCACATGGCGCTTGCCGATCAGCCCGGCCCCTGCAACAGCGATCTGCGCTGGCATCATTTCTTGGCGACCAGTTGCGCGATCCGGCGCACCCCTGCCTTGTAGCCCTCGGTGCCAAGCCCGGCGATCACGCCCTCGGCGCGCAAGGACACATAGGAATGGTGGCGAAACGATTCGCGCTTGTGCACGTTCGAGATATGCACCTCGATCACCGGCCCCTCAAAGGTGTTGAGCGCATCGAGAATGGCAACCGATGTATGCGTGAATGCGCCGGGGTTGATGACGATGCCGCAAGCCGATTTGCGCGCCTCGTGGATGGTGTCGATGATGACGCCTTCGTGGTTCGACTGAAACAGCTTCAGCTCCAACCCCAGCGTTGCCGCCAGCGCGCGGCATTCGTTTTCGACATCGGCGAGCGTTTCGCGGCCATAGATTTCGGGCTGGCGCTGTCCGAGCAGGTTGAGGTTCGGGCCGTTCAAAATATAGATCGTGTTGGTCATCGTGATCGCTCCTTGATGCATCAGCATTGGTCAGGGCGCCTTTCGCCACAAGGGCGGGCACGACCGACTCTACCCTGAATCGGCGCTCTTGCCGCTGTTTTCTACGCGAAACGCCCAAACAAGCAAATGCAATAATGGATTATTTCGCAATCATCTTCGCATGTGGTTCGGCGTGGATGAAATGGCGTTTTGCCAGATATTTTGTAGACAGGTCGCGCGGAACCTGCGAACCTTGCGCCGCATTGCCCCCGGAGGGGGGGATTCTGACCGGCAATGGGAGGACCTGCCATGACCTACACGATTACCCGCCGCGCGGTGCTTGGCGCCACGGCTGCGGCCACGATGATCTTCGCCGCAGGTATCGCTGCCGCGCAGGACAAGATCCAGCTGCGCATGTCGACGGTCGCGACCGAAACCGACCAGCGCACCGTGGCACTTGCCGAAGTGTTTGGCCCAGGCGTTGCCGCCTTCGCCAATTACGAGCCGCACTATAACGGCACCTTGTTCAAGCAGGCGACCGAGCTTGAGGCGATCTCGCGTGGCAACCTCGAAATGGCAATCATTTCGGCGCAAGAGCTTGCTTCTTTCTACCCCGAATTCTCGGTGTTCACCGCGGGCTACCTGCACCGTGACGCCGCGCACCAGGTGGCGGTGTTCAACAACGCGCTGATGGACCCGTTCAAGAAGAAGGTCGAGGATGAGCTCGGCGTGAAGCTGTTGACGGTGATGTATCTGGGCCGCCGCCAGTTGAACCTGCGCACTGAAGGCACCGTGACAACCCCGGCCGATATGGCGGGTGTGAAGCTGCGCATGCCCGGCACCGACGCCTGGCAGTTCCTCGGCAAGGCGCTGGGCGCGAACCCGGTGCCGGTTGCATTCGGCGAGATCTACACGGCGCTGCAAACCGGCGCCATCGACGGGCAAGACAACCCGCTGCCGACCGTCAAGGACAGCAAGTTCTACGAAGTCACCAAGCAGATCGTACTGACCTCGCATCTGGTCGACCTCAACTACCTCGCGCTGTCGCTTGACGTCTGGAACAAGATGACCCCCGAGCAGCAAGCCGCGACCCAGAAGGCCGCTGATGAGGCCGCCGAAACCGGTCGTCAACGCCAGCTGAAGTTGGAGGACGAGTTGGTTCAGTTCTTCAAGGATCAGGGCCTGAAGGTTTATGAACCCGATGTTGCGGCCTTCCGCACCCAGGTTCAGGCGGCCTATCTTGCTTCGCCCTACGCGGCCTCGTGGCCGGAAGGGATCGTTGAAGCGATCAACGCAGCGAACTGAGGACCGGCCGCATGCAGCGCCTCAGAAGCCTGCTGCGGAACACAGCTGATGGGGTGGCGGCAGCAATGCTCGCCACCCTGTTTGTCGTGTTCATCGTGCAGATTGCCGCCCGCTATCTATTCAACCTGCCGGTCGGCTGGACCCAGGAGGTGCAGGCGACGCTCTGGCTCTGGCTGGTGCTCTGGGGTGCGGCCTTCTGCCTGCGCGATGAAGACCAGGTGAAATTTGATCTGCTCTACCAGATGGCGCCGACACGTTGGCAGCGCATCTTTGCCGGGGTTGCGGCGGTTTCCATCATCGTTGCAGTTGCCGGGGCGCTTCCGGCCGCGTGGGATTATGTCGACTTTTACTACCGCAAGCGCAGCGCCGTCTTGCAGGTGCGCATGAAGTGGGTGTTCATCATCTACATCGTCTTCAGTGTTGGGCTGATCGCACGCTATGTATTTGGCCTGATTGCCATATTGCGTGACCCCGGCGCGCCGCCGTCACGCCTGCTTCTGCACCCCGAGGAGCCGAAATGAGCCTCGCCTTTCTGATCTGCCTCGCAGCGGTTTTCGCGCTGGCCGCCATTGGCACGCCGATCGGCTATTCGCTTCTGGTTGCAGCAACGCTTTATCTCGCTGTCGCCGGAGCCGACCTGGCGCTCGCGGCGGAGCAGCTGATCCAGTCCATTTATGACGGCTACACCCTGCTGGCAGTGCCGCTGTTTATCATCGCCGCCAACATCATGAACGCGGGCACGGTTTCTGAGCGCCTTCTTACTTTCTGCGTTGCAGTGGTGGGCCGATTCCGTGGCGGCATGGGGCATGTGAACATCCTCTCGTCGCTGATCTTCTCGGGCATGTCCGGCTCGGCGGTGGCGGATGCGGCGGGGATCGGAAAGATCATCACGGAAATGATGATCAAGACCGGCCATTACTCGCGCGGCTATGCCGCCGCGGTCACCGCGGCCTCGGCCACGATCGGGCCAATCATTCCGCCCTCGATTCCGATGGTGATGTATGCGCTGATCTCGAACCAGTCGATTGGCTATCTGTTTCTTGCGGGCATCCTGCCGGGGCTGCTGATGGGCGCGGTCTTGATGATGATGAACTATGTCATTTCGTGGCGGCGCAATATTCCGGTTGAGGCGCCTACGCCCTGGCGCGACGCGCCGCGCATTACCATCCGCGCCTTCCCGGCACTGATGATGCCAGTGATCCTGCTTTCGGGCATTTACGGCGGCGCCACCACCCCGACCGAGGCCGCAGCCATTGCGGCGCTTTATGCACTGATGCTGGCGGTCGGCCTCTACCGAACGCTCAATTTTCGCGCGTTCTACCGCGTGGTGGTCGATAGCGCGCGCCAATCGGCGACGGTCGGCATCGTGATCGGCTGCGCACTTATCTTCAACTATATCGTCGCAACCGAGCGGATTCCGCAGATGTTGTCGGTATTCATGGCTGATCAGAACATCTCGCCACTGATGTTCCTGCTGGCAATGAACATACTTATCCTCGGCCTGGGCTGCCTGCTGGATGCAACCACGATCATCCTTGTGGTGCTGCCGCTGTTCATTCCCACCGCCAACGTACTCGGGATTGACCTGATCCACTTTGGCGTGGTGATGGTGGTGAATGCGATGATCGGTCTGATCACGCCGCCCTACGGAATGCTGCTGTTCGTCATCAACGCCGTCACCGGCATTCCGCTGCGCGACATCATCACGAATGTGCTGCCGTTCCTTTTTGCATTGTTGCTGGCGCTGGTGGCGCTGACGGTCTTCCCCGATATTTCGCTGATGATCCCCCGCTATTTCGGATACCACGGATGACCGAGCCCTTGCGAACGCTTCGGCTGGGGCTGATCGGCGGCAACATCTCCGCAACGCGCTCGCCCGCGTTGCATGTGGTTTGCGGCTTGTCGCTGGGGGTGAATGTCACCTATGATCTGATCATTCCCGCCGAACGCGGTCTGGGCTTTGCCGAGCTTCTCGCACAATGCGAACGGCTCGGTTTTGCCGGGGTCAACGTGACCTACCCGCATAAGGAAGAGGCGGCGGCACTTGTGCTGGCGGGCGATCCGGTTGTGCAGGCGATGGGGTCGTCAAACACGGTCCTGTTTGCGCCCGAGGGCCCGCGTGCCTTCAACACCGACCATTCCGGCTTTGTTGCCGCATACCGTGCGGCCTTTGGCAAGCGCACACCGGGGCGGGTGCTGGTGCTGGGCACTGGCGGCGTGGGCCGCGCGGTCGGCTTTGGGCTGGCCGACCTCGGCGCCAGCGAAATTGTGCTTCACGACACCGACCTTGCCAAGGTCGCGTCGCTTGCCGCAGCTATCCGAGGCCACGCGGCGGTTGCTGTCAGTGCCGCTGAAACTACCTGCTTACATACCCTCGCGGGGATCGACGGCGTGGTCAACTGCACCCCGCTGGGCATGATCGGCCGCCCCGGTTCGGCCTTGCCAGAAGGTGTGACCGGGCGCCCGGTCTGGGCGTTCGATGCGGTCTACACCCCTGCCGATACGCCCTTTCGGGCGCAGGTAACGGGCCTTGGTGCTGCGTTTCTTGGCGGCTATGAGCTCTACTTTCACCAAGGTCTGCGGGCATTCGAGATCTTCTCGCGGCAGACGGTCAGCGCGCATGATTGGGTGCGCGCCACGCTGAACTACCGCAGTTAGGCGCGCTGCGCCGCGTGGGCGCGCAGCGCATGTTCCACCCCACCCTCAATATGGCGCACCAGCACCTCTTTGCCGCGCGCGACATCACGCTCCAGCGCTGCTTCCAACAATGCTTGATGTTCGTCCGCAGCGATCTGACCCCGGAAGGTCAGATACACCATCTGATAGCGCAGATAGCGGTCGAACACTGAACCGTGCACGGCCAGCAGTTCGGCAGAGCCGCAGCCCATGATCAGCGCGTGGTGAAAGCCCGAATCGTACCGTTTCCATTCGACCCGGTCGCAAGGATCGCCCGCGATCATCCGCTGCTCGATCCGGCTCAGCTTGTGGTGCGCCGCCACCACGCGCGAACTCCACTCGACATCACCTACCTGAAACGACCGCTCAAGCGCATGAAGCTCGATCAGCATGCGCAGTGCGGCCAGTTCGCGCAGATTTGCCTCGGAAATCGGTGCTACAGCAAAGCCACGCTGGTCCTCGGCCACCGCCAGCCCCTCGCTTGCAAGGCGGCTGAGCGCCTCGCGCAGGGTTGGCACCGAAACACCGTAGCGCGTGCGCAGCTCTTCCATCCGCAACCTCGACGCGGGCGGCAGCTGCCCGAAGATGATGTCGGAGCGCATCCTCTCATAGGTCGTTTGGGCAAGCGATAGCGTCACGAAGGGCCTTTCTGTTTCCAACAGCCTAAACGTTGGCGCCGAGCGTCACCAGAAAAATCGCAAATCATCCATTTTCCGAAGCAAATATTGCTGTTACCCCAATCGTCGCTTATGCTTTACGGAACAGATCGGATAGCCCAGATGGCGCCCAAGTCGCGCAAGGAAACCCTTTCAAGCCGGATCGTCGCCGATTTGCGCGCCGCTATCGTGCGCGGCGATCTTGCGCCGGGTGAAAAGATCAACCTCGATCGACTGCGCGAAGCACAAGACGTATCGATCAGCCCACTGCGCGAGGCGATGTCACGTCTGGTGGCGGATGGGCTGGTGGCATTCGAAGACCAGCGCGGCTATTCGGTCACGCCCGTTTCGGCAACGAACCTGGCCGAGATCACCCGGCTTCGTGTAGCGCTGGAAACGATGGCTTTGCGCGCTGCCATTGCAGCAGGCGACCTAGATTGGGAAAGTCAGGTGATGGGCGCACTCTACCGGTTGCGCACCACGCAACGCGGCTCGGGCAACCCAGAGCCTTGGGAGGCCGCCCACACCGAGTTTCATCTGGCGCTTCTGCGGGGTGCGGGCATGCCGCTTTTACTGCATTTCTGTGCGCAGTTGCGCAGCCTGCAAGACCGCTATCGCGCAATCTACCTGGGCGACTTGCCGGCGGGGCGCGACGTTCAGGCCGAACACGACGCCATCGCCGCCGCCGCGTGCGGGCGCAATGCCGATCTGGCGGCGTCGCGGTTGGTCGCCCATATCGAGGCAACCGGCGCGCTGCTGCAAACGCGCCTTCTGGCCTGAGGTCAGACGCCGCAGAGATGCACGGTGATGCCCAGCGCATCGGCCAACGCCGCCTTTGCCAGCATCGCACGGTCTGCCGCCGCCGCGTTTTCGGCATAGACCACCTGTATGTGGTTCGCCCTGTGCCGCGCCATCATCGCATCGCGCGAAACGCCCGCCAGCACCGCGTGCATCATCGGCCACTCAGGGCTGGTCGCCTGGGCCCGCCTGCGGCTTTCGGTCTCGGGCAGCGCCACCGCGCGGCCCCGGCCAAGGTCCATGTGGAGCGCCCCGCCTTCAACGAAGACGCGGCTCCAGATGATCTCGCCGGGCCGCGCCACGCCGCGCAGGGTGCCGCCGCCCGAGGGGAAATACATCGGCGGCTGGCGCACACTGTCCGACCCGGCCCAGCCGCCGGCGTGGTGCGCCGCTGGCGCGGCGCCCGAGATTTCAAACAGCCAGACAAACTCGCGTTTGCCATCCAGCACGAAATCTTCACCCCAGCGCAGGTCGTGCAGGGTGTTTTCTACCGGTTGCCCGAGGGCGCCGTGCAAGCGGTTGATGAGAACACCATCAAGCCCGGCGCATTCATCAACCTCGTTGAAATGCACGATCGCCCGGCCCGGGCGGATCACGCTGCCCTCAGCGCGCGTAACCGGCGGGCGGTCGGCGTTGTTGAGCATGCCTTCCACCAGATCCGAGGCCGGGCAGAGGTCTTTCAGCCCCTGCTGATACTGAATCCCGATCGCTTCGCAGCCAAAGGTATCGGCCAGCCGCACCGCCGCCACATACATCCGGCATTGGTCAAGCACTTGCGCTTCGGTCAATTCCGTAGCGGGGTCTTGTCCGAGGTGAAAGGTCATGCCCCGCGCGCGCATCCAGTCATACACCGCCCGCGCTTCTGCACCGGGCACCTCGCGGGACGCGAAATAGAGCGCGGATTGTGACAAGCGTTCCTTGTAGATGCCCATCGGCATCAGAAGTTCGTCGGGGATAATGGCGTTGTACATGCCCATGCAGCCTTCGTCGAAGACCCCCAGAATGACTTTTCGGGTGCGAATATCATCGGCAATCGCGCGCGCGGTGGCGGCGTCGGGGCCCGGCACCATGGCCGGATCGAAAGCGCGCACATGTTGCAAGTTATGTTCGATCGTTCCAGTCTTGAGCCACATTTGTAGCCCGTTCAGGAAGAACTCATCTGAAAAGTCCTCACTCCAAAGTGTCGAAAACCTCACCCCCGCCTTCGTCAGCGATCCGTTGAGGTTCAATAGCCCCACCAGCCCCGGCCATTGCCCGGCCCAGTTGGCCACCGTCAGGATCGGCCCTTTGTGGGCATAAAGTCCGGCCAGAACGTGGTGCGAATATTGCCAGACCGCCTCGGCCACGATCAGCGGAGCAGTCGGGTCGAGGCCCGCGAAAACATCCATCCCCTCGCGCTGACTGGCGATGAAGCCGTGGCCTGCGGGCTTGACCGGGTGGGCGCGCACCAAAGAATGCCCCATATCCGCAAGAACTTCCGCCAGACGCCCTTCCATTGCGGCCTGCGCCTGCCAGCAAGTGAGGTTCGCGCTTTCGCGCAGGTCGCCGCTCGCGACCAGCATGATCTTGGTCATTTCATTCCCCCGCAGCCGCCATCAGGGCGGCATATGCCTGAAAGTCATCCTGCAT
>PHEO01000109.1 GCA_002841195.1 Alphaproteobacteria bacterium HGW-Alphaproteobacteria-11
TGATGGCCGAGAGGCTCGTCCCCTCCTCCTTCAGACGCCGCTGGAAGGTCCGGGCTGAAAGCCCCAGTTCCCTTGCCATTTCGGCACAGGTCCAGTTGCGGGAAATGTCGGCGGTCAGCAGCCGGACGACGCGCCGGGCCAGCGGCCGGGCCTCGTCGACGCCATAGACCTTCAGCGGCTCGCGGGCCCGCTGCGCCTCCATCCCCATCGGGTCGCTGCCGGCATGGGCGGGCATGAAGGCCGCCCAGCGCAGGGTGAAGCGGTCGAAGGGCGCGCACCCTGTTTCCACCGCCACCTCCCGGCAGCCGATCTCCTCGAGCATGGCCTTCAGCAGCCCTGCAATCAGCAGATTCTCGACCCCGACCGGCGGCGGGCCGGAGACCGAAAACCGGCGGACGGCAAGCCCGCCCTCGCCGTCCGCATCCATCTCGCAGCGGTGACGCGAATGGGTGAACTGCTCGAAGCGCTGGAACTTGCCGGCCATCACCTGCGGCGTCGCCGAGCGCAGCATCACATGCATCACCGGGTCGAAGCCGATCTGCTTGACGCGCTGGCCCATGTCGAGAATGAAACCCGCGCCCTTCGCCTCGTAGGCCGCCGTCAGAAGCCGCCGCTTGATCGACGCCGGCGCATGCGCCAGCGCGCAATCGGGCATGACGATCTCCGCCGGCAACAGTTCCGGCGCCTTGAGCCTGAGCGTCGAGATCACCAGCGCCAGCAGGCCGGAGCTGGTGACGTCATTCTCGGGGATCGCGGTGTCGCTGGACATGGCCGCAGCATGCCACGCGCCAGCCAATTGGGCTTGAACAATCGCGCCAGGGCGAATTTGGCGTGGCTGTTCAAGGCGGATGGCGCGGACGTTCCTAGGTTCCGGGGAGCCTCAACCGGAGATCCGCCATGATCGACAAGACCCATGACCGCTGGACCGCCCTGCTGCTTGCCGGCCATATCGTTCTGCTCTTTGCCGGCTTCACGATCCTCGCCGCCGTCTTCGATTTCCCGGAAGTGCTGCGTCTGCCGGCCGGCGAGCGCCTGGCGCTTTTCCAGGACGGCCAATCCGTCATCGTGCCGACTTACTGGATGCTGGCCATGACCGGCATCACGCAGGTGCTGCTGACCGTGCTGCTCTGGCGGACGCTCGGTCCGGCGGCCGGCACCGCCGCCACGCTGGCCCTCGTTTTCGGCATCCTCACCGGCTTCGGACAGGCAATGGGTTTCGGACGCTGGGCGATCCTCATTCCCTGGCTGGCCGAACGCATGGCCGACCCGTCGACCACCGAGGCGGGCCGTGAAGCGATTGCGCTGATGGAAGGCGCGTTCAATCGCTATGCCGGCATGCTGGTCGGCGAGCATCTTTCGAATATCTGTTGGGGCTTCTGGCTGTTCTTCACCGGCCTCACGGTCCGGCGCAGCGGCATCCTCGACGCGCGCATCGGGCGGGCGATGATGGCGCTGAGCCCGCTGATGTTCATCCTCGCGGCCGAACAACTCGGCTTCGACGGGCCGATCCTCGGACTGCTGACGGATTTCGGCTTTCCGCTGCTGGCGCTCATCCACTTCGCGCTCGCCTGGCAGATCCTGCGGCGTCCGGAAGGCGCGGCGGCACAGCCGCTCGGCATCGGTGCGGGTGTTGCGGGTATCGTTCTCTATGTCGCGATGGTCTGGCCGGCGATTGCCGGTTAGCCGAGCTGGCCTTCGCGGACCATGCGTTCCTGGCCGTCGACCACGCTCTTGATCCGGTACTGGTAGTCGACGCCTTCTGAGGGGAGCTGGCGCAGAACCACATAGCTGCCGCGCGCCGTGGGCGGATAGGAGCCGCCCGGGCTGAACTCGACCGTCTCGCCGATTTCGAATTTGTGCTTTTGCGTCGTCATTCTGAAGAACCCTCTTCGGGTGCGGCGTTGTCGCCGTCGTCACCGGTCTTGCGAAGCGCCGCTTTCTCTTCGCGCGCCTTCAGCTTCTGTTCGGCTTTCGCGGCCTTGGCGCGGTTGCGCTCTGCACGTTCGTGATTGTAGTTGGGCTTGAAAGCCATGCGTATCTCCGTTCGGCCGGTGCAGCGGAATTATTTGCGGCCGGCGCGGTCGATCGACTTGACGCGGCCCCGCGGCCTGCCGGACTTCTCGGCGATCTCGCGGTCCTGCGCCTCGATGATGGCGCGTGCAGCGGCGAGGTCCTTGACGCCGTCGAGTTCGGCGGTCGGCACTTTCCGGTTCGAGCTCAGCGAGCCGTCTTCATAGACGACGTTGAACATCAGGAAATCGCCGTCCATCGGCTTCTTGCGCGCCATAAGAGCCGCTCCGAATAAAAAAGGGGCGCCGAAGCGCCCCTTTTCCGGGAAATCAAGCCGAGCGCAGATTCGCGGCCGAAACCTTGCCGCTGCGCTGATCGGTCTCGAGATCGTAAGCGATCTTCTGGCCTTCGTTGAGCGTGCTCATGCCGGCGCGTTCAACCGCCGAAATGTGGACGAAAACGTCCTTGTCGCCGCCGTCCGGCTGGATGAAGCCGAAACCCTTTTGACCGTTGAACCACTTAACTGTTCCGTTCGCCATAGTTGGCATTCCTTCGTGTGTTTGGATCGTGCCGCCATCGCACGCGCGAGTGGCGGATCAAAATTTTTCGGGATCGGGGAAGACAGGTCCGGCGCTCGATCGCGAGCGTGGAGAGCAGCCGAACCAGAGAAATTCGATGGCCGGTATATAGGCGCTTTGCCGCCGACTTACAAGGAATATAAGAAATCCGCCGATTTCGGCGGTTTCCGTCAGCAATAAGCCGAAATGATTCCCCAGAAATCATCCGCTTTCAGGCTCGCGCCACCGACCAGCGCGCCGTTGACATTGGCGACGCCCATCAGTTCGGCCGCATTGGACGGCTTCACCGAGCCGCCATAGAGAATGCGCATCTTCGCGCCCTCGGCGCCGAAGCGTGCCTCCAGACTCTTGCGGATCGCGGCGTGAACCTTCGCCACGTCGTCCGCTGTCGGCGTGCGCCCCGTGCCGATCGCCCATACGGGCTCATAGGCAATCACGGTCGTCTTCGCGGTCGCGGCGTCCGGCAGCGAGCCTTTCAACTGTCCCTTGATGAGGCTGAGCGTCTTGCCCGCGTCGCGCTCGGCTTCCGTTTCGCCGACGCAGACGATGGCGACGAGGCCCGCGCGGTGCGCGGCTTCGGCCTTGGCCCTCACCACGGCGTCCGTTTCGCCGTGATCGGCACGGCGCTCCGAATGTCCGGCGATGACATAGGTGGCGCCGGCGTCCTTCAGCATCTCGGCTGCGATGTCGCCCGTGTGGGCGCCGCTTGCCTTTGCATGACAGTCCTGGCCGCCAATGGCGATCTTCGATCCCCTGGCCGCTTCCTTCAGCGTCCCGATCAGCGTTGCCGGCGGACAGACCAGCACGTCGCAGGCCGGCTTCTTCTTGCCGGCGAGCTTCCGCTTCAGCGCGACGACTTCCTTCTTCGACGCACCGACGCCGTTCATCTTCCAGTTGCCCGCCACCAACGGTTTGATCCGCGCCGCCATTTCTGTCTCTCCATCGCCTCGAAATTCGCTGCGCATCGTTTACCAGAGCGCCGCCGAAGCGCCAACCGGGAGCGCCTGCGTGAAAAAGAACACAGGTGCGACAAAATTCTCCATTGCGATGATTATTTGTTTGGCAAGTAAACGACTCAGGCGTAGGTTGCGCGCCATGACAAAGCACCTCATGCAATGGGCCTTCGGGGCCACCGTACGAAACGACGATCCTTCGGGGCCGGGTCGCTTGCGCGCGCGCTGATTAAGCCTGCAAAGTCGACACTTTAGAGCCCCATCCCACCAGATCGGGGCTCTTGTGTTTTCAGGGTTACGGTCCGCAAATCCACCGCGTTACCGGAGTTCAGCCATGCATCATCAATACTTCACCGGGCTTCCCCGGCATGTCAGTCGATGTTCCGTTCCCGGATCGATCCGGGCGCCGGAAGTCCACGGCCTGCTTCACCGTTAGGACTTCACCCGCCGAACGGTAGCGGGCGCGGCGACGCGCGCCGGGCCTCACGAATACTTTGAAACGACTTGTCACTTTCTTCGTGCGCGAAGAGAGAAGGAGAAGACTCATGTCCACGCTCACCGGCCGCACCGGTCTGCACCCCGCCCGATGGCTCGCCCGGAATCCCCGGACGTCCGGCGTCGGTGCGGCGCTTGCCGCCTTTCTCGTCGTCGCGTTTCGCGCCCGCCCGCCCGGCGACCTGCTGGCGGCGCTCATCGTCATCGTGCCGGCATTGCAGGCGGCATTCTTTGCCGCCATCGGCGCTCTCGCCGCGGAGGACCGCGACGCGCCGGCCGGTCCGGCGGAGCTGCGCGATCTCGCGCTCTGGTTCGGGGCGACCTTCATCGCCGCATGGCTCTTCGTGCGCTTCGCGCAGGGCAGCATCGATGCCTATGTGCGCTTTGGCGCGCCGCCGATGATCGGTCACGCGATCTAGGACGACAGGGCGAGACGCGGGGGCCGTTTTCCCAAGAAAATCAAGCCGGAAGCCTCCGCGATGCGCTTGCGGGGGCAGCCCCCCGCACCTATCATGCCGCCCTCGCGAAGGGGTGGTTCGCCGCCCCTTTAGTCGAATTTGGGGTTCTCGAACGGAAAGACCGGAAATGCTGGACGCAATGCGAAGAAACGCCTCGGGCTGGGTTGCCAAGGTGCTGATCGGCCTTCTGGTGGCCAGCTTCGCGGTGTGGGGCATCAACGACATTTTCACCGGCTTCGGCGGCGACACGGTTGCGACCGTCGGCGACGAGAAGGTCGACGCGATCGCCTTCCAGCGCGAGCTTCGCGCCGAGATGAACCAGTTCGGCCAGCGCCTCGGCCAGCCGGTCACGCTTGAGATGGCGCAACGCTTCGGCATCGACCGCATGGCGCTGTCGCGGCTGATGAGCCTCGCCGCGCTTGACGGTGCCACCGGGCAAATGGGGCTCACGGTCGGCGACGAAACGGTCGGCAACGATATTGTCACCGATCCGGCGCTTCAGAGCGCCTTCGGCACCTTCGACCGGGACCTCTTCCGTCAGGCGTTGCAGAACCAGGGCGTCACCGAGGAACGGTTTGTCGAGCAGCGGCGCAAGTTTTTGGCCCGGCGTCAGCTTATCGGCGTCATCGACAGCGGCGTCGCGGTGCCCGACGCGATGATCGCCGCGGTCGGCAACTACCAGGAACAGTCCCGCACCGTCGGCTACGTCATCCTGCCGCCGTCGCTGGTCGCCGATGTCGGCGAGCCCGACGAGGAAACGGTGCAGTCGGTCTATCGGGCGGGCGCCTCGGCTTTCACGCTGCCCGAGACGCGCGATTTCAGCATCATGGTGCTGGAGCCCGAGGACATCACCCACACCGTGACGATCGACGACGACGAGCTTGCCATCGCCTTCGAGCAGCGGCGCGGCGACTACGACAAGCCCGAGCGGCGCGACGTCGTGCAGATCCCCTTCGGCACGGAAGATGCGGCGCGCGAAGCCCATGAGAAGCTCGTTTCGGGGACGCCGGTATCGGAAATCGTCGCCGGTCTCGGCCTCACCGCGGCCGATGTCGAATCCGGCATGCTCTCGCGCGACCGCTTCCTGTCGGAAGAAGTCGCGGCGGCAGCCTTCGCAACCGCCAAGGGCACGTTCAGCGAACCCGTTCGGGGGCCGCTGGGCTGGGTCGTCGTCCAGGTCCGCGACATCGAACCCGGGACGCTCGTGGAATTCGAGGCTGTGAAGGACGAGTTGCGCGCCGCGCTCGAACTCGAACTGGCGCGCGACCAGGTCTACGACATCCAGAACGCCATCGAGGACGCGCGCGCCGGCGGCGCCTCGCTCGAGGACGTCGCGTTGACCAACAACCTGACCGTCCGCCAGATCGCATCCGTCACCGCGAACGGAAAGATGCGGAACGGCGATGACGTCGAACTGCCCGACCTGCCGAACCTGCTACGCAATGTCTACGAGACCGAGATCGGCGATGCGGCGCCGCCGCAGCACACCGACGACGGTTACTACTGGATTCAGGTCGACGCGATCGACCCGCCGCATCTGAAACCGCTAGAGGAAGTCCGCGACGAGGTCGTCGCCCTGTGGCGGCAACAGACGCGCGACGCGGCGCTGATCGAACTGGCCGAAACGCTGGCGGCGCGCGCCAACAAGGGCGAGAGCTTCGAGACGATCGCCGGCGAGCTCGGCCGCGCCGTCCTGACCGCGCCCGGCATGAAGCGCAATCTGCAGAGCGACACCTTCTCGCGCCAGGCCGTGGCCAAGGCTTTCGCGACAGGCGAAGGCCGCGTCACCTGGGGGCCGGTCGGCCTCGGCGAAGGGCTCGTGCTGATGCATATTCGTGAAGTTCACGACCTCGAACTCGATCCGGCATCGGACGCCTATGCCCGGGCCCGCGAGAACGTGCGCGATTCGATCCAGACCGACCTGATCCAGACATTCGTGGCCGGCTATCAGGACGAGCTCGGCTACGACGTCAACACGGCGCTGCTGCAGCAACTGACGGCGACGGACACCGGCCAATGATCTCGCCGTCCTTCGACGACTTCGAGCGTGCCCACGCGGCCGGCGCCGCGCAGGTCGTCTATCGCCGCCTCGTCGCCGATCTCGACACGCCGGTTTCGGCGATGCTGAAAATCGCCGACGGCAAGCCGAACAGCTTCCTGCTGGAATCGGTCGAAGGGGGCGACGCGCGCAACCGCTATTCGATCATCGGGCTCAATCCCGATGCCGTCTGGCGCGCCCGGGGCGACGCTTCGGAAATCAACCGCAAGGCGCGCTTCGACGACACCGCCTTCGTGCCCTGTACCGGCGGCGCACTCGCATCCCTGCGCGCCTTCATCGAGGAAAGCCGCATCGACCTGCCGGAAGACCTGCCGCCGATGGCGGCCGGCGTGTTCGGCTATATGGGCTACGACATGGTGCGGCTGATGGAGCGCCTGCCGGACGAGAACCCGGATGCGCTCGGCCTGCCGGACGGACTGTTCGTCCGCCCGACGATCATCGCGGTCTTCGATTCCGTAAAGGACGAGGTGACGCTGGTAACGCCGGTACGTCCCGAGCCCGGCGTGACCGCCAAAGCCGCCTATGCCCGCGCCGAGGAACGGCTCAACGACATTGTCGCCGATTTCGACCGCGCGCTGACCCATGCGCCGCAGCAGCTCGATGTCGACGCCCTGGCCGAGCCGACCTCGAACACGCCGAAGGAACGCTATTTCGGCATGGTCGAGCGCGCGAAGGAATATATCGCCGCCGGCGACATCTTTCAGGTCGTGCTGTCGCAGCGTTTCGAGACGCCGTTCACGCTGCCGCCCTTCTCGCTCTACCGGGCGCTGCGCCGCATCAACCCTTCGCCGTTCCTCTATTTCCTCGATCTGCCCGGCTTTGCGCTGGTGGGTTCCAGCCCGGAAATCCTGGTGCGGGTGCGCGACAATGAACTCATCATCCGCCCGATTGCAGGCACGCGCCCGCGTGGGCAATCGCGCGATGAGGATGTCGCCAACGAAGCCAGCCTGCTCGCCGACCCCAAGGAACGCGCTGAACACCTGATGCTGCTCGATCTGGGGCGCAATGATGTGGGCCGGGTGGCAGCGGCGGGCAGCGTGACTGTCACCGACAGTTTTACGGTCGAACGTTACAGCCACGTGATGCACATCGTTAGCAATGTGGTGGGACAGCTTGCGTCCGATAAAGACGCGCTCGACGCGTTGTTTGCGGGCTTTCCGGCGGGCACCGTATCGGGCGCGCCCAAAATTCGCGCTTGCGAGATTATTGCAGAACTCGAACCCGAAACGCGCGGGGCCTATGCCGGGGGCGTCGGATATTTCGCGCCCGATGGCAGCCTTGATTCGTGCATCGTGTTGCGCACTGCGGTGGTGAAGGACGGGGTGATGCACGTGCAGGCAGGCGCGGGGATCGTCGCCGATAGCGATCCCGATTACGAACTCGCCGAATGCCGCGCCAAGGCAGGCGCGCTGATCGCCGCCGCACGCGAAGCGGTGCGCGTCGCTGGCGAGCCGGGGTATGGGCAATGATCCGCCGGGTAGTGCTTGCGGCCAGCCTCGTGTTGGCGATCCCCGCCTGTTCGGAAGCCCCTGCGGGCGAGCCGGTAATGCGCACCATGCTCGATGGGTCGACCCCGCCAGAACCCGCAGCAGCGCCCTCGCCCACTCCATCGCAGGCCGCTGCGCCCTCCGCCTGCCGAGACGTTACGTTTGAGGATGCGGCGCTGACCCATTGCACCGCCGATCCGACCAAGCACCGCATTGCGATGGCAAATGCGCCCAAAGGCGGGCAGCCCTTCGGTTCGATGAACGCATTTGCCGCCACGGTCGATGCCGCATCGATCGCCTTCGCCATGAACGGCGGGATGTATGGCGATGATCTCAAACCCCTGGGCTATTATGTCGAGAATGGGGAGCGCCTGTCAGAGATTGATCGCGGTGACGGTGAGGGCAATTTCTATATGCAGCCCAACGGCGTGTTCTTCGGCACCGAGGGCACATGGCGGGTGCTGGCGCGCGATGCATTCATCGCGACCGTGGGGGATCGCCCGCAGTTCGGCACGCAGTCCGGCCCGATGCTGGTGATCGATGGCAAGCTGCACCTCGATATGCAGGACAACGGCCCCTCCCGCGCGATCCGCAACGGGGTGGGGGTGGATGCCAAGGGTGCGGCCCATTTCGTGATTTCGCGCGGAGACATCAGCTTCGGGCAATTGGCGCGCTATTTCCGCGATGAGGTGAAGGCGGCCAATGCGCTCTATCTCGATGGGCAGGTATCCGCGCTATGGGATCCCGCCACCGGACGGCAGGACAAGGCGCGCATCGGCCCGATCATCGTGGTGAGCAAGCGGGCAGATTAAGACCTCAGATGTGGTCTAAGCAATCGCTCTGCAGACTCTATCGCCTTAGCAACCCTCACCTGAATAGAGGTGTCCTTATCCTCCAATTGCCAGATTTTCTCTTCAAGCGACCGTTTCCATTCGACGTCCCTATATCCCTCAGGTGGAGTCATGCTCAGCATATGTGCAGCGACTGAAACCTCATTCCAGCACTTCTGAACCTCCAAACATTGCGAATACAGTTCATCACCAAAAATTGCCCTAACTTTGAGCGATGACACTCGAAAGGATGAAATGGTCTCATGGTAAGCCGCCATCCTTTTGAACGACACATGAGCAATATCTAGTGCGTGTTTTTGGGTTGGCCTTTCGCCAACATCTTGCGCCCTGTCAGCGGACTCGTTGGCGTTGCCCATTGGCGATCTTATCACCTTAAGTGCATGTTCAATTTCGTAAAATTGGATAAGCGCATTCTCTGCGAGATCAATCTTACGGGTTCCAACAGTTTGCTCTCTCCATGCAGAAAGATTTCTGATGCCTTGCCACGCCGCGAAGGCAGCGGCTAGGGCAACAATCACACTGCTTGCGGCACTAACGCTGTCAGCGGTCACACTAGCTAACATACTCTTTCTCCTCAATCTCCTGGTACGATCAGACATGATCCTTGTCATCGACAATTACGACAGCTTTACCTTCAACCTCGTCCATTACCTGATGGAATTGGGGGCAAAGGTGCGGGTGGAGCGCAATGATGCGCTGACCGCTTCGGAGGCTTTGCACAGCGACGCGGCGGGGTTCCTGATCTCCCCCGGGCCTTGCACCCCGAATGAGGCCGGGATCAGCCTCGATCTGGTTGCCGCCTGCGCCGATGCCGGAAAGCCGCTAATGGGGGTGTGCCTCGGCCATCAGGCGATTGGCCAGCATTTCGGCGGGCGGGTGCAGCGCGGCGGGTTGATGCATGGCAAGACATCGCCGGTAACGCATGACGGCAGCGGGCTGTTCGCGGGCCTGCCCTCCCCCTTCATCGCCACGCGCTATCACAGCCTTGAGGTGGTCGATGTTCCGACCGCGCTGATCGCCAATGCCCATGCCGAAACGCCGGGCGCGGATCACCCCTCGGTGATGGGGTTTCGCCATGCCGAACTGCCGATCCATTCGGTGCAGTTCCACCCCGAAAGCATCGCGACGCAGCACGGCCACGCGCTACTCGCCAATTTCGCGGCACTGTGCGGGCTGAACCCGCAAATGCCCGAACGGCTGATCCCATGACCGCCAAGCTCCCCGATGTCACCGCGCCGCTGAGCGAGGCTGAGGCGGAGGCCGCATTCGGCACCCTGCTTGATGGCGCTCCGTCCGAGGCGGAGATCGAAGCCTTCCTGATCGCCCTGTCTGCGCGCGGAGAGACGGCTGACGAAATCGCCGGGGCTGCGCGGGCGCTGCGGGCGCGGTTGATCCC
>PHEO01000319.1 GCA_002841195.1 Alphaproteobacteria bacterium HGW-Alphaproteobacteria-11
CGATCAGGAACCTGCGCAGCCACCCGGCCAGTTCTTCGGTGGTGATGGTGGTTACGGTGGTGCTCGTGGTCTACAGCCACAATCTGGCGATTGGCGTGCTGGCGGGGGTTCTGCTTTCGGGCGTGTTCTTCGCCTCGAAGATTGCGCAGATCTTCGGCGTCCACTCCGAGGCCAGCGAAGATGGGCGTGCGCGCACCTACCACATCACCGGGCAGCTTTTCTACGCCTCGGTCGAACGTTTCAACGCCGCTTTCGATTTCAAGGAAGCGCTCGATGCGGTGACAATCGATGTCAGCCGCGCCCATATCTGGGATATTTCCAGCGTCGCGGCAGTGGACATGGTGGTGCTGAAGTTCCGCCGCGAGGGCACCACGGTCACGCTTGTGGGCATGAACGAGGCATCGGAAACCATCGTTGACAAGCTGGCGATCCATGACAAACCCGGTGCCATGGACCAGTTGACGGCGCATTGAAATGGAGCAGACCATGCAAAACATCACCGCCTTCATCGACGGCTCGGTTTACGGCGCCAGCGTTATCGACCACGCCATCTGGGCCGCCGAGCGGCTGCATATGCCGATCTCGCTGGTGCATGTGATGGGCCGGCGCAACGAGGTGACAAGCCAGACCACTGATCTCAGCGGCAGCATCGCCTTGGGCGCGCGCAGCGAATTGCTGGGCAAGCTCGCCAAGCTCGATGAAGAACGCGCCGTGTTGGGGCGCGAACGGGGCCGCGCGATACTGGATGACGCGATGGCGCGGGTGGCGAAAACCTCGGGGGCCGAGGTGCTGTGCAAGCTGCGCCATGGCGATCTGGTGGAAGCGACGCAGGATCTGGCCGAGGAAACCCGCTTTGCCATTATCGGCAAGCGCGGCGAGGCCGCCGATTTTGCGACCCTGCACCTGGGCTCGAACCTTGAACGGTTGGTGCGCACCACCACCCGCCCGACATTGGTGGTATCGCGCGCCTTCAAGCCGATCCGGCGTTTCCTGCTTGCCTTCGATGGCGGCCCGAGCGCACAGCGCGCTGTTGCGCGGCTGGTCGAAGGCTCGGTGCTGAGCGGGATCGAATGCAACATTCTCGCTGTCGGGTCTGCCACCGCCGCCGTGGCCGAAACCCTGGCCGCCGCCGCGAACGCCCTGCGCGGCGCGGGCTATGCGGTCTGCGAGCACTTGGTGCAAGGAGCGCCCGAAGCCGAAATCGCAAAGGCCGTGATGGCGCTAGATGCCGATGTGCTGGTGCTCGGCAAAAGCGGCCACTCGCGCCTGCGCAGGCTGTTCATCGGATCAACGACGCTCGAGCTGATGCGCAGCTGCCATGTGCCCGTGCTGGTGTTTCCCTAAACGGCAACGCTGCGGCGCCACGCAGACCGGTCAAAACGACCCGGGTCTTCTCCTCGGACGCGTGCAGCTTAGGCGTTGCGCGGCGGACGTTGCATCGGAAACGCGACCAACAAGCCCGCAGCCAAAACCAGCGGTGCCTTTCGCGCCGCCGGAATCAGATGTGCCAACGCCGCGCCCCGGGGTGCTGGCTGTCGCGGAACTTGCGCGTCATTGATAGGTCCGTTCTTCCAGCCTGACGGTTCGGATCAGCTTGCCGATTGCTGCGATCAGCTTGCTTTCCGCGGGGTTGGCGCTGCGGTTCGGGTTGGTGACGAAGAAGACATCGACCGCAGGGATACCGGTGTATGGCGGCAGCCGCCACAGATTGCCGGCCTGAACATCCCTGTGGGCCACATGCACCGGCAAAGCGCCGATGCCGAGCCCTGCAACGATCATCCGCCTGACCTCGGGCAGGTTTGCCGAAACGCCCTTGAGCTCGGGGCGCAGCAGTGCCTGTTCCCGCAAATGCGTGACCGAGTGCAGCGGGCCGCTTTCCGCGTCGGTCTGGAACGAGACCGAGCTTTCGCCCTGCAACTCGGAAAGCCTGATCTTTTCCTTGCCGAACAGGCGGTGGTGCGGCCCGCAGTAAAGCGCAAAATACTCGCGGAACAGCACCTCGGCATGCAGCGCCGGATCGCGCTCGCGCATCAGGCAGATGCCCAGCGT
>PHEO01000320.1 GCA_002841195.1 Alphaproteobacteria bacterium HGW-Alphaproteobacteria-11
TGGCATTGCTGCCGCCGAAATCCGAAGGCGATGCCTTTGCCGCAACGGTTGTTCGCGCCGGCGGCGGCGCCGAGGCGACGGGCAGCGTCCGCGCCCTGAGCGAGGATGGCGGAACGCTGGGCGAAGCGGCGTGGAGTTTCGCGGCCGGCGACACGCAAGCCGTCGCCACCTTCGACCTGCCGCTCGAACTCAGGAACCGCATCGCGCGGCTTGAAATTTCCGGCGAGGCCTCGGCCGGCGCCGTGGTGCTGACCGACGAACGCTGGCGGCGGCGCAGCGTCGGCATCGTCTCCGGCGCACCCGTCGAAGAAGCGCAGCCGCTTCTCTCCGACATCTACTATCTGCGCCGCGCCATCGCCCCTTTCGCCGAACTGCGCGATGCAAATGCCGGCGACGAAGGCCGCATCGCGGCGCTGCTCGAGGCGCCGTTGTCGGTGCTGGTGCTGGCCGATCTCGGCACGCTGTCCGGCGCCGACCATGAGCGCGTGCGTCAATGGGTGGAGGCGGGCGGCTTGCTGATCCGCTTTGCCGGTCCCCGCATGGCAGAGCAAAGCGACGACCTGGTGCCGGTGCCGCTCAGGAGCGGCGGGCGGGCACTCGGTGGCGCCTTGTCGTGGAGCGAGCCGCAACGCCTCGCGCCTTTCGAAGCCGGCAGTCCCTTCGATGGTCTCGACCTGCCGGCAGACGTGACCGTCTCGCGGCAGGTGCTGGCCGAGCCTTCACCCGACCTCGCGAGCCGCACATGGGCGCGACTTCAGGACGGCACGCCGCTGGTGACGGCCGCAAGGCGCGGCAACGGCACCATCGTTCTCTTTCACGTAACCGCCAACAGCGACTGGTCGAACCTCGCGCTGTCCGGCCTCTTCGTCGAAATGCTTCGCCGCACCGTCGCGCTCTCGCAAGGCGTCGCGGCAAATGGCGGGGAGGAACCTGTGGGCCCGCGCCGCGACAGCGAAATGCTGAGCCCGGTCGCGACGCTGGACGGATTCGGCCGGCTCGGCGCACCGCCGGCGACGGCAACCGCCATTCCGGCGGCCGGCTTCGACGAAACCGTTCGCGGGCCGCGCCACCCGCCCGGCCTTTACGGTCCGGCAAGCGCGCCGCGCGCGCTGAACCTCGCAACGTCCGAGCTGACACTGACGCCGCTTGCCGACACGCCAGGAATCGCCGAACGCCGCGGTTTTTCCGGCAGCGCCGAAACCCGCCTCGCCGCCCTCGCCTTCATGCTGGCACTGGCGCTGGTTGTCCTCGACACGGTGGCGGCGCTTTGGATGACGGGCCTTTTCGAGGCCGAGAAAATCCGCCGCCGCCGTTTCGCGGCGCGCATCCTGCCGGTGCTGGCGGCAGCGGCATTGTTCCTTCCCGCAACCACTGCCGATGCACAGAACGCCATCGACGAATTCGCACTCGCCGCCTCGCTCGATACGCGGCTCGCCTACGTCATCACCGGCGACCCCGAAACGGACGAAGTCAGCGCCGCCGGACTGTCGGGGCTCAGCCGCGTGCTGCGCGCGCGCACCGCCTTCGAACCGGCCGATCCGATGGGCGTCGATATCCTGCGCGACGAACTCGCCTTCTTCCCGATCCTCTATTGGCCGATGACGACCGGACAGGAAAGCCTGCCGCCCGAAGCGCTGGCGAAAATCGACGCCTATATGAAGAACGGCGGCACGATCCTGTTCGACACGCGCGATCAGGACCGCGCCATCGGCGGCATGGTGACGCCCGGCACGATGACGCTGCGCCGCCTGCTCGGCCAGCTCGACCTGCCCGCCATCGAGCCGGTGCCCGAGGATCATGTACTGACGAAGTCCTTTTATCTGATGCATACCTTTCCCGGCCGCTGGGACGGCGGGCAGGTCTGGGTCGAGGCGGCGGGAAACGACGCCGCCAGCGCCAATGACGGCGTCTCGACCATCATCGTCGGTTCCAACGACTATGCCGCCGCCTGGGCCCGCAACGAGGCGGGACGCCCGATCTATCCGGTCAGTCCCGGCGGCGAGCGCCAGCGCGAAATGGCCGAACGCTTCGGCGTCAACCTCGTGA
>PHEO01000321.1 GCA_002841195.1 Alphaproteobacteria bacterium HGW-Alphaproteobacteria-11
GCTGCGGCCCTTCAAAAAGTCGCGCGCTTCGGCAACAAGCTCTGCGTAGTCCTCGCCGGAAATCTCGCCGGTACAGGGCGCGCTGCAGCGTTTGATCTGGAACAGCAGGCAGGGCCGCGTCCGGCTTTCGAAGACGCTGTCGGAGCATGAGCGCAGCAGGAAGGCCTTTTGCAGTGCGTTGAGGGTTGCGTTGACGGCGCCGGCGCTCGCGAAGGGTCCGAAATAATCCCCGCGCCGGGCGCGGGCGCCACGGTGCTTCAGCACCTGCGGGAATTCGTGATCGCCGGTCAGCAGGATATGCGGGAAGGACTTGTCGTCCCGCATCAGCACGTTGTAGCGCGGCTTCAGCCGCTTGATCAGGTTGGCTTCCAGCAACAGCGCGTCTGTCTCGGTCGCCGTCGTTATGAACTCCATCTGCGCCGTCGCCGTGATCATGCGGGCGATGCGGTTCGGTTGTCCGGCGAGCTTGGTGTAGCTGGCGACACGCTTTTTCAGGCTTCGCGCCTTGCCGACATAGAGGAGTTCGCCCTCGCCGTCATACATGCGGTAGACGCCCGGACTGTCGGGCAGCACACGCACTTTGGCGGCGATCAGCGCCACGCCCGTTTTTTCGGCAGATTTGCGTTCGGTGTCGTTCATTGTGGTTTGTATAGCATTGCGGGCGCCTTCGCGGCCTGCCGCAGCCTGTGGATAAGTATGTTGAAACTTTCCGGCTTGACCGGTCCCGGAAACGTCAACGTCTTGTAATAATTAGGATTTGTGACAATGGGCCAAAATCCTGCCATTGCTAAGGCATTGGAATGTATGGGTTTTTCTGACCTATTTTACAGCCGCCCCCGCGCCGGCCAATTCGGCGGGTCGTCCGGCCGGACCCCGGGTGGTGAGTGCGTTGCTGTGCACAAATCCTCCGTGTGCGGCGTTTGAAATGCCCAACGCGTTGATTTTATTGTGGCTTTCGGATGCCGCTTTTGCCATCAGCCGCGCGGGCGAATGCGCTCGATTTCGACGCCCACGCTCGAGGCTTCGGGTATCACGGCCAGCTTTTCGACGCGCACCAGCGCCACGCGCACCCGCTCGTCGGACAGGCAGGAACTGGCGATGCGTTCGGCCAGTGTTTCGACGAGGTTGAGGTGCCCTTCCGCGACGATGGTTTTGATCTGGTCGACGACCGTCGCGTAGCAGACGACGTTCGACAATTCGTCGCCATGGGCAACCTCCGAGACGGTCAGGTCGACATTGACGCGGATTGGTTGCGCGGCGCCGACCTCGTGTCGGAAGGCGCCGATGTGGGCGTCCAGCAGCAGGTCCCGCACGAAGACATGCCGAATGGCTTCCGCGGCGCTGGCAATCTTCAGGCGGGTCACGTTGTCGGGCTGGTTCATGGTTTTCGTACTTCTATTCGGGAATGCCAACGACATCGGGCGTTTCCCATGCGAGGTGCTGGCCGCCGTCGAGCGCGATCATCTGGCCGGTCATGGCGGGCGCGGACAGGATAAACCGGATCGCGGCGCAAATCTCCTCCGGCGTGGTTCCGCGCCGCAGGATGGTCGCGGCGCATTGCCGGGCGAAATCGGTGTCCGACTGGCGGGCACTGATCATCGCCGGTCCCGGACCGATCCCGTTGACGCGGATGCGCGGCGCAAGGGCGCGCGCCAATACCTGGGTCATGTCCCACAGCGCCATCTTGCCGATCGTGTAGGTGAACAATTTCGGCGTCGGCGCCCAGACGCGCTGGTCGATCAAGTTGACGATATTGCCACTGGCGCCCGGCGGCAGTTGCGCCGCGAATGCCTGCGACAGGAAGGCCGGCGCGCGCAGGTTGACGTCCATGTTGGCCACCCAGCTTTCGGGCGTCATCGTCTGGGCTTCGTCCGTCTCGAACAGCGAGGCATTGTTGACCAGCAGCGTCAGCGGGCCGAGTTTTCCAGCGGCGTCCGCGACGAGGCCTTGCACCTCGTCGAGATCGGCAAGGTCGGCTGCGAATGTGGCGGCTCGTCCGCCCTTCGTTTCGATTTCGCGCATGACTACGGCGGCTTCGGCGGACG
>PHEO01000110.1 GCA_002841195.1 Alphaproteobacteria bacterium HGW-Alphaproteobacteria-11
CTTCCGCCTTGGCTCCTTGCGGAGCTTCGGCGGACAGGTCGCGCCGAAGGCCGTCCGCCGTTCAGCGCTTGCCGGCCTTGCCGACGGTGTCGACATAGGCGCGCAGCACGGCGTTGATGCGGGCTTGATAGCCGGGGCCGCCGCGCTTGAAGAAGTCGATCACCGAGCGGTCGAGGCGCATGGTGACGGGCTGGGCGGCTTCGGGCATCAGCATTTTCGCCGCGCGGAGGAATTCGGGCCCGAGTTCGGGAATGTCGGAATAGTCGATGTCGCTGTCGGGCTTGGCCTTCAGCCGCGCATTCTTCACCCTGCCCCCTCTAATTCTTTTAGATGTTGATTGATGTGCTGCTGCGACAAAGCCTTTTTGAAATAGTTGTTCAAGTTCACCAGGCTCTCGTTGTTCCCCTTTACAATCTCGCTCAAAATTTCATTTGATCGCTCGTAAGCCTTTTCCAAGAAATCCGCCTCATCACGAATCTGCTTAATCAGCGTCGCCGGATCGCTGGTTTTGACGGCGTTGTCCTGTTCCAAGACCCACCAGAGAATCCGTGCGATGTGGAATACGCCATAGTTTAGAATGCTCCGCGAAGGGTCAGAATCCTCCCGCTCCCTGTATGCCCTCCGTCCGCGGAGGTCAGCAAACTTGTATAATTCGTGCGCTATGGCCAACTGCCATGGCTTGGCTTTTGAAAATACATCATCATAAAATTCATTTGAATATATCTTGTATTTTTGCGCGCGACTTACAGTTGGCTGCCTCCTAAATATAGCTAGAAATGCCTGCCCTGCTTTTTCCATCCCTATCACTTCGGATTTCGAAACTTTCTGACCTTTTGCTTCACCCCTCTTTCTTTCATAAAACAACCCAAAATCCTCTTGGATTCGGCGTTGAATTAAGACTTGCACTTCATCATTTGCGTGCAAGTCGCGTGTGTTAATGGAGTTCTGATTGTTTGTTGCGACCACAACGCTATCGACGAACGCCGCATCCTTCGAGGCATATATCTTCAGTTGCAGCCTGACCTTGTCAGACAACATATCGTCCTCATAAGCTGACCTTATCGACGACGTAGTTTGGCACCCGTTGATTATCTGGAGATTTCTGATTTTGACTGTCGGCTTGTCTGGATCGCGCACGAGTGAAAAATCGTCACAAACCATTGTGATGCCGTTGTTCATAAACCAAAACTTGTTCGAATGCTCTTCCTCGCAAGCACTCTCGTAGATGCTTCTGTTTACTTGCCCTCCTAACCCCAGATTGCCTCGGACATTCGCGTCAAAAACCGCATCTCTCGGTTCAGACTGCGCCAACTTAGCAAGTTCAACACCGCTGACTGTGCAAAGCACACTAGCGACGCCGCCAGCATCAAACTCTATAATTGACGCTCGATTGGCATCGTAAATGATCGGTAGATCGTAGTTTATGACTCGTTTTTTGTTCCTTCGAAGATTAATCAGCCGATCGAGTTCGTTGACACCTAGAAAAGAGAAGCTGAAGTCGCCAAAGACTTTTGAATCTCCATACTCAGCGATTACATTCTGCCGATTCTGCTTCGCCTCCTCGGAAATTTCGGATTCGTCACCAAGGGTCACAAAGTAACACCTTACCTCAAGGCTGTTGTTTCCGTACTGCAGCAGTATTTCTCGAACGTTGGAGATTTTTTCAACGAACGCTGCGTTTTTGAGTTTCTCGAATTCGGACCTCTTCGCCTTAAAGGCAAAATCCAATCCCACTTTCATCAACGAGACAGTGTTGGCACTGAACCCCTTGGTATTTTTTACCTGGATGAGGTGTATACAGACCTTTTGCTGAGCGTCATCAACATCGATCTTAAATATATCGATTTGTCGCTCTCCCTCTCCATCTATTATTTCGTCGAGAGGTATGTCGTCGTATTCGACATCAAACAGCACCGAATAGAACCAGTACATGAATGCATCGTCTTCGGACAAAGAGAACTCTTTCGCATAAGCAGCAATGGCCTCCTCAAGAAAACCGCGCTTCAGCTCCGTCGCCATATTCAACCTCCACCTTTCGTTCAGGCTACGGAACTTAACACTTAAAGTCATTTCGTTTTACATCGACATTTGTCTGACTATTTTGTGATATCTCCATCGCATCAACATTCACGCATAAAGGCGATCGTCGGCGGTCCGGGTTTTGGTTAGGACGGGGTGGTGGGATGATGCTTCCGCTTCTCGTGAATGCACCCCGATCGACGCAGGACCGCACCCCGCCCCAAACGGGCTTTACCCGTTTGACCTTCTCCGAGGGGAGGGTGGATAGAGGAAGCGGTGGCGCGGCTTACTTCGGTTTCAGGCCGAGCATGCGGGCGATGACCTTGTCGAGGGTTCGTTTGGAGGCGACGGCCATCATGATTTTTTCGGCGAGGCGGCCCTTGACGGCGGAATAGCGGACGCGCGGTTTCGGCGTGGTCAGGGCCTTGTGGATCAGGCGGCCGAGCGTTTCGGCGGGGAGGCCGTGGCGGCCCTGTTCGATGAAGACCTTCTGAAAGTTTTCGAGGATCGGCAGATAGGGCGAGTTGCCGTAGCGGGCGATGTCGATCTCCTCGGCCTTGTCCCAGATGGCGGTCTTGACGGGGCCGGGGCCTATGACGATGACGTCGATGCCGAAGAGCATCAGCTCGCGGCGCAAGGCCTCCGAAAAACCTTCAAGCGCGAATTTCGAGGCGGCATAGGGGCCGATGAAGGGCATGGCGCGGATGCCGCCGACCGACGAGATGTTGACGATGCGGCCCGGTGTGCCTTTCAACGACTTGTCGGCGCCGAGCAGCGGCGCGAAGGCCTGCGTCACCAGCAGGGGGCCGGTGAGGTTGACTTCCATCTGTGTACGGAAGTCCGCCGGGTCGACCTCGAGCAGCGGGCCCGAGACCGCGATGCCGGCATTGTTGACGAGGCCGGCCAGCGTTTCGCCTTTCAGCGCGGCGCGGACTTCAGCGGCGGCGGCGCGGATGGCGGCTTCATCGGTCACGTCGAAGACGAGGGGTGTGAACTTGTCGCCGAACTCTTTCCTGAGTTTGTCGGCATCCGCCTGCTTGCGGACCGAGCCGAAGACGTGGAAGCCTTTTGCGATCAGGACTTTCGTGGCGCCGTGACCGATGCCGGTCGAGACGCCCGTGACGACAACGCTTTTCATGTCTTCCTCCCCAATGACCAGTGAAGCAAAGTTGGTCATTCTCCGTCAAAGATCAAGGTCGTACCGGACCCAGTTGCGGGCCTTGCCGACTTTATCGTAGAGGCGCCGCGCGGTGGCGTTGCCTGTGTCGGTCTGCCAGTAGAGGCGGAGCCAGCCTTCGGCGCGGCCCTTTTTGGCCAGTGCCTCAATCAGGGCGCGGCCGGCGCCCTGCCCGCGCGCCTGCTCGTTCACATAGAGGTCTTCGAGATAGCAGACGGGTTTCGGGCTCCAGGTGCCGGCATGGAGGATCGCATGGGCAAAGCCGAGCGGCCCGTCCGCGTCTTCGGCGACGAGGCCGATATGACCCGGGGCGGGCGCGAGAAAACGCGCCCAGGTGTCCGCGCTTGTTTCGGGCGGCAGCGTGGTTTCGTAGAAGGCGAGATAGGCCGCCCACATGACGTCCCATGCGGCGCGGTCGGCGGCGGCGAAGGGACGTGTGCGGATCGACGTCACGACGCGGTGGCGCCGCCGTCGATGACCATGGTCTGGCCGGTCATGAAGGCACCGGCGGGGCTCGCCAGGAAGACGGCGGCGCCGGCGATCTCGTCGGGCATGCCGATGCGCTTCAGGGGCGCGCCGGCTGTCGAGCGTTCGAGGATTTCGGGATTGTCCCAGAGGGCCTTGGCGAAATAGGTCTTGATGAGGCCCGGCGCGATGCAATTGACGCGGATGTTCTGGTGCCCGTATTCGACCGCGAGGTTGCGCGCAAGCTGCATGTCGGCGGCCTTCGAAACGCAATAGGCGCCGAGGATCGGCGAGCCGCGCAGGCCGCCGATGGAAGAGACGATGGTGATGGAGCCCTCTTTGCGCTCGACCATCTGCGGCAGCACCATATGCGCCAGCCAGTGGTTCGACTTGATGTTGGCGCCCATGATCTTGTCGAAGGCATCGTCCGGCAGGTCCTTCGAGGGACCGAAATAGGGATTGACCGCCGCGTTGCAGACGAGGCTGTCGACGCGGCCCCATTTCTTCATCGTCGTGTCGACGAGGCGCTGAAGATCCGCCTTTTCGGAAATGTTGCAGGGAACGGCGATGGCGCTGTCCTTGTACTTCGCGTTGATCTCGCCGGCGACCTTGTCGCAGGCGTCGCCCTTGCGGCTGGAGACGACGACCTTTGCGCCATGCTCGGCCATGCGGTGGACGATGGCCTCGCCAATGCCCTTGGTGGAGCCGGTGACGATGGCGACCTTGCCGGTGAGATCGAAGAGCGACATGGGGATGTTTCCTTTCCGGGCCCGCTCCCGCCTCGTTTTCGGGCGCGGATTCGGGGCTTTATCGGTCATTGGGCCTGGTTAAATGACGTTCCCGCCGGTCGCGCGGTTTGCTAGGATGGCGGCGACCGACGGGGTATGGGGTCTTTTACACTATCGCACCCGGAATCCATAAGGCCGCGCTTTCGACGCGGGCTTTGCAGAGGACGGGCCACCTGAAACAGGATCGGAGCCACAACATGCTGCTGAAGAAATTTGCCGCGCTTGCGCTTGCCGCAACGTTCGGCCTTGCCGCCTGCACGACGCAGGACCCCTATACCGGCGAGCAAAAGACCAGCAAGGCCACTTACGGCGCGCTGGGCGGGGCCGTGCTCGGCGCGCTTGCCGGCGGGCTGATCGGCAAGGGCGACGCCAAGGACCGGCGTCAGCGGGCGCTGATCGGAGCGGGCGTCGGCGCGCTGGCCGGCGGCGGCATCGGCTACTACATGGACCAGCAGGAAAAGGAGCTGACGCAGCGCCTGCGCGCCTCTGGCGTCAGCGTGACGCGCGTCGGCAACGACATCATCCTCAACATGCCGGGGAACGTCACCTTCGCCACCAACTCGTCCGACATCAATGCGCGCTTTTACGAAGTGCTGAACTCGGTCGCGATCGTGCTGAAGGAATACGACAAGACACTGGTCGACGTGACGGGCCACACGGACTCGACCGGCTCGGCGCAGTACAACATGGAACTGTCGCAGAAGCGGGCGCAGAGCGTCGCCGGCTATCTGATCGGACAGGGGCTCAACGGGCAGCGCTTCTATGTGGTGGGCGCCGGCCTGACGCAGCCGATCGCCGACAACAACACGGCGGCCGGGCGCGAGCAGAACCGGCGCGTCGAAATCCGGCTATCGCCGCTGACGACGAGCTGATTGCGTTTTCATCCGCACAAGGAAGGCCCGGCAGAAGTGCCGGGCCTTTTTTGTTTTGGATGAGGGGGCTACGGCGCCGGGAACTGGGTGAGCGGATTGTAGGGCATGTCGGTGCTGCCGTAGTCGATGCCCATATGGGTCAGTTCGGAGGTCACCTGGGAGCGGTGATGAGTGGCGTGGTTGAAGAGTTGCGCCCACCAGAAGCTGCGCGGCAGCGCGCGGCCGGAGGGCATGATAATGGTTTCGTCGAACCAGGCGGATGCCGCGCCTTCGCAGCGCGCGCGGAATTTCGCATCCATCTTTTGGCGCGCGGCGCGCAAGGGAGCGAATTCGGTTTCGATGCGGCGGTTGGCATCGAAAGCCGACGGCATCGCGCCTGTCTCGATGTAGCCGAGGAGATGCGTCTCGACCATCAGCATGTGATCGAGGGTCGCCAGAATGTCGCCGAAGAACATGCCGCGATTGCGCGTCACTTCCTCGGGCGGGAGGCCGGCGACGATTTCGTAAAGCTTTTCGTTCTGCCACTGGTTGTAGCGCGCAAGCTCGATGGCGATGGCCGCGTAGCCGCTCACGGCAGCAGCTTTTCGATTTCGGCGACGAGGGCGACGTCGAGCGGGCTGACCTTGCTCGGATAGATGTCGACGAGTTCGCCCGACGGGCCAATCAGATATTTGTGGAAGTTCCAGCGCGGGCGCGCGTCCTCGCCGGCGGTTTCGGTGATCCAGAGATAGAAGGGATGGGCGGCGGCGCCGACGACCTGCTGCTTCGCCGTCAGGGGAAACGAGACCGAATAGTTGATCTCGCAAAACTCGACGATCTCTTCTTCCGTTCCCGGCTCCTGCGCGCCGAAATCATTGGACGGCACGCCGATGACGGTGAGGCCGCGCGTGCGGTAGCGCTCCCACAGGCCCTGCAGCTCGCGATATTGCGGGGTGAAGCCGCAGCGGCTTGCGGTGTTGACGATCAGGACCGGCTTTCCCGAAAAGCGCGACAAGGGCAGCGCCTCGCCGGCGGCGGTCAGGAATTCGAATTGATGCGCGGACATTTCGGGAGGCCTCCTCGCCTTTTCATTGGCGGGCATTATAGCATGGGGTTTGGAGACGGCGAGGGAGACGGGTTTCATGTGCGATACGCTGGTGGTGCGGGGGCAGGCGACGGCAAGCGGCGCGCTTTTGTTCGCCAAGAATTCCGACCGCGAGGCCAACGAGGCGCAGTATCCGATGTTCGTGCCGGCGGCAGCGCATGAGCCGGGTGCGATGCTTGCTTGCACCTATATTTCGATCCCGCAGGTTGCCAGCACGCATGCGGTGCTGCTGTCGCGGCCGTTCTGGATGTGGGGCGCCGAGATGGGCGCCAACGAACATGGGGTCGTGATCGGCAATGAGGCGGTGCATGCGAAGATCGCGCCGAGAGCAGCGCCGGCGCTGATCGGCATGGATCTGTTGCGCCTCGGGCTCGAGCGCGGGGCCAGCGCCGAAGAAGCGCTCGACGTCATTACTTCGTTGCTGGCGGCGCACGGCCAGGGCGGCAATTGCGCGCATAAAGGCCGCTTCGAATATCACAACTCGTTCATCATTGCCGATGCGGCGAGCGAGGCCTTTGTGCTCGAAACGGTGGGACGCGAATGGGCAGTGGAGCGGGTGAAAGAGCGCCGCAGCATTTCGAACAGCTACACGATCGGGCGCGATCTCGAACGGTTGAGCGACGGTGCGGAACGGCTCGCGCAAACGCATGGGCTGGCGCCCGAGGGGCAGGCTTTCGATTTCGCCGAGGTCTTTGCCAATCGCAAACGCTCGGCGCTGGCGAGCGGGCATCAGCGCTGGTGCCGGACGAGCGCGCTGCTGGGCGCGAGGACGGGCGGCATCAGCGCCGCCGACATGATGCGGTTTCTGAGGGACCACGGACGCCAGGCGGCGCGGCGGCCCGACTGGCGGCCGGACGGGATTCTCGGCGGGGCGGTGTCGGCGCATGCGACCTATGGGCCGGTCCGGCGCTTCGGGCAGACCACGGCGTCGTGGGTGGCGGAGCTTGGGAGCGGCAATTCCGCTCAAAGGAGGGCGGTGCACTGGCTGACCGCGACGGCGGCGCCCGATACCGGGGTTTTCAAGCCGGTGTTTTTCGGGCCGGGCTTCGAGGGTGCGGGGCTGCCCGAGTTCGGACCGGCACCCGGCGACGTGTTCGACGCGCGGACGCGCTGGTGGCGGCACGAGCGGCTGCACCGGGCGGTGCTCAGGAATTATCCCGAAAGGCTGGCGGCCATCGCGGGCGAGCGGGACCGGCTGGAGGCGTCGTTCGTGGCGCGGGTCGAGGCGTTTCTCAAGCGGGGCGGGAGCGCAGCGGAGGCCGGGGCGCTTTCGGCCGCGATCTGGCGGGAGGCGGACGCCGCCGAGGAACGCTGGTTCGACAAGGTGAAGGCGGTGCCCGAAAACCCGGCGTTTCGGCCGTCCGCGCCGATGGCGGCGCATTGGGGGAGCCTGGCGCGGCAGGCGCGGTTCAGGGGGTGAGGGTGCGCCGCATAGTTAACCGTTTCTCAAGGGCTCGGGCATAGGGTGAAGATCGAGTGAATCTTCGGGTTTTCCCGGGGGAACGGGGGTCTTTCCATGTCGTCGATCAAACATTCCGCCGCCACGCTGCTTTATGTGCTGCCGTCGATCGGACTTGCTTTCGGGGCGATCGAGTTTTTCGGCTTCGATCCGAAACTGGCGGCGCTGGGCGGGCTCATCGCCTGCCTGCTGGGCGCGGAAGCCCATGCCGCGATCTCGCGCACCATCGAGCGCAGGGAAGTGCGCAAGGAACTGCAGGAACTGACCAGCCTTGCCGCCGGACTGTCGCGCGATCTCGACGACGCGGCCGACAAGATCGTCGAAATGGAAGAACGCTTCGAACGCGAAACGGCCGAGCGGATGGAACGCATCTTCTCGGAAATCCGCGTCATCGAGAGCCTGGTGAAGCGGCTGGCCGAAAGCCGCGCCGCCAGCACCGTTGCCGCCGCCACGGAAGCGCCCGCCATCGAAGCTTCGGCGCCCGCCGCCGGAACCGCCCATGCGACGCCCGACAGCGACGTGCCGCCGCCGGAACCGGAACGCGGCATTGAGCAGATGGACGACGCCGAACTGCTGGACACGATCCGCCGCTCGCTCGAAACCAACCGCGTCGATCTCTATCTGCAGCCGGTGGTCAGCCTGCCGCAGCGCAAGGTTCTCTACTACGAAGGACTTTCGCGGCTGCGCACCGACAAGGGCGAACTCATCATGCCGCGCGACTATATGCGCGTCGCAGAGCCCGCCGGAATGATGCCGGCGGTCGACAACATTCTGCTGTTCCGCTGCATCCAGGTGGTGCGCAAGCTCGCGCAGCGCAACAGCAAGGCCGGCGTCTTCTGCAACATCTCGGCCTTCTCGCTGCTCGACTCGGATTTCTTTCCGCAGTTCATCGAATACATGCAGCACAACAAGGACCTGGCGCAGCACCTGATCTTCGAATTCAGCCAGATGACGGTGAACGGCGCGGGGCCTGTGGAACAGGCGAGCTTCGAGGCGCTGGCCGCGCTCGGCTTCCGCTTCTCGATGGATCAGGTGACGAGCCTCAAGCTCAACCCGAAGATGCTGCATGACCGCAATTTCCGCTTCCTCAAGGTTTCGGCGCAGACGCTGCTCGACGGGCGGCAGATGGCGTCGGGTGACATCGATGCCGGCGACCTGAAGGAACTGCTGCGCCGCAATGGCATCCAGCTCATCGTCGACAAGGTGGAAGCGGAACGCGAGGTCGTCGACATTCTCGATCTCAATGTCGAGCTCGGGCAGGGCTTCCTCTTCGGTGAACCCCGGCCGGTTCGCGAAAGCGCGCTGCGCGAGGACGCCCCGGCGCTTTCCATCGCGGCGGATTGAGGCCCATATTCCCATCCCGGTTGACAGGGTTAGGGCCGGGGGTATCTTCCCCCGGCCCCGCCTTGCCATGCCGAGAGGAACCCCATGAGTCTTGCCGATCTGAAGCCCGTCATCGAGGCCGCTTTCGACAATCGCGACGCCGTCAATTTCGAGACAAAGGGCGAAGTGCGCGAGGCCGTGGACGAAGCGCTGAATGCGCTCGACAGCGGCAAGGCGCGGGTCGCCGAAAAGTTCAAGGATGAGTGGGTGGTGCATCAATGGCTCAAGAAGGCCGTGCTGCTCTCCTTCCGGCTCAACGACATGGCGCTGATCGCCGGCGGACCCGGGGCCGACACCAACTGGTGGGACAAGGTGCCGTCGAAATTCGCCGGCTGGGGCGAGAGCGAATTCCGCAAGGCGGGGTTTCGCGCCGTGCCCGGCGCGGTGGTCCGCCGGTCGGCCTATATCGCGCCCGGCGTGGTGGTGATGCCGTCCTTCGTCAATCTCGGGGCTTACGTGGACGAGGGGACGATGGTCGATACCTGGGTCACCGTCGGCTCGTGTGCGCAGATCGGCAAGAATTGTCACCTTTCGGGCGGCGTCGGCATCGGCGGCGTGCTGGAACCGTTGCAGGCCAATCCGGTCATCATCGAGGATAATTGCTTCATCGGCGCGCGCTCGGAAGTGGTCGAAGGGGTGATTGTCGGCGAGGGGGCGGTGCTCTCGATGGGCGTCTTCATTTCGGCCTCGACCAAGATCATCGACCGGGCGACCGGCGAGGTTCATATCGGCAAGGTGCCGCCCTATTCGGTGGTGGTGCCGGGCTCGCTGCCGGGCAAGCCCAATCCGGACGGCGCGCCCGCGCCGTCGCTCTATTGCTGTGTCATCGTCAAGACGGTCGATGCGCAGACGCGGGCCAAGACCGCGATCAACGAGCTTCTCCGGGATTGAGCCCGATTATTTGACGGCTACCGGGGCGCGGGGTACCAAGTTGCCATGACCGCGCCCGCCACACCCTACAAGCCGCTCGACATTGCCGTCGA
>PHEO01000322.1 GCA_002841195.1 Alphaproteobacteria bacterium HGW-Alphaproteobacteria-11
GCCGTCAGCAGCGCCACCAGCCCGAAACTGCGGCGGCGCAGCGCCGCGACGTTCAGCCCAAGGCTTGCCGCGTTGGCATCGCCCAGCCGCAGCGCGGTCAGGTTCCAGGCGTCGCGCAGCACGAACGGCAGGCACAGCACCAGAATCGCCCCGGTCACCTGCACCGAGGTCCAGCTTGCTTTCAAGAGGCTGCCGAACAGCCAGAACACGATCTGTTGCAGCACCTCGGGCGAGGCCATGAACTGCAACAGCGATTGCAGCGACTGAAAGAAGAACAGCACCGCAATGCCCGCCAGCACCAGCACCTCGGGCGAGGCGCCGCGAAAATGCGCGATGGCGTAGATGATGGCGCAGGCCACCAGGGTGCTGGCAAAGGCCGCGACCGGCACCAGCACCCATTGCGGCACCGGCAGCGCGCCGCCAAAGAGAATGGTCAGCGCCGCGCCAAACCCCGCCGCGGCGGAAAAGCCAAGCGTGTAGGGGCTGGCCAGTGGATTGGCGAGGATGGTCTGCATCATCAGCCCCGAGACACCAAGGCAGGCCCCCACCAGCGCCCCGGTCAGCGTTTGCGGCATTCGCAACAGCCACAGAATGGTGGCGGCGCGCCGGTCTGGCCCATCCGGCCCGGCCAACAGCGCATCGCGCACCTCGGCCAGCGGCATGCCCGAAGGGCCGGTGACCAGATCGGCCACCATCAGGGCGGCAAGCGCCAGGGCGGCGGCGGCCACCGCCGCCAGCCGCCGCGCGCCCTCGCGGCGATAGCCGCCGCGAAAGATTTCTGTGCCTGCGTTCATTGCAGATGCGCCACGAACACGCCCGCCGCCGAAATCGGCAGCCATTCGGCATAATAGGCGGCAATCTCGGCCGCCGGATCGACATCTGCGAAGGCTTCGGGGTAAAGCGCCTTGGCGATGTAGCGGCCATAGACAAAGTCCGAAAGCGTGCGCGTGCCGCCGTGATAGACGCCGTAAACCTGCCCGTTCTTCACCGCAGGCAGATCGGCCCAGCCCGGCCGCGCCGCATAGGTGGCCATGCGTTCATTGGCCAGCGACTCGGTCGCACCAAAGCCCAGCGGCACCGAAGCCGGGCGGTTCAGCCATTCCGACCCGGTCAACAGGATGACATCGGGCTGGGCTGCCAGCACGAATTCGGGCGCCAGCGGCCCCCAGTTCTCGATCTGGCCCTTGGCGATGTTGGCGCCGCCCGCCATGTCGATGATGCCCGCCCACATGCCGTTGCCATAGGTGTTGCCCACCTCGGCCGGGCCTTTTTGCGCGAGTTCCACATAGACCCTTTTGCCCGAAGGCCCGGCCTTGGCCACCCGCGCCAGGGTGTCGAGCGTTTTCGCTTCATAAAGCGCCGCCAGCGCCTCGGCGCGCTCCGGCTGGCCCATCACGGCACCCAGAACGCGGGTTGAAAGCAGGTGCCGCTCAAGCGTTTGCGCGTTGTAGTCGAGCACCACCACCGGAATGCCCGCGGCCTCGAACTGCCTCACGTTCTCGCCAAGCGCGTCATATTGCCAGGCGGCAAGGATCGCGAGGTCGGGGCCTGCGGCAATCGCCTTTTCGATCGAGAAGGTCGAGGTTTCGGTGTCGCCCACATCGGGCAGGGTATCGAGCCGCGGCATTGCCGCCACATATTCCTTCCACTGAAAGGGCCGCCAGCCCTCCCAGACGGGGCGTGAAATGGCCACCACCCTGTCGATGGCACCGGGGCCGGTGATCGCAAGGAAATCCTCGAAGTAAAAGCCCAGCATCACCTTTTCGGCGGGCTTGGGAATGGTCACCGTGCGGCCGCGCAGGTCGGTCACGGTGATGTCGGCCAGGGCAGGCAGGCCGAGGCAGGCAGCAAGCGCGGCAAGGGCCAGCGCAGAGGTCAGACGTTTCATGGTTTCAGCTTTCCGATTGGCGCCAGTGGCGCCCGAAATGGTGCCCTTGCGGGCGGTTCAGACCAACTCGCGCGGTGCGGGTGGCGCGCGGGGTGCGGGCCGCAGCCCGCGCCGGGCGCCCGGCCTTGCCGCACGGTGCAGCGGCGGCCGGTT
>PHEO01000323.1 GCA_002841195.1 Alphaproteobacteria bacterium HGW-Alphaproteobacteria-11
GCCGGGAAAGACGAATTTGTTGGGCATGAATTTGTGATCGGCATGGCGCTGGCCCATCAACACGCGCGGCGCCGCGCCGTCGCGACGCACGATGATGAGCGTCGAGGCGTCGCGCGGGCGGACCGCGCGGCCCTGCGTCGTCTCGCGATACTCCTGCTCGCGCGACTTTTTGGGGTCGAAGACGCCCCGTTGTTCGTCGGCCATGTTTTCGTTCCGATTCCCGAATTTCGTTGTGCGGGCAGGATGCCCGGGGGCGGGGAGGCTGTCCAGCGAGGGCGGAAAAGGCCGGTTTATCGGCGATTTACGCGCGGTACACAAATATGCCGCTATCGTAGGGGAAGTGTGGTCTATTCCCGCACATCAATGTATCGCCCGCGCCGTTCGCCCTTTCAGATGCGACCGCCCGGGTTCAGCACGGGTCTTGCGCATTTGAGTATTGGGCACAACACAGGCGCACCCGCCGCAGCGCGTACCTGGATACAAATTCTCAACCGCTACAGGGAACCGAGCCACGGGCGCGGCGCCATTGAGCTGGCGATCACGGCCTTGCCGCTCGTTGCGCTGTGGTTTGCCGCCTGGTTCACCTATTCGCTCGGCTATTGGTGGGCGCCGCTTGCCATCGCGATACCGGCTGCCGGATTTCTGGTGCGGCTGTTCGCGATCCAGCACGATTGCGGGCACGGCTCGTTTTTTCCGCAGCGCTGGATGAACGACTGGGTCGGCCGCGCGCTCGGTGTGCTGACGGTGACGCCCTACGATGTGTGGCGGCGCAACCACGCGATCCATCACTCGGCCGCGGGCAACCTCGACAAGCGCGGCGTTGGCGATGTCGATACGCTGACGGTGCGCGAATACCTGGCGCTTTCGCGCTGGGGGAAGTTCCGGTATCGCCTTTACCGCCATCCGCTGGTGCTGTTCGGCATCGGGCCGGCCTATCTGTTCCTGCTGGAGCAGCGGTTGCCCATCGGCATGATGCGCGGCGGCTGGCGGCCCTGGATCAGCACACAAGTGACCAATGCGGCCATGCTGGCGATCGCGGCGGGTCTGATCTGGCTTGTCGGCATCAAGGCGTTCCTGCTGGTGCATGTGCCCATCGTCGTCATCGCGTCGTCGATCGGCGTCTGGATGTTCTATGTGCAGCACCAGTTCGAGGACACATTCTGGAGCGAAGAAGGCGGTTGGGATTTTCACGAAGCGGCGCTGCGCGGCTCGTCCTATTACGATCTGCCGTGGCCGCTGCGCTGGCTGACCGCCAATATCGGCATTCATCACGTCCATCACCTTCACGCGCGCATCCCGTCGTACCGGCTGCCGCGCGTGTTGCGCGACCACCCCGACCTGCGCGAAATCGGAAGGCTGACGCTGCTCGACAGTTTGCGCTGTGTGCGGCTGGTACTTTGGGACGAAGGGAAAAAGCGGCTCGTGACATTTCGCGAGGCGCGGACCGGGAGCTGATTGCGGTCAGTCTTCGGTTTCGCCGCCGAAGCCGTGCATGCGCAGCGCCCATTGCCAGCCGACGATGGCGCCCTTGAGACGTGGCAGGAACCAGAGCGAGAGCGCGAGCGTCATGGCCGGCCAGAGCGCGGCATGGACCCAGATGGGCGGCAGCCAGGCCAGCTCCGTCCAGAGCATCATCGGTACGACGATGTGGCCGACGACCATGATGGTGAAATATGGTGGGGCGTCATCGGCGCGGTGGTGGTGCAGCTCCTCGCCGCAATGGCCGCATGTGTCGGCGATCTTCAGGAACCGGCGAAAGACATTGCCGTGACCGCAGGCCGGACAGCGCATGGCGAAGCCGCGGCGGATCGCCGGGAAAGCCGGACGGGGCGCTTCCTCCGCTGCCTCGAAGATGCGGGGTTCGGTCATGTCCATCGGGTACTCATTGCGGATCGTACAGGGCTAGCGGCCAAAAGGGCCGGACGGCGGGCCGCTGCCGCAACGTCTCCCAGCAAAATGGTCGGATTTGCCGCCAGATGAAATGTGGCAGGTTGCCGCGCGGCGCGGGGGCGCAAATCAGCGGCGGGGTTTT
>PHEO01000324.1 GCA_002841195.1 Alphaproteobacteria bacterium HGW-Alphaproteobacteria-11
ATGTCGCCGTTGACGTCGATCACCTCGCCGCTGACCGGCGTGTAAACCTCGCTGGCGGCCTTGACGCTTTCAACGACCGCCGCCTCGTCGCCGGCCTCGATGGTCTTGCCGACTTCCGGCAATTCCACATAGACGACGTCGCCCAGCTGTTCCTGCGCATAGTCGGTGATGCCGATGGTGGCGATGTCGCCGTCCACACGGACCCATTCATGCTGATCGGTAAAACGAATGTCGCTCATCTGAAGTCCCCTGATCCCTTGCTGGAGGCCACTCTCAGTTGCCCCGGTAGAAACGTTTTTCGACAAACGGCATCGCCGCGACATGCGCGGCGCGTCCCTTGCCCCGCACCATCAACTCGACCGCCGTGCCGGTGCTGGCCGCGCCCGTGTCGACATAGCCCATCGCGATCGGGCCGCCGACACTCGGGCCGTAGCCACCGCTCGTCACCACGCCGATCTTTTTTCCATCGGCATAGATCTCCGTGCCTTCGCGCGCCGGCGCCTTGCCTTCCGGCAGCAAGCCGACGCGTTTGCGCGGCGCGCCTGCCGCGACCTGATCCAGAATGGTTTTCGCGCCGGGAAAGTTCGCTTCCGCGCGGCGGCGCTTGCCGATCGCCCAGCCGAGCGCGGCCTCGATCGGCGTCGTCGTTTCGTTGATGTCGTGGCCGTAGAGGCAAAGCCCGGCTTCGAGGCGCAGCGAGTCGCGAGCGCCGAGGCCGATAGGTTTCACTTCCTGTTCGGCCACCAGTTTTTTTGTAAGCGCCGCGGCATCTTTCGCCGGCATCGAAATCTCGTAACCGTCTTCGCCCGTGTAGCCTGAGCGGCTGACCATGCAGGGAACGCCACCGACATCCATATCGCGCGCGGTCATAAATGTCTGCGTCGCCGCTTGCGGCGCGAAGCGGGAAAACACTTCCGCGGCCTTCGGGCCCTGCAAAGCGATCAGCGCGCGATCTTCGAGACGCTCCAGCGCGACGCCCGAGGGGAGATTGGCGGCAATGTGAGCGAAGTCCGCATCCTTGCAGGCGGCATTGACGACCAGAAAAAGTTTTCCGTCGGTCTGTGTCCGCGTCACCATCAGGTCGTCGCGGATGCCACCCTTGTCGTTGAGCAGCAATGTGTAGCGGATGGCGCCGGGCGCAAGGCCGAGAATGTCGCCGGGTGTCAGCGCCTCGACGGCACGGGCAGCCGTTTCATGGTCGGGCGCGGTGAGGAAGGCCTGTCCCATATGCGAGACGTCGAAGAGGCCGGCGGCATTGCGCGTGTGCAGATGTTCAGCGAGAACGCCGTCTGGATATTGCACCGGCATGTCGTAGCCGGCGAAGGGCACCATCTTCGCGCCCAGTTCAATGTGGAGCGCGTGAAGCGGTGTCGTCTTCAAGGTGTCCGTGGTGACGGCGGGGTCCGACATTGGGCTTCCAGGCTCGTCCCGCCGGCGATTTGGGCGATGGACGCAAACGAATCGAGTTGGCCGCTACCCGGCGGATTTCTCCGCTTGTAGCGCCCCACTCTGTCGCTGAACCTGAGAGATTTCGCGGTGAGGGAACGCGTTCCCGTCGCTTACGCCCTTCGGTGAGACCGGCCAGTCAATGCCGGTCTGCTTTCCAGAGATTCATCCCCCTGCGGTCCTTGGTGCCTGAGAGTTTCCGGGGCGGTTGCTCCTTCGGCGTCGGAATCCGGTCGAAATAAAGGTTCCGATCTCTCCCGCAGGGTTCGTCTGTGTGTCGCCGATCATATGGACGGGGTGGCGAGAGTCAATCGACGTGGCCTAAAAAGTGGCCGAATCACAAGGTTTTAGTCGGATTCAGCGGATCGGATTGAACGGCGCCCGGCGGTTGTATTCGAGTTGCTCCGCCGTCAGCTGGAAACCGACCAGCACTTGATAGATGCGTCCGTCGGCGGTGCCGCCATAGGGAAGTACCGTTCCGTCGACCGTTTTGACGAAGCGCGCCTGCCGCTGACCGGCCGGGAAGCTCACCGGAATCTGGTAGACCTGCTTCTTGTCCAGCGTGTCAAAACGGCGGGGT
>PHEO01000325.1 GCA_002841195.1 Alphaproteobacteria bacterium HGW-Alphaproteobacteria-11
AGGCCGGGGCAGGGCACGGTATCGCCGGAAATCGCAACCACCTTGCCCTCGGCCTCGAAACGGTAGCCAAGGCAGGTCCAGCGGGCGCGCAATTGCGCCGACAGGTCGAGCCCGTCGCCATGCGAGACGACCTCGGCGCCGACCCGCCAGTGCCCGGTATCAAGCACCGGTCCGGCGCCGATATCCTGCGCCAGCACCGGCGCCCAGCCGCCGAAGGTCGGCTCGCCCTGGTCGCGCCAGGCAATGTCCTTGTCGTAAACCTCGGTTTGCAGTACCCGCACCAGCCTTTCGGTCTCTTGCGGGCCACGGATTTCCAGCGCCTCGCGGCGCCCGGCAAGCCAGGAATTGAGCATCACGTCATAAAGGTCGCCGATATGGTCGAAATGGTGGTGAGTAAGGAACACATGCCGCAGCGACCCAAGTGGCACCCCGGCCCGCACCATTTGCACCATCACGCCGCGCCCGGCCTCGAACAGGATGTTTTCGGCGCCAAGACGGATCAACACGGTCGAGGCCATGCGCCGCGGATCGGGGCGCGGTCCGCCGGTGCCAAGCACAATGATCTTCATGGGCGCTCCCGTGCACGGTTACGGCGGCATCCGGGGGTGCGGATGCCGCGAAAGCCTAGGGTGCCGGGTCCGGGCTGGCAAGGCGGCGTTGCCGCCGGGGCTTCCGCTCGGGCGCCGTTCTGCTAAACCCAAGGCCGAACCCCACCGGAGGCCGCGCCCTTGACCGACCGCTTTCGCCTGACACTCGCGCAACTGAACCCGACCGTGGGGGCGCTGGCCGCCAATGCCGCCAAGGCGCGCGCTGCGTGGGTTGCCGGGCGCGATGCCGGGGCGCAGATGGTGGCGCTGCCCGAGATGTTTCTTACCGGCTACCAGACGCAAGACCTTGTGCTGAAACCCGCCTTCGTGGCCGATGCAATGGCGCATATGCAGCGGCTTGCTATCGCCTGCGCCGATGGCCCGGCACTGGGCATCGGCGGGCCCTTTGGCGACGACAGCGGGCTTTATAATGCGTGGTGGGTGCTGCAAGGCGGCCGCGTCGCGGCGCGGATGCTCAAGCATCACCGCCCCAACGGCGACGTTTTCGACGAGGTGCGGCTGTTCGACGCCGGCCCGATTTCCGGCCCCTATCGCGTTGGCCCACTGCGCATCGGCACGCCGGTCTGCGAGGATGCCTGGTATGAGGACGTGGCCGAAACGCTTGCCGAGACCGGAGCCGAGATATTGCTGGTGCCGAATGGCTCGCCCTACCGGCGCGGCAAGCTCGATCTGCGGATGAACGTTGCGGTGGCGCGGGTGGTCGAAACCGGGCTGCCGCTGATCTACCTCAACGCGGTGGGCGGGCAGGACGACCAGCTTTTTGACGGCGCCAGTTTTGCGCTGAACCCCGGCGGCGCGCTGGCGCTGCAATTGCCGCCATTCGAAGAGGTGGTCGAGCACGTCGATTTCGCGCGCACCCCCGAAGGCTGGCGCGTGCTGCCCGGTCGCTTGGCACCGCAACCCGACACGTGGGAACAGGATTACCACGCGATGGTGTTGGGGCTGAGGGACTACCTGGCAAAATCCGGGTTTTCCAAGGTGGTGCTGGGCCTGTCGGGTGGTATCGATTCGGCGTTGGTGGCAGTGATTGCCGCCGATGCGCTGGGGCCCGAGAAGGTGCGCTGCGTGATGCTGCCGTCCGAATTCACCGCGCAAACTTCGCTTGAGGATGCCGCCGAGGCGGCGCGCCGCCTTGGCTGCCGCCTTGATACCGTGCCCATCGAAGGGGCGCGCGCGGCAGTGGCCGGGGCGCTGGCGGGGGTGATGGCGGGCACCGCGCCGGATGTAACCGAGGAAAACATCCAGTCGCGGCTGCGTGGGCTGATGCTGATGGCGATCTCGAACAAGCATGGCGAGATGCTCTTGACCACCGGCAACAAGTCCGAGGTGGCGGTGGGGTATTGCACCATCTATGGCGACATGGCGGGGGGGTATAACCCGCTGAAAGACCTCTACAAGACCC
>PHEO01000326.1 GCA_002841195.1 Alphaproteobacteria bacterium HGW-Alphaproteobacteria-11
GCGGAAGATCCAGAGCGGACCGGGATCGAGCGACATATAGCCCGCGCAATGCGCCGGGGCGAGACAGACGGCCGCATGCACGAGGCCGCGCGCGGCAAGTATCTGGGCGAGGAGGCCGCCCATCGAATGGCCGATAATGACCGGCTTGTGGTCAAGGTTGCGGATTTCGGCGGCGAGGTCGTCCGCGTAGTCGGCGATGCTGGTGACGCCAAGCTCGGGATGCGGGTCGGCGCCCGGTTCGGCGCGGTGGCGAAGCGCCGGCACGACGACGCGGTAGCCGCGCGCCTCGAAGAAGGCGCGAAAATTGTCCCAGGCGCTGGGGCGGCTCCACATCCCGTGAACGAGCATCACGGTGCGTCCCTCGCCACCCGACCGAAGATCACTGTCGAAATCGCCGTACATGTATAAACCGTCCCCGCCTCGCCCACGGCAGCCGGGCGCACCCCCGCGCCTGCCGCACCGTCTGCTTCGCATTAAGGCCGAAAGGTCTTACAAAATTACCAATATCCAGCCGCCCGGCTGCAGGCCGACGGCACTTGATCGGACGGGGCGGCCGCGCCAATCTCGGTCCTCCGGCGGCGGTCGCGCGGAGCGCAACAGGCCGATATCGCCGGATTACAGGAAAGAGGCACTGGACCATGGCTGAAGACGTTAAAAAGCGTGGCGCGGCGGGCGGCCGTAAATCGGCGGCGCGGCCGGCCAGGAAGGCCGCCCCCCGGAAAGCGGCTGCGAAGAAAGTCCCGGCTCGAAAGAAGCCCGCCCAGAAAAAAAAGAAGGCGTCCGGGCTGACGCCCGAAAAGGAGGCCTTGCGCAAGCAACTCGAAAAGCAGATCGCCAAGCTGTCGCGCGAGGTCGACAAGGCCGAGAAGGAAGCAAAGAAGGCGCTCAAGGCAACCGAAAAGCGCTATGGCGGCGTGCTGAAACAGTTGAAGGCGGATCGCAAGCGCCTCACGAAACGCGCGGCCGAACTGGCGCGTCAGGGCGAGGGCGCCTTCGACGAGATCAAGACCGGCGTCGAGGGAGCCTACAAGGAACTCTCGGAAGCGGTAGTGCGGGCCTACGGCCACTTCAAGTAAGGCGCGCGGGTATCATCCGTCGGGCATCGGAAAAGGGCGGGCGCCGAAACCCGCCCTTTTTCATGGACCCGCCGTCTTGCGCCGAGGCAACGGCTGGGGCCTACTTCCGGCATCGAAATTGCCAATATCCATTCGACAGGGAGCCCTGCATGAACCGCGTACTTGCCCATACGGGCGCGAAATATCCGATCGTCCAGGCGCCGATGGGCTGGATCGCCCGGTCGCAGCTTGCCTCCGCCGTCTGCAAGGCGGGCGGCCTCGGCATCATCGAGACCTCGTCCGGCGAGACCGAAGCCTGCAAGGCCGAGATCCTGAAAATGCGCGAGCTGACCGACGCTCCCTTCGGCGTCAACCTGCCGATCCGCTTCCTGAAGGACGACGCGATGTTGCGTTTCGTCTGCGACGCGGGCGTGAAGTTCGTGACGACATCGGCCGGCAGCCCGGCCAAGTTCATCGCACCGCTGCACGATGCCGGCATCACCGTCTATCACGCCGTGCCGACGGTCGACGCGGCGATGAAATGCGTCGATGCCGGTATCGACGGCCTCGTGGTCGAGGGCACCGAAGGCGGCGGCTTCAAGAACCCGGAAGAGGTCGGCACGCTGGTGCTCTTGCAGGCGATCCGCGCGAAATCCGACATTCCGATGATCGCCGCGGGCGGCATTTGCGACGGCAAGGGCATGGCCGCGGCCTTCGCGCTCGGCGCTGAAGGCGTGCAGATGGGGACGCGCTTCGTCAGCTGCGCCGAAAGCCCGGTCCATATCAACTACAAGCAGGCGATCGTCGACGCCAAGGAGACCGGCACCTATGTGCTCAACAAGAAATCGACGCCCTGCATCCGCGCCCTGAAAACGGAGCGCACGGCCGCAATCCACGAGGATGGCTTGATGCCGCCGGACACTTTCGCGCGCATTCTCGATCTATACTTCGG
>PHEO01000327.1 GCA_002841195.1 Alphaproteobacteria bacterium HGW-Alphaproteobacteria-11
GATACGATGCCCGCCAGCAGAACGACCGTCAGGCCGGCGATGAAACCGCCAAGGCTCATTGCCCAGAGAGAGAGGCCGGCGACGAGAAATGCAACGGCGGCGCCCGGCAGGATCGCATGGCCCATCGCATCGCCCATCAGGCTCATGCGGCGCAGCACCAGAAAGGTACCGACGGGCCCCGCGCCCAGCGCCAGCGCGAAGCAGGCGACAAGCGCGCGGCGCATGAAGCCGTATTCGACGAAAGGTTCGATCAATGCCGCATAGAACATCATGCCGCGTCGCTCCAACCGTCGGAAATGTAACGCGCGCGGTGCAGGTTTTCCGGCGTCAGCACGTCGGCCGCCGCGCCCCAGGCGACCGGCTCGCGCGCCAGCAGCAACGCATTCGGGAAGCTCGCGCGCACGCGCTCGATGTCGTGGAGGACGGCGATCACGGTGCGGCCTTCGCCGTGCCAACGATGCACGAGGTCCATCAGGTCGGCGGCGGTGCGTTCGTCGATGGCAGCGAAAGGCTCGTCGAGCAGGATAACGCCCGCGTCCTGCAACATCAGCCGTGCGAAAAGCACACGCTGGAATTGTCCGGCCGACAGGCTGCCGACCTGCCGGTTTTCAAAGCCCTTGAGGCCGACGGCGGCAAGCGCCGCCTCGGCGCGCGCGGTCAGGCTGCCGGTGATCGCGGCGAAGAGGCCGATTTCGGTCCAGAGGCCCAGCGACACCGCGTCGATGACGTCGATCGGAAAGCTGCGGTCGATCTCGGCGAGCTGCGGCAGATAGGCGACGCCGCGTCGCGTCAGCCCGTTCATGTGCACCGCGCCCTCGTCGGGGGCGATGAGGCCCGCGATGGTTTTCAGCAGCGTCGATTTGCCGGCGCCGTTGGGGCCCACGATCGCGGTCAGGCTGCCGGGCGCGAAACTGCCGGTCAGGTGATGCACCGCCGGCTCGCGGTCATAGGCGACCGTCAGGTCCTCGATTTCGATGGCGGGGGGCGTTGCGAAGGGGCTCATCGCGCCAGCGCCCAAAGGACCGCCAGCCACAGGATGGCGAGCGCGCCGGCCGCGGATGCGAGGCGTGCCGCAAGGCCCGTGCCGAAGGCGCTGAGGCGCCGCCGGCTTTCCGGCGCGTGGGCATGCTCATGGCGATGGTCGGCCACCGGCGTCTCCAGCAGGGATCAACAGATGTGATAATATAACATCGGGAAACTAGGCGCTAAAGCCGCGGCCCGCAAGCGCCAAAACGCGGGGGTTTGGCCCTTCAGCGCCCTTCGCGCCACCAGGCCAGCGCCAGCGTGCCGAGGATCAGGATGAGCGCCAGCGGACCGACCAGCAGCGGCGATTGATGCACCGCATGGACCAGATATTTCTCGTTGCGCCTGAGGCCGAGCCATGTGTCGCCGGCCGCGTCGTGGCCGGGGCGCACCGTGCGGATGCCGGGCGTACCGGCGGCGTCCGCGCCGGTCCACCAGATGCCGCCGCCGGTCGCCTGCGCGATCGGCTGCATATGCTTGTCGGTGGCGCGGACATCGGCAAACTCGCGCGGGTTGAGCGGCCCGGCGGCGGCGACCACATTGAGGTCGCCCTGCGCGATGCGGTAGAGGCCGAGTTCGCGCGCCGGCACCGAAGCGGCGAAGCGGCCGGGCGCGGTTTCCTCCAGCACAACCTCGCTGACCGCGCCCGACGGCGATGCGACGCGCGCGGGTGTTGCCGTGTCTTCCATCGTGTGGCGCTCGATCGTCAGCGTGTCGCCCTGCACGGCGGCGGAAAGTTTTTCCTCCTCCAGATCGGGCTCCTTCATCAGCCAGTGGGCGAGGCGGCGCAGAAGCTCCGCCTGCGGACCGCCGCCTTCATAGCCGCGCGACCAGAGCCAGATGTGATCGGAGAGCAATTGCGCGATGCGGCCCTTGCCCGCATGGTCGAGCACCATCAGCGGGCGCGCGTCCGGTGTTTCCATCACGATGCGGCCCTGACCGACCTCGACATCGATGGTGCGGAACCAGCGCCCCCAGGCCGGC
>PHEO01000111.1 GCA_002841195.1 Alphaproteobacteria bacterium HGW-Alphaproteobacteria-11
TTTGTTCGGGACTGGCGACTTAGCGTTGTCGATGTTGCGCTGGCAACTTCCGCTGCCCCCACATACTTCCCGCTGCACAAAATCCGTGGCGAACTATTTGCTGATGGGGGTCTTTATGCAAACGCTCCTGACCATCTCGCCCTACACGAGGCAGAGCATTTTCTTGGGGAGAACGCCAACAACATAAGCATGTTGAGCATTGGCACATCTACAGCGAAGTTTTCGTTCTCCAATTCCCTGAACCCTAATATGGGCTGGGTAGCCTGGATGTCTGACGAACGATTGCCCAGCGTGATGATTTCAGCTCAACAAATAAATGCAAGCGCAATGCTGCAGCACAGGCTCAATGATCGATATTTGAGAGTTGATCATGAGCAGTCGCGGGAACAGGAACGGTCTTTGGGTTTAGACATAGCATCCGACAGCGCAATCTCCGACCTACTCGGCTTTGCTGAATCGTCAGTACGCGATCACCTTGGTAAACCGCTGCTCCCAAAAATGCTGCGGTACATCGCTGGCCACCCGACTTTTCATCACGCAGGGGATTGAAAATGGGCATAGCCGCGAGCCTTTTCTTCAACACAGACGATCCTCAGAACTGTCTTGATTGGCGCATCCGCCCTTCCGATGAACAATACGACTCGCAAAAGAATCGTTGGAATACGCTAGCTAAATTCCTTCTGAATAGTCTCAATCGGGACTCCAACTGTCCCACATCGTCGTGGCTGCAGGGCTCCTATAAATTCGGGACACAAATACGGCCCGCCAACAAGGACCATGAATTTGATATCGACTTGGGCGTTTATTTCCATTGGGAGGCCCCGTCAGAGAAAGGGGAATGGAGTCCGATCGAACTAAAAGAGATGGTACAAAACAATCTAGAGGCATACATCGATCTGGAAGACAATGACGCGGAAGCCGTTTCGGAGCCAAAGGAACGCTGCAATAGAATCCACTTTGCCGATAATTTTCACATTGACGTGCCTTCATACCACTGGAGACCCGAACGCGACGTTCGAATGCTTGCCACCCAGTCTGACACTTGGGAGTTGAGCGACCCCAGAGCAATTTACGATTGGTGGAAAGATACCGTTGGAGAAGATGCCCGTCCCAGAGTACGCAGACTTGTACGTTACCTCAAAATATGGGCCGCGCTTCAGTTCGATGAAGGAATGAGACCGTCTTCGATTTTGCTCACTGTACTGACCGCGCAAGCATACTCGTCTCTTGATACCAACAGATTCAGCGGCGATGACGAATTTTTTGCCGCCATCGTCGAAAGAATCCACTCACGGCTTTGCGACTCAGATTCGGTACCCAACCCAGCCAACACAGATGAAAATCTAAATCGTCTCTCATCCTATGCCGTGATTACATTGTTGTCGCGGCTCGAGACTCTATCTGATCTGGCTGAACGCGCACTGGCCTCGTCAACCCAAGCTCAGGCCGCCGATATATGGGCTCAAGCCTTTGAGCACTTCTTCCCAGTTCCGGAGGATGACGAAGTTGTTGCCGAAGCCTCGAAGATGCTGATCCCAATTCAGTTTGCACCGGACGTTGAAGTAGTTGCTACGACAAGAGGACAAAACGCTCGCCAGTTCCACGGGATGAATTCCATTGGGCCCATTCCAAAAGATTGTGACATCAAATTTGAACTAGCAAATGCTGGCGATTTGCCATTCGGCGCTTCTGTGTTCTGGACTGTAAGGAACGAAGGAGATGAAGCGGAGGGTGAAAACGATTTGGGTCACATTGCCGGTGAAGGGTTAACGGCGCACGAAACGTCATCGTACAAAGGTCGCCACTATATGGACGTAGCAATAAAGCTGAATGGAGTCCTAATTGGTCGTCGTCGTGTTCCGGTAGTCATTATGGGTTCAGGTCTCCCTCCTAGAAATCCAAAAAAGAGACCAGAGTACGTCAAGTATAGAAGAAAGCGACGGTAACCAAGCGTCGAGCAACTTGCCGCATGGCGTCTCCCTACAGAACCGCCACAAGATAGGAAAGTTGTGGTTTGACCCAATTGCTGCGAGTGACGCAATGCCGCACTCTAGGTTTGGCTAATGAGCAGACACGAGGCCGATGTGAGCAAGGTTGGACGCGACATCAAGCAAGGGCTGAAAGAGGCCCTCGCCTTTTCGCGCGGCAAGGCGGCGGGCGTGCGGGTTCATATTCCCGCCGAGATCGACGTCAAGGCGATGCGGGCGCGGCTCGGGATGACGCAGAAGGAGTTTTCGGACACGTTCAAGATTCCCGTCGGCACGCTGCGCGACTGGGAACAGGGCCGCCGCGCACCCGACCAGCCGAGCCGGATGCTGCTGCGTGTGATCGAGCGCGAGCCGCAGGCGGCGCGCCGGGCGTTGAAGGGGGTTTAAGGGGTTTCACGCGGAGGCGCGGAGAAGAGGAAGAAGAGAAGGAAGGGACTCACGCAGAGACGCAGAGGCGGCGTCGCATGGCAGTTGTCCCCTGCCTCAATCGGTTTTGGGTTGCTTCGCCTTCGGCTCGCAATGACGGTTTGGGGTTTGGGTTTTGCCTCCGCCCGCTCCCCGCCAGCCGCTTCAGTAACCCCGGTCGAGATAGGTTTGCCACTCCTCCAGCTCGTGGCGGGCCTTGTCGACCGCGTCCTCGCTGTAGATCGTCCGGCCGCTGGTGTCTTTCAGCGTCACAACGCGGGCGTTCAGTCGCATGCCGTTCGTCAATTGGGCGGAGCTTGGCGGCGCACCGTGGTAATAGCCCGTCTTGTAGAAGAGCTCCCGCAAGCGGAAGGGCCGCACCTGGCCGCTGGAAAACCCGCCCTTGCCGCCGATGGCGATCCGCAGGTACTCGAAATCCTCGTCATCCATCAGATCGTTGAAATCGAAATGCCATCGCTCCCGCGACTGCCGCGACGGGTCATCGCGGTCGAACGACTCGAACACGACCTCCACCAGACCGAGGTTCAGCCCGGTCCGGTTGGTCAGCACGATGTCGGCGTCGACATAGGACTTCATGAACTGGGCCATATGGGCGGGAAGCGGCTTGCCTGTCCGCTCCCGATGCGCGCTGAAACGGGTCACGGCGAGGTCCACCTTGTCGAGCATGGCGCGGATTTCAGGTTCGCGGGCGATCTCGGCCTCGAGGCGGCGCACTTCACCTCGGCCGCGCTCGACATTGGCGAGGCGCGCGGCCTCGGCACTGCGCGCATTGGCGGCGTCTATCGCCGCGACTTCGGCCCGATGGGCGGCGCGGTGGCGGGCGACCAGGCGCGGGCCGGTGTAGCCGTGCCAGGGGGCGAACTGGGCCATATAGTCGGGCTTCTCGCCCTTCGCGTGATCGACGCCCTTCCAGCTCACGTAAGTGAAGATGGTCACGAATTCCTCCTGTTCCTCCTCCGGCAGCGCGGCGACGATTTGAAAGATGGAGCGCTCGAGGGCCTCGAGCGAGCTGGCGTCGATGACGGGACCGCTCGCAAAGAGCGCATCGGGATGAAGCGCGGGGACCGCATCGGTCGCCACGATCGCGCCGTAGAGCAGCACAAGAAGGGCGGGCACGGCCAATATCTTCGCCCAAAGCGGCAAGCCGCCCTCGCGTCCCTCGCCGTCTGCGCCCTGCCCCGCCTTTCCCGAACCCGCCATCAGTCCTGCCCTTTCGCGTTTGTGACGGGCGCATACTAAGGAAAAAACGCGTGTGCGCAATTTCGCGGTGCCACGTCCGAGAAGGCGTGCCGGGCGGCGCTGTGCATTTGCGGAATGACATCTCTGTGTGAGGGTGAGGTTGGGGTTCTGCATTAACCTTGGCCCCGCCGCGAGGTTTCGCTTGGCGGCGGTTCCAGTATGATGCGGGCGCCCCCGCTCTGGAATGCGGGCGGCAACACAAACCGGGTTCGCCCTTCCCTCACACCGGATCACGCACCGCCTTCATGTCCGCCGCCAATGACATTCATCCCGCCGATGCGCGCGGCGGCGCCGAGATTGCCGCGGCGGGCGGCGTGTTGACCGTCGATCTGGGCGCGGTTGCGGCGAACTGGCGGGCCGTCCGGGCGGCGGCGCCGGACGCGGAAGCGGGCGCGGTCGTCAAGGCGGATGCCTATGGGCTCGGCATGGCGCCGGTGGCGCGGCGGCTGGCGGCCGAGGGCTGCGGGTGCTTTTTCGTCGCCGACGCCATTGAGGGCGCGGCGCTGCGGGCATTGCTGCCGGGCGTCGCCATTTATGTGCTGAACGGGCTCTTTCCCGGCGCGGAGGCGCTTTACCGCGAAGCGGGGCTTGCGCCCTGCCTTGCCTCAATGGCGGAAGTGGCCGAGTGGCGCGAGGCGGCGAAGCGCGCGGCCATGCGCCTGCCGGCGGCGCTGCATTTCGACAGCGGCCTCAACCGGCTGGGATTAAGCGCCGCCGACGCGGCGGCGCTGGCCGAAGACGCGGCGCTTGCCGAGGGGATCGACGTCCGCCTCGTGATGAGCCATCTCGCCTGCGCCGACGACGCCGCCAACCCGCGCAATGCCGAACAGCTCAAACGCTTCCGCGAGATGCGCGCCGTGCTCGCCAAGCGCTTTCCGGGCGCGCGGGCGAGCCTTGCCAATTCGCCGGGGGTGCTGCTCGGGCCCGGTTATCATTTCGACCTGGTGCGGCCGGGCGTCGGGCTTTACGGCGGCAACCCGCTGACGGGCGCGGCCAATCCGTTCCGCCCGGCGGTGAAGGTCGAGGCGCGGGTGCTGGCGGTCCGGACGCTCGCGGCCGGCGACGCGGTCGGCTACAGCGCGACATGGGCGGCGCAGGCGCCGGCCCGCATTGCGGTGCTTGCGGCCGGCTATGCCGACGGCTATTTCCGGGCGCTCAGCTGCCGATCCGACGAAAAAACCCAAGAAAAGGGCGGACATGTGCATATTGCGGGTTACACTGTGCCGGTCGCGGGGCGAGTCTCGATGGACATGATGGCGGTCGATGTGAGCGCCGTTCCGGAGGGGCTCATCCAGCGCGGCGACATGGCCGAGCTGATCGGTCCCCATATAAGCGTGGACGATGTGGGCCTCCGGGCCGGGACCATCGGCTACGAGATTCTCACCAGCCTCGGGCGGCGATACATGCGGCGTTACCTGACCGGCGACGAAAACTTGAGCGGCAATCCCGGAGGGCAGGTTTGAATTTCCTTGCGATTATCGGCCGGGTCGTGCTGGCGCTGCTTGCCGAGATCGGCCGGCTGTCGCTTTTCATCTGGCAGTCGGTCTCCCACATTTTCCGCCCGCCCTTTTTCTGGCGGCTGGTCGCGCAGCAGATGATGCGGATCGGCTATTTCTCGCTGCCGGTGGTGGCGCTGACCGCCTTCTTCACCGGTGGCGCGCTGGCCTTGCAGATTTACTATGGCGGCAACGAATTCAACTCGGAATCGATCGTCGCGACCATCGTGGCGCTCGGCATCACGCGGGAACTCGGGCCGGTGCTTGGCGGGCTGATGGTGGCGGGGCGCGTGTCGGCGGCGATCGCGGCCGAACTCGGGACGATGCGCGTGACCGAGCAGATCGACGCGCTGACGACGCTTTCGACCAACCCCTACAAATATCTCGTGGTGCCGCGCGTCGTCGCGGCGGTACTGACGCTGCCGCTGCTGGTTTTCGTCGCCGACATTATCGGCATCATGGGCGGCTTCGTGGTCGGCACAACGACGCTCGACTTCAATGCCGGCGTCTATATCAAGAACACGGTCGACTTTCTGAAATTCGACGATGTGATGTCGGGGCTCATCAAGGCCGGCGTCTTCGGCTTCATCATCGCCATCATGGGCTGCTTCCACGGCTTCCATTCGAAGGGCGGCGCGCAGGGCGTGGGCCGCGCGACGACGAATGCGGTGGTCAGCGCTTCCATCCTCATCCTCGCGGCGAACTACGTGATGACGTCGCTGCTGTTTGCGAATTGAGGGGGCGGAAATGAGCGACGCAAAAATCGAACTCAGAAACGTCCACAAGCGCTTCGGCTCGAAAGTGGTGCTGGACGGCATCAACCTGACCGTGCCGAAAGGCCAGTCTCTCGTCGTCATCGGCGGCTCAGGCACCGGCAAATCGGTGATGATCAAATGCGTGCTCGGCATCATCCGGCCGGATCGCGGCGAGATTTTCGTCGACGGCAAGAATGTGCTGAAGATGGATAGCGGCCAGCGCGAGGCGGTGCTGCGGAAATTCGGGATGCTGTTTCAGGGCGCGGCGCTGTTCGACAGCCTCGCCGTCTGGGAGAACGTCGCCTTCGGCCTCATTCAGGGCCGGCGCATGAAGCGCAAGGCCGCCAAGGACATCGCCATCGAGAAGCTGGCGAAAGTCGGCCTCGGGCCGGAAGTCGGCGAGCTTTACCCCGCCGAGCTTTCGGGCGGCATGCAGAAGCGCGTCGGGCTGGCGCGCGCCATCGCCGCCGATCCGGAAATCATCTTCTTCGACGAGCCGACGACCGGCCTCGATCCGATCACCGCCGACGTCATCAACGAGCTGATTGTCGACCGCGTGAAAGACCTCGGCGCGACGACGCTTTCGATCACGCATGACATGTCGAGCGTGCGCAAGATCGCCGACCGGGTGGCGATGATCTACAAGGGCAAGATCATCTGGGAAGGCCCGCGCGACCGGATCGACGACAGCGGCAACGATTATGTCGACCAGTTCATTCACGGACGCGCCGAAGGGCCGATCGGCATGGATGTGCTGAAGCCCTAGGTTGTTTCCCTGTTTGCTGCGGGGCGACGCGCCGCCCATGGATCCCGGCTTTCGCCGGGATGACATTTTGTAATGAGGCCCGGAACTTCAGATGGCCAAGGCATCGCGCAATTTCGTTTGCCAGTCTTGCGGCGCGACCCATCCGCGCTGGTCGGGGCGCTGCGAGGCGTGCGGCGAATGGAACACCATCGTCGAGGAAGCCGGCGCGACGGGCGGCATCGGCGCGGGGCCCGCGGCGAAGGCGCTCAAGGGCAAGGGACGGCGGATCGAACTTGTCGAGATGAGCGGCGAGACGGCCGACCCGCCGCGCCACATCACCGGCATGGCCGAGTTCGACCGGGTGACGGGCGGCGGGCTGGTGCCGGGATCGGCGGTGCTGATCGGCGGCGATCCAGGGATCGGCAAATCGACGCTGCTGCTGCAGGCGATGGCGGCGCTGGCGACGAGACCGGGTGAGGCAAGCGGTGGCGCCGTCGTCTATATCTCCGGCGAAGAAGCGATCGCGCAGGTCAGAATGCGGGCGCGGCGGCTCGGGCTCGGCGAGGCGCCGGTGCAGCTCGGCGCCGAGACCAACCTCAAGGATATTCTCGGTACGCTCGAAAGCGGGACGCCGCCCCGTGCGGTGGTGATCGATTCCATTCAGACCATGTGGACCGAAGCGCTGGACAGCGCGCCCGGCACGGTGACGCAGGTGCGCGCCTCGGCGCAGGAACTGGTGCGCTTCGCCAAGCGGCACGGGACGGCCGTCATCCTGGTCGGGCATGTGACCAAGGAAGGGCAGATCGCGGGACCGCGCGTCGTCGAGCATATGGTCGATGCGGTGATTTATTTCGAGGGCGAGCGCGGGCACCAGTTCCGCATCCTGCGCGCGGTGAAAAACCGCTTTGGACCCGCCAACGAGATCGGCGTTTTCGAGATGGGCGAAAAGGGGCTGGCCGAAGTGCCGAACCCGTCGGCCCTCTTCCTTGGCGAGCGCGACGGCGGGACCAGCGGCTCGGCGGTTTTCGCCGGGATCGAGGGGACGCGGCCGGTGCTGGTCGAAATCCAGGCGCTGGTGGCCAAGAGCGCGCTCGGCACGCCACGCCGGGCCGTGGTGGGCTGGGACGGCGGGCGGCTCTCCATGGTGCTGGCGGTGCTGGAGGCGCGCTGCGGGCTGACGCTGGCGGGCCAGGACGTCTATCTGAACGTCGCCGGGGGCTTGCGAATCAACGAGCCGGCGGCCGACCTCGCGGTGGCGGCGGCGCTGATTTCATCCGTTACGGGGCAACCCCTGCCCCCCGATTGCGTGATTTTCGGCGAAATCAGCCTTTCGGGCGCCGTGCGGCCGGTCAGCCAGATGGAGGCGCGGCTGAAAGAGGCGGAAAAGCTCGGGTTTTCCAAGGCCATCCTGCCTGCCATGGCGGCCCGGTCGCGGCCCTCGGGCGGCCTTGCGTTCACCGAAATTTCGGACCTTCAGGGCCTAATAGCGCATCTGGCGACCAAATCGGGCGCCGGACGGCGCGGCGGCGAAATGTGATAGGCTTCTGTCCCAAAACGGGAGAGTGATTTGACGCTGTTCGACCTGATCGTCATCGGGGTTCTGCTGGTTTCGAGTGTGCTGGCGCTGCTGCGCGGCTTCACCAACGAAATGCTGTCGATCGTGGCCTGGGTGGCCGGCGCGCTGGCGGCGCTGTGGCTGTTTCCCTATGTGGCGCCGTTTTTCTCGAAATTCGTCGCCTCGGCCTGGCTTGCCGCCGTGATTGCGGCGCTGGTGGTTTTCCTCGCCGGCTACCTGCTGGTGGCGGCGCTGACCGCGCGCTGGTCGGGCGCGCTGATGGATGTTCACGACCGGGCCTCGCTGATGGACCGGACGCTCGGTTTCCTGTTCGGGCTGGCGCGGGGCCTGTTGATCGTTACCGTCGCCTATCTCTTCTTCGTCTGGCTGGTGCCCAATCCCGACGACCATCCGGACTGGATCCGCGATGCGCAGTTCAAGCCGACTGTCGAAAGCACGGCAAGCCTGCTGTTTTCGCTGGCGCCGACGACCGAACGCGCACCGGCCGAGCCAGCCCCGGCGGCGCGACAACCCGCCCCGGCACTGCGGAACGAACCGGCCAATTCAGGCGCTGACAATGCAGATGGACCGGGCTATAACCCGTCCGAACGGAGGGGGCTCGATCGGCTTTTCGAGAACACGACCGGGGAGTAGATGCCTAATTCTTTAGGAGTCCGCGCGATGCACGAGCAGACGCAGCTTCGCTTCCCCTTTGCGACCGAGGCCCGAAAACCGACCCCCACCCCAACCTTCCTTACCGACGACGACCTGCAAGACGACCGCCCGCGCGAGGAATGCGGCGTGTTCGGCGTGTTCGGTCATCCCGACGCCGCGGCGCTGACAGCGCTGGGGCTTCACGCGCTCCAGCATCGCGGGCAGGAGGCCGCCGGCATCGTCGCCTATGACGGCGAGCACTTTCATTCGGAGCGGCGGATCGGACTGGTCGGCGACCATTTCTCGTCGGCCAAGGTCATCGACCGGTTGAAAGGCGACATGGCGATCGGTCATGTGCGCTATTCGACGACGGGCGAGACGGTGCTGCGCAATGTGCAGCCGCTTTTCGCCGATCTCTATGGCGGCGGCTTCGCGGTCTGCCACAACGGCAACCTGACCAACGCGATCACGCTCAGGAACGAGCTGGTGCGCAACGGCGCCATCTTTCAGTCGACATCGGACACCGAAACCATATTGCAGCTTGTGGCGCAGAGCCGGAAGCCGCGCGTGATGGAGCGTTTCGTCGATGCGCTGTCGCAGACCGAGGGCGCATATGCGCTGGTGGTGCTGACCAACAAGAAGCTGATCGGGGCGCGCGATCCGCTGGGCATCCGGCCGCTCATTTTGGGGAATCTGGCGGGTGCGCCGATCCTTTGTTCGGAGACGGTGGCGCTCGACATTATCGGCGCCGAATTCGTGCGCGAGATCGAGCCCGGCGAGATCGTGGTCGCGACGAAGGACGGCATCGAATCGATCCGGCCCTTCCCGCCGCAGCAGGTGCGGCCTTGCGTGTTCGAATATATCTATTTCGCGCGGCCCGACAGCATTGTCGGCGGCAAGAGCGTCTACAATGTGCGCAAACGGCTGGGACAGGAACTCGCCACCGAGTCCCATGTCGATGCCGATGTCGTGATCCCGGTGCCAGACTCGGGCGTGCCTGCGGCTATCGGCTATGCGGCACAATCGGGCATCCCGTTCGAACTCGGGATCATCCGCAACCATTATGTGGGGCGGACCTTCATCGAGCCGACGCAACATATCCGCCAGCTCGGCGTGAAGCTGAAGCACAATGCCAATCGTGCGATCGTGGCCGGAAAGCGCAT
>PHEO01000328.1 GCA_002841195.1 Alphaproteobacteria bacterium HGW-Alphaproteobacteria-11
ACGAGTTCGCCGCCCTTCACGTCCAGCGGATGCGCGTTGGGCGCATCGCGGATTTCCGGCGGAACTTGCAGCAGGTCGAACATGGTTTCCATGTCGATCAGGGCCTGACGGATTTCGCGGTAGACGGTGCCGAGCAAGTTGAGCGGCTGGTAGAGCTGGATCAGATAGGCATTGACCATGACGAAGGAGCCGACGGTGAGTATGCCGGCGGCGATGCCCTGCGCGGCCATCAGCATCAGCGCCGCGAGGCCGGCCGTGAAGATCAGCGTCTGGCCGGTATTGAGCAGCGAAAGCGATGTCGTCGTCTTTACCGCCGCGTGCTCATAGCCCGCCATCGACCGGTCGAAGCGCTTTGCCTCGTGGTCTTCGTTGCCGAAATACTTGACCGTTTCGTAGTTGAGCAGGCTGTCGACCGCCTTGGTGTTGGCCTCGGTGTCGAGATCATTCATTTCGCGGCGGAACCGCGTGCGCCACTCGGTCACGGCGAAGGTGAAAATCATGTAGACGATGACGGTGGCGGCGGTGACGACCGCGTACCAGATGTCGAAAGCATAAGCGAGGATGATGCAGACGAGGATAAGTTCGATGATCGTTGGTACGATGTTGAACAACGAGAAGCGCAGCAGGAAGTCGATGCCCTTGGTGCCGCGCTCGACAACCCGCGACAAACCGCCGGTTCTGCGCTCGAGATGGAAGCGGAGCGAGAGGGCGTGGAGGTGACGGAAAGTCTCGACCGCGAGCTCGCGCACGGCGTTCTGGCCGACTTTCGCGAAGACGGCGTCGCGTAGCTGGGCGAGCGCAACCATCAGGATGCGGCCGACGCCATAGGCGACGATCAATGCCACCGGCACGACAACGGCGGCGGCGGCGGCGGCGGCCGTTTCCGGCGAGAGGCGGTCGACGGCTTCCTTGTAGAGGAAGGGCACATAGACGGTGACGACCTTGGCGCCGACGAGCGCGATCATGGCGAAGACGACGCGGGTGCGCAGGTCGGACCGGCCGGCCGGCCAGAGGCGCGGCAGCACCGAGGCGAGCGTCCACCGGTGACCGCGGGGGGTCAGCGGCGGCATTCCGCCTTGTGCGTTGCTGGACATGTGCCTGGACATTATGGCCGAGGGTCTCCGGTTTCGCCGTATCGGGCAAGCGCCGACGCCCCGCCCGGAACCCGGACGGGGCGTCGTTCTCATCCCTAGATAAGCGACTATTTGCGAACCGCAACAGGCATTTAGCGGTCGCCGGCCGGCGTTGCGAAGACCTGTCCCGGATAAATCAGATCCGGATCGCGGATCTGGTCCTTGTTGGCCTCGTAGATGACCGTGTAGCGGAAACCGGAGCCGTAGAGCCGGTGGGCGATGTTCCACAGGTTGTTGCCCGGCTGGATGACAACCTTGCCCTCTTTCAGCGCCGCAAGGACCGCCGAGGGTTCGCCGCGCTCGAAGGGCACTTCCACGCGGCCGACGACGCGACCTTCCTCGTCAAGCTGGTCGACGCGGAGCGCATACTGGCCAGGTGCGATTTCGACGTCGGGGCGGAGCTCCCAGCGGCCCGTGGGATCGGTGGTCGTCTGGCCGACCGGATCGCCGCCGACATAGACGCGCACGGTGGCGCCGGCGTCGGCGCGGCCGGAGATGATCAGGTTGCCGTCTTCGTCGTAGTCGACGGTTTCCAGGATCAGGCTGCCGGCATCGGAGGGAACGCCCGGTCCCTGCAGCACAACGCTTGCCTTGCCGGGCTCGCTGCGGACGACGAGGGCGGGTTTGTCGGGCTGGTCGGGGACGACGACGGAGACGACCTGGCGGCTGTCGCGGGTGCTGCCATCCGGATTGGTGGCGGTCAGGCGGAGCTCGACATTGCCGGGTTTCAGCGGTTCGTCGAGGACGGCGACCCATTCGCCGCGATCGTCGGCGGTGACCTCGGCGACCACCTCGCCGTTGGCTTTCAACGCGACGCGGGCGCCCGGCAGGGCGCGGCCGGCGGCCAGC
>PHEO01000112.1 GCA_002841195.1 Alphaproteobacteria bacterium HGW-Alphaproteobacteria-11
AGATACATGTGCGGTTCGAGTTCCAGGTGCCCCGCGCATCCTTCACTTTCGTTGCGTGCCGAAACGCCGGAAGCCTCGCTTCGCGGCGCTTTCGGTGCACGGCTCACACCGCGTCCGCCAGCGGCCGGTTGACCAGGATCAGGTTGTCGGTCGCCGCCGCCAACGTTCCGGGCCTCCGGCCGGTGTTTCGGGACGCCATGATAGGCGCCGCAACGCCCGCCGAGCCCCGCTTTTCGTCCGCAATGGAGGCGTCGGCCGTCCCGCACCTTCATGTCGCATTGCGGTCAAGATTGGCGGGTAGACAATCGGCTTCCGGTTTCCTCCAACCCTTGCGAGAGACCCGAATGAACAAGATTAAAACCCTGATCGGCGCACTGGCGCTGACGGCCCTTGCTGCCGCGCCGGCCCATGCCGCCGACGTCTATGAAACGCTCAAGAGCGATCCGCAATTTTCGATGCTGACGCGGATGATCGAGGCCAACGATCTGAAGTTCCGCTACACGCAAGGCACGATCACCGTCTTTGCGCCGACGGATGCGGCGCTTCGCGCGCAACCGGGCGGCGTCGACGACATGCTGACGGGCGACAATCCGAGCGGGAAGGAAAATGCCCGCGCGCTGCTGCTCTACCAGATCGTCACCGGGCGCCACACGCCCGAGACGCTGCAGGGCAAGGTGACGGAAGCGACGACGCTGCAACGCGGCAAGGTCCGCATCGACGGCACGCGCGATCCGATCCGCTATGGCGGCGAGTTCGGCGCCAATGTCGCGGGCGCGGCGATTTCGGCCTCGAACGGCAACATCGTGCCGGTCGACGCGCTGCCGATCCCGGTCTTCGACGAGACAACGCCGCCGCCGGCGCAGTGAACGGCGTCAACCGCCCTTCTTTTCGAGCGGCGGCACGACGCGAATGTGCAGTTCCTTCAACTGCTTCGGCTCGACTTCCGACGGCGCCTGCATCAGCAGGTCCTGCGCCTGCTGGTTCATCGGGAACATCGTCACTTCGCGCAGGTTCTCGACGCCGGCCAGCAGCATCACCATGCGGTCGATGCCGGGCGCAAGACCGCCATGCGGCGGCGCGCCATATTTGAAGGCGTTCAACATGCCGCCGAATTTCGTTTCGACCACCGATTTGTCGTAACCCGCAATGCCGAAGGCCTTGTACATGACATCCGGCTTGTGATTGCGGATGGCGCCGGAGGACAGCTCGACGCCGTTGCAGACGATGTCGTACTGGAAGGCGGTAATGCCGAGAATTTCATCGGCATCGCCCTCGCCCAGCGCCAGGAACCGGTCGAGCGGGTAATTCGGCATCGAAAACGGATTATGCGAGAAATCGATCTTCTTCTCGTCCTCATTCCATTCGAACATCGGGAAGTCGACGATCCAGCAGAACTTGAAGACGCCTTCTTCGACAAGGCCGAGTTCCGTGCCGATGCGGGTGCGCGCGGCGCCGGCAAAGCTCGTGAACTTCGCCGGCTGACCTGCAACGAAGAAGACCGCATCGCCCTCTTTCAGGTCAAGCTGGGCGCGGATCGCTGCGGTGCGATCCGGGCCGATGTTCTTGGCGACCGGACCGGCGCCAAAAATCATTTCGGGATAAAGGTCGCCGTTTTCATCTCTAACTCCGGCCCCACCTCCATATCCGGCACCCGATCCACCTCCGTCTTCGTCCCCGCCGCCCGAATGATCTCTTTCACGGAAGAAGATGTAGCCGAGGCCCGGCTGGCCCTCGCCTTGCGCCCACGAATTCATGCGGTCGCAAAAGGCGCGGTTGCCGCCACCCGGCGCCGGGATCGCCCAGACCTCGACCTTGGGGTCTTTCTCGATCAGTCCGGCAAAGACCTTGAAGCCCGAGCCGCGGAAATGATCGGTGACATTCTGCATCTCGATCGGATTGCGCAGGTCCGGCTTGTCGGAACCGTATTTGCGCATCGCGTCGGCATAGGGAATGCGCTCGAAGGGATAAGGCGAGACCTTGCGGCCGTTCGCAAACTTTTCGAACAGGCCATGCAGCACCGGCTCGATGGCCGAGAACACATCGTCCTGCTCGACGAAACTCATCTCGACATCGAGCTGATAGAACTCGCCGGGTGAGCGGTCGGCGCGGGCGTCCTCGTCGCGGAAGCAGGGCGCGATCTGGAAATAGCGGTCGAAGCCCGCCACCATGATGAGCTGCTTGAACTGCTGCGGCGCCTGCGGCAGCGCATAGAACTTGCCCGGATGCATGCGCGAGGGCACCAGAAAATCGCGCGCGCCTTCCGGCGACGAGGCGGTCAGGATCGGCGTCTGGAATTCGTTGAAGCCCGCTTCCGTCATGCGCCGGCGAATATCGGCGATGATCTTCGAGCGCAGCAGGATATTCGCGTGCAGCGTCTCGCGCCGGAGATCGAGGAAGCGGTAAGTCAGGCGGATGTCTTCGGGGTAGTCCGGCTCGCCGAAGACCGGCAGCGGCAGGTCCTGCGCCTCCGACAGCACCTCCATCGAAGCGACCGCGACCTCGATATCCCCGGTCGGCAGGTTCGGGTTTACGGTTTCGCCGGTGCGAGCGACGACCGCCCCCTCGACCATGATGACGAATTCGGAGCGGACCTTCTCGGCCAGCCCAAAGGCCGCCGCCCGGTCGGGATCGAAGACAAGCTGGGTCAGCCCGTCATTGTCGCGCAGGTCGATGAACAGCAGCCCGCCATGGTCGCGCTTGCGGTGGACCCAGCCCGAGAGACGGACGGTCTCGCCGACATGCGATTTGCGAAGCTCGCCACAGCGGTGGCTGCGAAAACGGGTCATGGTGTAAAGCCTTGAGATTCCAGCACGAATCGACAGGATGCGTACGTTCAGTTATCCGGTCGGAGGCGAAAAGCGCATGGATGGGCGGGGCTTGTCAAGGGCGGGGCCAGGGGCACAGGCCCCGCGACAGACCGGCAGAGATCGGTTATAGAGCGGCGCATGGAAATCATCACCACGAACGAGGCCCTCGGGGCTGTTTGCGGCCGGCTCTCCAGGGCGGGGTTTGTTACGGTCGATACCGAATTCATGCGGGATTCGACCTTCTGGCCGATCCTCTGCCTGATCCAGCTCGCCGGGCCGGAAGACGAGGTCATTATCGACCCGTTGGCGCCCGGTATCGACCTCGCGCCCTTCTACGACCTGATGCGCAACCGGCAGGTCGTGAAGGTCTTTCACGCGGCGCGGCAGGACATCGAAATCTTCGCCCATGAGGGCGGCACCATCCCCGATCCGCTGTTCGACACGCAGGTCGCGGCGATGGTTTGCGGCTTTGGCGACTCGGTCGGCTACGAAACGCTGGTCAAGCGGCTGGCCGGCGGCGAGGTCGACAAGTCGTCGCGCTTCACCGACTGGTCGCGCCGGCCCTTGAGCGAGAAGCAGCTCAACTATGCGATCAAGGATGTCACCTACCTCCGCACCATCTACGAGGTGCTGGCGAAGCGCCTGACGCAAACCAAACGCGCGCATTGGGTGGCCGAGGAGATGTCGGTGTTGCAGGACCCCGAGACTTATGCGATGCGGCCGGAGAACGCTTGGAAGCGCGTCAAGGGCCGCTTCCGCGGCACGCGCGGCCTTGCGGTGCTGGTCGAGGTGGCGGCGTGGCGCGAACGGCAGGCGCAGGAGCGCGACATGCCGCGCTCGCGCATCATGAAGGACGACGCGCTGGCCGAAATCGCAACGCAGATTCCGCGCGCGATTTCCGATCTCGACGGGTTACGCGCGGTTCCGAAGGGCTTTTCCAACAGCCGCTCCGCCGCGAGCCTGATGGAGGCGATCGAGCGCGGCCTCGCGATGAAGGAAGAGGACATTCCGGTGGTCGAGGGGCCGGAGCCCCTGCCGCCGGGCATCGGCCCGCTGGTCGAACTGTTGAAGGTGCTCCTCAAGATCAAATGCGAGGAGCATGACGTGGCGCAGAAACTCGTCGCCAATGTCGCCGACCTCGAACTGATCGCCGCCCATGCCGAAGCCGATGTGCCGGCGCTGAAGGGCTGGCGCCGCGAACTCTTCGGCGAGGAAGCGCTGAAGCTCAAGCGCGGCGAACTCGCCATCGGCGTCAAGGGCAAGCGCATCGTGCTGATCGAGACCGGCAAGCGCTGACGCGCTATTTGCCGATGCGGATGTCGCCCTTTCGGCTGATCGCGCGGGCCAGCGCGCCGAGGCGCTTGGCGACGATTTCACCGATCAACGGTTCGTGGCGTTTCGGGACGGCCAGCGTCAGCGTGTTTTTCCCGGCCTCGAGTTTCGTCTTCGGCAACATGCCCATCGTGGCGCCCGACAGCGTGAAGGCAAGCCTGAGCGCAAGACCAAGAACAAGCGCGCGCTCATGGTCGCGTTCGCCGATCAGGCCGGCGATGTTGCCGAACATCTGCGGCTCGCCCTTGCCCTCGTGGCGGTGGTAGCCGACGCGGGCAAGGAACAGGCGGCCCGCATGGTCGACGCCCGAGAAAGGCGCCAGCAATATCTGCATCATCGCGTGATGGGCGCGGTAGTCGGGATGCACATACCAGCCGATGTCGGCAAGGATGCACCCGGCGCGGCGCAGGCGCGCTTCCGCTTCCGTTTCGCCAAGAACGCCGTCGTCGAAAAGCGGCGCCGTCCATTTGAAGAACTCATTGCCATGTTGCGGGAACCGCGCAAGACGCCCCGCGAGATCGTGACAACCGGCGATCAGCGGGTCTTTCGCCTGCTCCTTCTTGTTGAGGCGGTCGAACAGGATGCCCTCGCGCAAACCATAAGCCGAGATCACCACTTCCTTCGCCTTCATGGCGGCGATCACCTTGTCGGGCACCAGCGCGCCGAAGGGCAAGGCCTCGACGCGGCGCTCCGACACATCGGGAATCTGGGCCAGCGACTTCGGCCCGAGCTTCTCGATCAGACGGGCGATGTCGGCCGCTTCTCGCGCCGGGATCGTGTACTGGTGAAGCACATGGATCGGGTAGTCGCGATGCGCCATGTGAATGCGCGCAAGGTTTCGCCAGACGCCGCCGACCGCGTAGAAGCGGTTGCCCTGTATGTTCCTGAGCCAGTCATGCTCGCCGAGCGCCCGGTCGACCACGGCTTCGGCTTCGGCAAGGCTGCCATGGGCAAGGTCCATCAGGCGCAGGGGGCCGATGGGAAGCGTGGCGCCGGGGCCCGGCTTGCCGCCGACAACCGGCACGAGTTCGAGGCTGCCGCCGCCGAGATCGCCGACCAGCCCCTCGGCCTCGGGAATGCCCGACAGGACGCCCTGCGCCGACAGGCGCGCCTCATCGGCGCCGGAGAGCAGGTCGATCGGGAAACCGCATATCTTTTCGGCACGGGCAAGAAATTCCGGCCCATCCTCCGCGTCGCGCACGGCGGCCGTCGCGGCCGCGACGAGGGTCGGCACGCCGATCTGTTCGCGCAGCGCCATGAAGCGGCGCAGCGCATCGAGCGCGCGGTCGATGCCCTTGGGGTCGAGCCGTCCGGTCGAACCGAGCGAGCGGCCGAGACCGGCCATCACCTTCTCGTTGAAAACGAGCACCGGATTGCGCTCGGCGCCCGCATAGACGACGAGGCGCACCGAATTGGAACCGATGTCGACAATGCCGAACCGGCCGCCGGGTTTTCCGCGGCTCAATGCATGACCTCCGCCGTTTGACGCCGGAAGTTAGCGCTCAGCCGTCTTGATGTCGAATTTCGGCGGCAGGTTCTTCTTGAGGGATGTACCACGCCCGGAAAGGCTCGCATTATTCATGAAGTAGGCATGGGCGTTGAAGGGTTCCTCGCCCGGCCGCACGGCGATTCGCGCGTAGCGACCGTCCGGCCCCAATGCGTAACTCTGCTGGTTGTCCTTGAGGTTGGCAACCATGATCTGGTCCATGACCTGGTCGTGAACGGTGGGGTTGAGGATCGGCACCAGCACCTCGACACGGCGGTCGAGATTGCGCGGCATCCAGTCGGCGGATGCGATGTAGACCTTGGCCTTGTCGTTGGGCAGACCGTAGCCGTTGCCGAAACAGACGATCCGCGAATGCTCGAGGAAGCGCCCGATGATGCTCTTGACGCGGATATTTTCCGACAGGCCCGGAACGCCGGGACGCAGGCAGCAAATACCGCGCACGACCAGTTCGATTTTTACGCCGGCCTGACTTGCCTTGTAGAGCGTGTCGATGATCTGCGGGTCGACCAGCGAATTGAGCTTGGCCCAGATGGCGGCCGGGCGGCCGGCGCGGGCATGTTCCATCTCGGCTTCGATGTCGGCCAGCAGGCGCGTGCGCATGCCGATCGGCGAGATCGACAGAAGCTGGAGCTCCTTCGGCTCGGCATAGCCGGTGATGTAGTTGAAGACCTGTGCCGCGTCGTGAGCGAGACGCGGATCGCAGGTGAACATCGAGCAGTCGGTATAAATCTTGGCCGTGACCGGGTGGTAGTTGCCGGTGCCGAAATGCACATAGGAGCGCAATGCCCCACCCTCGCGGCGCGCCACCAGCGAAATCTTGGCGTGGGTTTTCAATTCGATGAATCCGAACACAACCTGCACACCGGCGCGCTCCAGATTGCGCGCCCAGACGATGTTGGCCGCCTCGTCGAAACGCGCCTTCAGCTCGACCAGCGCCGTCACCGACTTGCCGGCCTCGGCCGCCTCGATCAGCGCCTGCACGATGGGGCTGTCCTTCGAGGTGCGATAGAGCGTTTGCTTGATCGCCACCACGTCGGGGTCGGCGGCGGCCTGACGGATGAACTGCACGACGACGTCGAACGACTCGTAAGGATGGTGGACGATGATGTCCTTGGAACGGATCGCGGCGAAGCAGTCGCCGCCGTGATCGCGGATACGTTCCGGGAAGCGTGCGTTGTAGGGCGTGAATTTGAGGTCGGGGCGGTCGTCGACGATCAACTGGCTCGTCTGCGCAAGGCCGAGCAGGCCGTCCACCGTCACCAGTTCGCGCTCGGTAACGCCGAGTTCGCTGACCACCAGGTTGCGCAGCGACGGCGGCGTGCGCGCCTCGATCTTCAGGCGAATGACGCTGCCGCGGCGGCGGCGCTTCAACGCGCTTTCGAAAAAGCGTACCAGGTCTTCAGCCTCTTCCTCGATTTCGATGTCGCTGTCGCGCAGCAGGCGGAAGGCGCCCTGCCCGATCACCGTGTAGCCGGGAAACAGACGGTCCAGGAAAAGACCGATCATGTTTTCGAGGCTGATGAAGCGGATCGAGTTATCCCCGTCCGACGCCGGCAGCCGTATAAAGCGCTCGACCTGTGTCGGCACGGGCAGCATCGCGTCCATCAGCTTGCCGTCGCCGACGCGGCGCAACTGCATGGCAAGCGCAAAGCCGAGATTGGGAATGAAAGGAAACGGATGCGCGGGATCGATGGCGAGTGGCGTCAGGACCGGGAAGACCTGTTCCAGAAAACGGGTTTCGAGCCAGGAAAATTCTTCCGACGTCACTTCGTCGGGCTCGATGACGGCGATGCCGACTTCGCGCAATTCGCGGCGCAAGCCGTCCCATTGCTTCTGCTGTTCGCGCATCAGCTCGTTGGCCATGTCGTTGACGCGGTCGAGCTGCTGGGCCGGCGTGCAGCCGTCCTGGCTCAGCGTCTCGACGCCGGCGCTGACCTGGCCGCGCAGGCCGGCGACGCGGACCATGAAAAATTCATCAAGGTTCGACGCCGAGATCGAGAGAAAGCGCAGCCGTTCCAGAAGCGGGTGGATGGTGTTTTGCGCTTCCTCGAGCACGCGCATGTTGAAGGCGAGCCACGAAAGCTCGCGGTTGATGAAGCGCGCCGGATCGTCCATGCCGATCGCCGGTGCGGCGGCGGGCGCGGACATCTCAACTGCGGCCTCTGCATTGGGCGGCGTGGTCATCGGGCGGCTTTCAGGGTCGGAGGCGTTAAGCCGTTGCTATCGCTCAAGATTATGACAAACCTATGACGGATTCGTTGCAGACGGCTGTCATTCGGGTTTTGCCAGCGCCCGCCACACCGCCCGGCCGGTCTCGTCCATCAGGATCCGGCGCTGGCGCGCCGGAACGGATAGCTCCAGAATACGCTGAAACGAGCCGTGTATCAGCCCCGCCATCACCTCGAAGGGCAGATCGGCGACCACGCCGGCGTTCACCCAGGCCCGTAGCACGGCCTCGGAGCGGCGGTCGAGTTCCTCGCGCAAGGCCAGACTCTCGGCGTCATAGGCATGGCCGATCGGATTGCGCTCGTTGTAGAGCGCCATGTCGCGATGCTTCTCGGCAAAGGCACAGAGCCGCTCCCAATAGAGGCGGAACTGCGTTTCCGGTAGCTCGCCTTCCGGCCAGATGTCGAGCGTCGCCGCCGCCCAGGCGCGCTTGCAGCGGCGGAAAACGGCGTTGCCCAGTGCTTCCTTGCTCGGGAAGCGTTGATAGAGCGTGCCGAGGCCGACACTGGCCCGTGCGGCAACTTCCGGCACCGCGACGCTTGCATAGCCTTCCGCCGCAAACAATTCGATGGCCGCGGCAAGGATGCGTTCCTCAGGATCGGGCCGAGACGGTTTCGAGGGAACTCTTTTCAGCATGAAACTCACAAACGGGGTTGACAGCGGAGCGAACCGCAATAATGATCATTATTACAGTAATGATCATTATTGGCAACCGGCGGGAGGAGAACCGATATGAGCACAACGCTGCCAAAGCTGTTCGTTGCCGGACTTGTCGTCCTTCACGCCGGCCTTCTGGTCTGGGCCCTGATGGGCTTTGCCGAGTGGTTTCGCCTCGATGTGCCCTGGCCACCTGTCGCCAATCCGCTGTTTCCGCATGGCGTCCTCCTCGCCCACTGGACATCCGTGTTGCTGACGGCCTCGCTCTTTCTCGGCGGCCTTGCGCTCCGCTGGCCGGCAACGCCCACGGCGGTCGCCTGCGGCTATGCGGCGATGGCGACCGTCTGCCTGATCGAAACCACCACCTATCTCGTCCACGACGCACGCTGGCTCGCGATGGGACTCGAATATGCGGCCTATATCGGCATAGGCTTGTTCCTGTTTCGCTCGGCCTGGGCGCAGGCGCATTTCGGCGGCGGCGCGGACATCACCGGATAATCCTTGTACAAATTAAATACGGGAAAACGAAACAAAGGGAGGAGACAAAATGAAAACCGGCATGGCGATGATCTTCCAGAACCCGGAAGGATGCGGCCGCGACGATCGTGAGGTCTATACGAATGAGCTGGCGCTGGGCGCGATGGCCGAACCGCTCGGCTTCCAGTCGCTATGGAGCGTCGAGCATCACTTCACCGACTACACGATGTGCCCGAACGTGACGCAGTTCCTGTCCTATTTCGCGGGCCGCACCAAGGATATCGAGCTCGGCTCGGCTGTCATCGTGTTGCCTTGGCACGACCCGATGCGCGTCGCGGAAGAAGTGGCGATGCTCGACCATATGTCGAATGGCCGCATGATCCTCGGCATCGGACGCGGGCTCGGGCGCGTCGAGTTCGAAGGCTATCGCCTCGACATGAACAAGAGCCGCGGCGCCTTCGTCGAGTATGCGCAGATGCTTCTCGAAGGGTTGGAGAACGGCTATTGCGAGCTTGACGGCGAACACATCAAGCAGCCGCGCCGCGAAATCCGTCCCCGCCCGTTCAAGTCGTTCCGCGGACGCTCCTATGCGGCGGCGGTCAGTCCGGAGTCGGTCGAGATCATGGCGAAGCTCGGCGTCGGCATTCTCGTGATCCCGCAAAAGCCCTGGGAAGAACTGATTCCCGAACTCGACAGCTACCGCGCCAAGTATCTGCAATATACCGGCACCGAGGCGCCGCCGACATTGCAGTTCGGCTGGACCTATTGCCACGAGGACGAACAGGCCGCCTATGAAGGTGCGGTCAAATATATCGGCGCCTATTACGACTCTGTGCTGAAGCACTACGAGTTGCGCGCCGACCACATGAAGAACCTCAAAGGCTACGAGTACTACGCCAAGATGCAGCAGGGCATTCGCGAAGTCGGCGAGGATGCGGCGGTCAAGTTTT
>PHEO01000113.1 GCA_002841195.1 Alphaproteobacteria bacterium HGW-Alphaproteobacteria-11
CCGGGTTTCGTGCGTACGCGCATCCATGAAAGCGGCCGGGCGCGGCAGGACAAATATGGACCGGCGGCGGAAGACCGCGATCCGGAGCGCGTGGAAGCGACGAAACAACTCATTCTCGGCGGGCTCGATCCCGATCGCGTCGGTGCGCGGGTGGTGGAGGCCGTTCAGGCGGGCGAGCTCTATATCTTCACCCACCCCGACATGGCGCCGTTTTTTGTCGAGCGCGCCCGCAACATCGAGGCGGCCTTCGCGCATGCGGCGGAGAGCCCGGCATTGGCCGGCTCCGGCTACAAGACGCCCGACGAAATCAAGGTATTCGACTAGAACACAAGAACGGGAGACGCGTGATGCGGTTCGGCATTTTCTACGAGCATCAGTTGCCGCGGCCCTGGCATGACGGCGATGAGCTGAAGCTCTTTCAGGATGCGCTCGACCAGGTGGAGCTTGCCGACAAGATCGGCATCGATCACGCCTGGGAAGTTGAGCATCATTTTCTTGAAGAGTATTCGCATTCCTCGGCGCCCGAAGTGTTCCTCGCGGCCTGCTCGCAGCGCACGAAGAACATCCGGCTTGGTCACGGCATTACGCTTATGCCGCCGAACTACAATCATCCGGCGCGCGTCGCCGAACGTATCGCGACGCTCGATCTCGTGTCGAAGGGCCGTGTCGAATGGGGAACGGGCGAGAGCTCGGCGCTGCTCGAACTCGGCGGTTATCGCGTACCCGTCGAACAGAAGCGTTCGCAATGGCGCGAGGCGGTCGAGCAATGCGCCAACATGATGGCGATGGATCCTTATCCCGGCTATGAGGGCGAGTTCTTTTCGATGCCGTGCCGCAATGTGGTGCCGAAGCCGGTGCAAAGGCCGCATCCGCCGCTTTGGGTGGCGTGCTCCAATCGCGAGACGATCAAGCTTGCCGCGCGGCTCGGCATCGGCGCGCTGACGTTTGCGTTCGTCGATCCGGCGGAAGCCAAGCAATGGGTCGACGATTATTACCGTATCTTCAAGGAAGAGGCGGTGCCGATCGGTCATGCTTGCAACCCCAACATCGCGATGGTGACGGGCTTTTCGCTGCACAAGGATGCCGAGGAAGCCAAGCGCCGCGGCATGGACGGGTTCCGCTTCTTCGGCTACGCGCTCGGCCATCATTATATTTTCGGCGAGCACAAGCCGGGGCGCACGAATATCTGGGAAGCCTTCGAGAAGGCGCGGCCGCACCTGCCAGAAGAAGGCGGCAATCGCGGTATCGGCACGCCGGAGCAAATGCGCGAACATCTGCGCGGTTTCGCGGATGCCGGCGTCGACCAGGTGTCGTTCATCCAGCAGGGCGGGCGCAACCGCCACGAACATATTTGCGAGGCGCTGGAAATGTTCGCGCGCGACGTCATGCCGGAATTCAAGGAGCATGAAGACGAACGCCAGAAGAAGAAGGCGGAGGAACTCGCGCCCTATATCGAAAAGGCGATGAAGCGGAAGCAATACATGAAGGAGCTGGCTGACGACGAGATTCCGAATGTCGTCGCGCTGGGCCGTCAGATCACCGATCAGGCGTCGCGGACAAAGGAAGAAGAGGAGGCGCGCAAGCGCTTTTCCGAGCAGGGCCAGGTGCCGCTTAAGGATCCGCTGAAGAATGCGACGAGCGCCGATTGACTTCGAGGCGCGGTGGAACCAACAAACAGGGACGGCTCGGAAAAAGGGATTCTTTTCCGTCTGCGCCGTTTCGTCGCGCGTCACCGGTTGACGTGCGAGGCGCGCAAATCGGGTTCACAATTATCGACGTCAACTGCAGAGGGAGATGGCGATGAAATATGTCAGCAAACTTGCCGCAATGGCGTTGGCTGCATCGATGCTGCCGGCGGGCATTGCGCTGGCGCAGGCGCCGCGCATTACGACAGGGGTCGAGCTTGTGTCGGCCTGCACGATTGCCGCGAGTGCGTCGGCGGAGGCCGACGACCGGATTGCGCGCGCGTCGTGTCATCAGTTTCTGTCCGGTCTTGCCGCCGGCGTCTACGCGTCGGTCGAGGCAGGCGCGCCGATGGTCGTGCGCCGTCTCGGGCCGGGTATGGACGAACAGGTTTGCTTCCGCTTGCCGGAACAGCTGGCCTTCGAGACCTTTGCGCAGCAAGTGATCGAGTTTGCACCGGAACACCCGGAGCTCTATGGACGGTCGGCTTTCGAAATGGGCGCGCGTACGCTGGCGGCCAATTATCCCTGTCCGGAATAGGCGGCGCGGCTCAGGCGTTGCGCAGGTACCAGTCAAAATCGACGTTGGAGATTTCGGCGAAGAAGCGGTCGCATTCGACTTCCTTGATGGTCAGGAAGATGTCGATGAATTTTTCGCCGAGGCGCTGGCGAAGAAATTCGGAGCTGCGCGCGGTTTCGAGCGCCTTCCACCAGTTCATCGGCAGCGTCGCTTCGCGCTTTGAATATCCGTCGCCGGTCACCGGTTCGCTCGGCTCGCATTTCTTGTCGATGCCTTCCTCGATACCCGCGAGTACGGCTGCGAGCGCAATGTAGGGGTTGGCGTCGGCGCCGCAGACGCGGTGTTCGAGATGACGCGTGGCAGCGGGCCCCGACGTGACGCGCAGCGGCACCGAGCGATTGTCGATGGCCCAGGCGGGCGCGAGCGGCGCATAGGTGTTGCGGCGGAAGCGGCGGAAGGAATTCGCGTTGGGTGCGAAGATGGCCATGCTTTCCGCCATGGTGGCTTCGAGACCGCCGATGGCGTGGCGCAGCAGCGGCGTCAGCGACGGATCGTCGCCGGCAAAGAGGTTGGGGTTCTTTTCGTCGGCCAGCGAGATGTGCACATGCAGGCCGCTGCCCGACATGCCGGCATAGGGCTTTGCCATGAAAGTGGCGATGTAGCCGTGACGGTCGGCGATGCCTTTGACGAGACGCTTGTAGAGAATGGCGTCGTCGGCTGCGCGCATCGCGTCGTCGCGATGGGCCAGCACGATTTCGAACTGGCCGGGCGCATATTCCGAAATCAGGGTGCGCGCGGGAAGGCCCATCTTCTTCGCGCCGGCAAAGATGTCGTCGAGAACGGGCGCGAAGTCCTCGACATCCTGCATCAGATAGGCCTGCAGGTGCGACGGCGCGAAGCCGTTAGGCGCGGCGGGCGGCCGAGGTTTGCCCGACTGCGCGGCGGCGCGATCGATCAGATAAAATTCGAGTTCGATGGCAACGACGGGCTTCAGTCCCTTGCTTTCGAGAGAGGCGACGGCGCGGGCCAGCGCGTGGCGCGGATCGGCGGGTGTCGGCGAGCCGTCGCGCTCCCAGGAGGCAAGAATCATTTGCGCGGTCGGCGTGTCGTGCCACGGCGCATGGGTCAGCGTTCCGGCGACAGGGAAGCATGGGCGGTCGCTGTCGCCTTCCTCCCAGACGAGACCCGTTTCCAGCACGTCGGCGCCCAGCATGTCGAGCGACTGGATCGAGCAGGGAAGCGGGCGGCCGTCGCGATAGGCGGTCAGCATTTCCTCCGGGCGCAGGACCTTGCCGCGCGCAACGCCCGACGGATCGGTCAGAAAAGCCTGTATCTGCACGATCTCCGGATGGGCCGCGAGAAATTCCGTCGCTTCATTTTCGTCGGCGCGGTTCATGCCGCGATTTCCTTTTCGCCGCAGAGCAGGCCAAGCGCTTCGTCGAAATTCCGCACCAGCTTGTCGATATCGGCTTGCGTCGTCGAGGGCGCCACGAGGGTCATATTGTGGAAGGGCGTCACCAGCACATCCCGGTTGAGCAGAAAGAGATGGATGGCGCGTTCGACGGTGTGATCGATTGCGGCGGCGGCTTCCGCACCATTGCGGAGCGGGCGGGCGCTGAACACGAGTTCGGCCCGCGCGCCGAGTTGTGTCACCGTCCAGGGCAGTTGGCGTTTCGCGACGGCGTCCCGCAGGCCTTCCGCAAGACGCGATGCGAGCGCTGCCATGTGTGCATAGGCATCGCCGGTCATCACTTCGGCGAGGCAGGCGCGCATCGCGGCCAGCGCCAGCATGTTGCCGGATAGCGTGGTGCCGATGCCGGAATAGCCCGGCGTTTTCGTTTCGAGCACGCGGCGCATGGCGGCTTCGACCGCCGAGGTAAAGCCGAAAACCGCGGCGGGAAGTCCGCCGGCGACCGGCTTTCCCAGCACGAAAAAATCGGGCGCAAGATTGTGCGCGCGGGTAAACCCACCGAGGCCGGCGGAGATGGTGTGTGTTTCGTCGAGGCAAACAAGCGTGCCGTGACGCTGCGCCGCGGCGAGCAAGCCTTCGATGAAACCGGGTTCGGGCAGGACCATCGCCGTGTTGGTCAGTGCCGGTTCGGTGAGGGTCAACGCGATGTCGCCAGCGCCCAGAAGGCGCTCGACCGCTTCCAGATCGTTGAAGGGCGCGGCGACGCTGGTTTGCGCGATGTCGCTCACCTGGCCGAGCAGGCTCGGTTTCATTCTGGTTTCGCCATCTTCGAGCTTCACGAAGGCGTCCTCGACTTGGCCGTGATAGCAACCGTCGAAGACCAGCACTTTCGGGCGTCCGGTCAGCGCGCGCGCCCAGCGCACGACCGCGCGGTTGGCGTCGCTCGCCGTCGCCGTCACCTGCCAGAAAGGCAGGCCGAAGCGGGAAGCGAGCAGCGTGCCGACTTCCGCCGTGATGTCGGAAGGGAGCATGGCGGTCAGACCGCCGGCCGCTTGCGCGGCGATCGCGCGGGCGACGGGTGCCGGCGAATGACCGAACATTGCGCCCGTGTCGCCGAGGCAGAAATCCGCATAGCGGCGGCCGTCGACGTCGGTCACGGTTGAGCCGCATGCTTGCCGGACAAAAAGCGGGAAGGGCGTCTCCCAGTCGAGCATCCAATGCAGCGGCACGCCGCCCGGAAAATGCTCACCGGCATTTGCCGCCATCTGCCGGGAGGCCGGGTGCAGATCGGCAAAACGCTGGCGCTCCACGGCGATCAGCGCCGCGGCACGCGCTTTGACTTCGGCCGGCATGGACATGGTCGGAAACTCCGGATGAGACGGTGCCCCCGGCAGGATTTGAACCCGCGACCCCCTGATTACAAATCAGGTGCTCTACCAACTGAGCTACAAGGGCGACCGTGGCCCGCAAGATAGTGGCGGGGCGGCCTCGCGGCAAGCGGCCCCTCGGCGCATATGCCGGTGTGGCCCGCATCGATTGCTGGAATTGGACCCTGAAAAGACGTGCGGCGGCGCCCAGTTGTGGGCCTCCGGTCATCGAAAATTCTGGAGGATTTCATGAGGTTGCTGTCGGGTCCGCTCAGCATGTTCGGCGCCAAGGCACAGATCGCCGTCGCCGAAAAAGGGATCGATTGCGAGGTCGAGATGGTGCCTTTCTCGATCAAGGATCGTTATTCGCCGACACATCCGGATGTTGCGCGGATCAATCCCAAGAAACAGATTCCCGTGCTGCTGCACGGCGCGGTCGAGATATTCGTTTCGACGCAGATATTCGAATATCTCGAAGACAGGTTTCCAGCGCCGGCGCTGTGGCCGGCCTCCGCCGAGTCGCGCGCCTTTGCGCGATTGATGGAATTGAAGTCCGACGAGGTTTTCTTTCCTTCCTTCTTCGTGCTGTTGCAGACGCTCGGTGATCCGCAAAAACCGGAGACGCAATCGGCGCTGGCGACGATCGCAGCATATTACGCGGAAATGGACGCCTTGCTGGCGGATCGAGACTACATCGCCGGCGACTATAGCTACGCCGACATCGCCTTCATGTGCGTCAGCTTCTTCACGGCGTTCATGGGCGGGGTGCCGGATCCGGATCGGCAACTTGCGGCATGGCGCAAGCGCATGATGGCGCGGGCGGCCGTAGCGCCGGTCGTTCATGCGCTTGCACTCTACCTGACTGAAAACCGGCTGAAGGCCCCTGCGTTGTGAGAGCGCAGGCCAGAATTCGGGGATTCCGGGCATTTATAGTTAACGCCAGATGAACGGCGGCCTCAGGCCGGGTTCAATCGCTTCGATGCATTCTGGGCATATCGGGGGCGGACAAACGCTCCCTTTGGCGCGTTTCCGCTCCGGGAAAGGAGCGTCAGAATCATGTGGATGAGACTCAGCCTCCTACTGATTGCCCTGCTTGCCTGGGATATGGCCACGGCGGATGACGGCAATTCGGCGTTCGAGCGAGGCGGACGGGCGCTGATGGCATTCGAGCCGGTGCGCGATCTCGTCGAGTACGTCGAGAGCGGCGATTTTCTGGACGACATGAGGTCGTTGACGTCAATGGCGTCGGCGGAAGGTGAGGCGGTCGTGGCATCGCGCAACATTGCCGAGCAGCAGCGTGCCGAGCGGCGCGTGGCGCGCGAGGAGAGACGCACCGAAGTGCATCTCTCACAGGAAGACGTCGACGCGATCGCGGAAGCGGTCAAGGACCTTTACGCCGCCGAGCGGGAAAGGCCGGACGAAGAGAAGCCGACATCGCTGGTGCTTCCGGAACCCGACGCGGTCGAACAGTCGATGGCCGAGCTTGGCCCGGACCTGTTGGGCGCCATCGTCGCGGCGTCGCAGGCGACGGGCGCCAACTCGGGTTATCTGCTCCACATCGCGCTGCGCGAGAGCGGCCTGGCGCTGACCGCTCAAGCGCCGACATCCTCGGCAACCGGGCCGTTCCAGTTTATCCAGCAGACTTGGTACGAGGTGCTTGGCCGCTACGGACCCAAGCACGGGCTTGAAGCGGAAGCGGCGTTGCTCGCACGACAGTCCAATGGACGGTTTGCCCCGGTTTCGGACGTGGCGCGGGATGAGGTGCTGGCGCTGCGGACGGATGCGCATATTGCGGCGCTGATGGCCGGCGAACTGACGATGGAAAACAAGGACGCGCTTGGAAAGCTGCTGGGGCGGGCGCCGGCGCATGGCGAACTTTATGCCGCGCATGTTTTCGGTCCGGCAGGCGCTGCACAGCTCATCAAGACGCGCGACACGGCGGCGGCGACGTCGGCCGCATCGCTTATGCCGTCCGCCGCGGCGGCCAACCGCTGGCTGTTCTACACACCCAATGGCGTCGCGCGCAGCGTGACGGCGCTGTTCGACGAATTGAGCCGCTTCATGTCGACGCGCGAGGTGGCGCAGGTCTGCAATGCCAACCTAAATTTCTTTGAAAGTTAGGGGCTCTGGCCGACCGGATCGGAATATGCAACAAAGAGCCGGTCGCCGCTTATGTATGCCTGCTCCCTTTCCTAGCAAATGCGGTGAGTGCAGGTATCGGCCTCAGGCGTTCGTTCGCAACACCGGATTGGCAATGCGTTCAAAACCGATCATCAAGGTTCTCGGCCGAGGGGTGCTTCATGCCAAGGACTTCAACATACTCTCCCGTCAGCTACCAAAGCAGCGGCCCGCGGATTGGCCCGATTTCGTGTACGATCCCGAGGCCCGAATTTACGACTGGCTGGCGGTCTATGATAATTTGCCGCCCGTAGACGGCGAACGAAATTCGATGCGGGTCGAGCGGCTGGCCTGTCCGCCGGAAAACACAATCCTCGTTACGTCCGAACCAAGCTCGATCAAGCGCTATGATCGGGCCTTCATCAACCAATTTGGCCGAGTGATCACGAGCCATGAGCCGGCGGCGCTGGACCATCCGGGTCGTGTGTTCGGTGTGCCCGGATTGCGCTGGTTCTACGGCATGGGCGGGGGGCATGCACGGACCTACGATGAAATTGTCGCAAATCCGCCGCGAAACAAGAGCGACGAAGTGGGCATGATGTCCTCGACGAAGCAGGACAAGCATACGGCGCATCTCGACCGGTATCGCTTTACGATGGCGTTGGCGCGGCTAATGCCCGAGGCCAATGTCTTCGGACGCGGGCTGCGAGGTATTGCGGACAAGGCCGATGCCATCGATCCCTACAAGTACCAGATCGTCATTGAGAACCACATTGCCGACGCGCATGTCTCCGAGAAACTGACCGACGCCTTTCTGGGTCTTGCATTGCCTTTCTATTTCGGTGCGCCGGACATCGCGAAATATTTCCCGGCCGACAGCGTGATCTCGATCGATATACGCAACCCGGAGCACGCCGTTGCGATCATCAGGTCAGCCGTGGCGGCCGGAGAATACGAGAAGCGATTACCTGCCATCGAAGAAGCGCGGCGACGCGTGCTCGATGAATACAATGTGATGACAATGCTCGTGCGCGAAACGCAGCGCGGCATCATTACGCCACCTCCTCGCCCGTCCGGCGTGTTGATGAGCCAGCGGGCGGCGCGGCGCGCCCATCCGCTGCAGTCGGCAGGCGATTTTGGACAGTGGTTTCTGCGTCGTGTCGTCGATCTACATCAGCGCAGCGCGGAGCGGCGGAGGGCGTCGTCTACAATGGAGCAGAGCCCGTAGTATCAGCCGCCGCGCCGAAACAATTCGTAGAGCGCGACGGCGGCGGCGTTGGAGACGTTGAGGCTCTTCATGGCGCCCGCGGCCGGCAGGCGGGCGAGCAGGTCGCAATGTTCGCGGGTGAGGCGGCGCAGGCCCGCACCCTCGGCGCCGAGGACCAGCGCCACGCGGGGCGAGAGCTTGAGATCGGGCAGGGAGGCATCGCCCTCGCCGTCGAGACCGATCACCTCGAAGCCCAGTTCCTTCAATTCATCGATGGCGCGGACGAGATTGGTGACGCGGGCGATGCGGACCTGTTCGAGCCCGCCCGAGGCCGCCTTGGCCAGCGCGCCGCCGAAGGGCGGGCTGTTGCGGTCGGTCGTGATGAGCGCCGTTGCCCCGAAAACGGCGGCGGAACGGAGAATCGCTCCGAAATTATGCGGGTCGGTGACCTGGTCCAGTACGACGACGCGGGTGGCACCCTCGCAGGCTTCGGCGACATCGCGCTCGGGCAGGGGCGAGGCGCGGAGCATGATACCCTGATGGACGGCGCCCGGGGGCAGCAAGGCCGCAAGGTCGTCGTTTTCCATAATTTCGGGGCGGAGTTCGAAGGTCGTTGCGGGGTTGATCCCCTGGCGGGTCAGCTCGGCCTCGGCATTGCGGGTCAGGCAAAGGCGTTCGGCGGCGCGGGCCGGATTGCGCAAGGCGGCCAAAACCGCATGAAAACCATATAGATAGCTGTCATCGCCCGGCCGGGCGCCCTTGCCGCCGCCCTGTCTTGGCCCGTGTTTCGGCGGGCGGGACCCCTGTTGGGGCGCGCCGGAAGGACGGGAGCGGGAGGGTTGCTTGCGTCTGCTCATGGAGGCGCTTATATTTCGCGTCTCGGGCTCATGCAAACGCCCCCGAACAGTACGCCTTGCCGGACGAAACGGCTGGAGGCGCGCTGCGGGGGTGTTCACGCTTTCGGGACCGGGATTTTAGTTGACACAGCGGCGGCAAACCTGAATAAAGCCGCGCGTGTCCCACGAGGCCGCAAGACCAGTCACATCCGCGAACTTATTGGGATTTCACAACATTTGACATCGGACACGGAGGGGTGCCCGAGTGGCTAAAGGGGACGGACTGTAAATCCGTTGGCTATGCCTACGTTGGTTCGAATCCAACCCCCTCCACCATCCAGCGCAGGCATAAAGACAGGCGAACAGTGCAGGGCCAGTACGGACCCGGTCGGCGGGTGTAGCTCAATGGTAGAGCAACAGCCTTCCAAGCTGATGACGAGGGTTCGATTCCCTTCACCCGCTCCAGTCTCCGTGCTGCCGGCGCGGCGCCCCGCCGAGGCGAAAAGCGGCCGAAGACAGAGGCAAGAGTAAGAAGAGTTCGAGCGCGGCGCGCGCCGATCAAGTCCTAACCGATCAATTGAAGGTAGCTAACGCCTATGGCCAAAGAGAAGTTTGAGCGGAACAAGCCGCACTGCAACATCGGTACGATCGGTCACGTCGATCACGGTAAGACGTCGCTGACGGCTGCGATCACG
>PHEO01000329.1 GCA_002841195.1 Alphaproteobacteria bacterium HGW-Alphaproteobacteria-11
CACCGAGCGCATCGCACGTGTGATCACCGCCACCGAAAGCCAGATCGGCCATCACTACAACTACGATCTGCGCACCGACGAGCGGCAGTCACTGCGCGAGACGATACGTGGCATGGTGCGCAAGCTGACCCTGCGCCAGGCCTACCAGGGCCTGTTCGAGTGGATGGGAGAGCCTGAGCTGTTCAAGCCCGCAGGGGGCAAGCTCGAATACGCGGATGTGTTTCCGCTGATTCATCTCAAGATGCGGCTGGAAGGAATCAGCAATCCGCGCAATCGCGTCAAGCACCTGCTGATCGACGAAATGCAGGACTACACACCGGTTCAGTATGCCGTGCTGGGTCGCCTGTTCGCGTGTCGCAAGACCGTGCTCGGCGACGCCGCCCAATCGGTCAACCCCTACACCAGTTCCACCGCCGAGCAGATTCGCCAGAGCCTGCAATCAGCCATGAGCGTCAAGCTCACCAAGAGCTACCGTTCGAGCTGGGAGATCATGCAGTTCGCGTTGGCGATCTCACCCAACCCGGAGCTGGAGGCCATGAAGCGGCATGGCGAGCCACCGCGTGTGGTGGAATGCAAGCGCCCGGCGCACATGACCGAGCATATCCGCGGCGAGATCGAAGCCTTCAATCATGCCGATCACCACAGTCTGGCGATCATCGCCAAAACGCAGAAACAGGCAGCACGGCTGCACAAATCCCTGGTGGATGCCGGGGCCGAGGCGCGCCTGCTCGATGCCGGCAGCGTGGGATTTTCAAGCGGGGTGATCGTATGCACGGCGCATCTGGCCAAGGGCCTGGAATTCGACCGAGTCATCGTCGCCGATGTCAGCGCTGGAAATTACCGCACCGAGATGGACCGCAACCTGCTCTACGTGGCCTGCACCCGCGCCATGCACCGGCTGACGCTCTACAGCGTCGGCGATCCCTCAGCATTCCTGCCCGCGTCTGATCAAGGCTGACGGCGGGAAGGCGTCAGCACGCCGGCTTCTGCAGCAACGCCACGTTGGCGCAAGGGAACTCACAGCGCCAATGGTTCGAAACGTCGTCCGCGCAAACCACCTTGGGAGCATGCACTCGCACTGATAGAAGCGACTATTTGGGACACTGAGTATCCAATGTCTGGTCTTGGATGCACATCTGCCAAGGAGTGGGCTCCAGACCCGTGCCGTCTTTGGCCGCTGACTTGCCAACATGCCAGCTCAACCACCGGCAGCTCACTAAGCGACACCGGCCGTCCAGGAAGGCATGTTTGCAGCTCGCGCAGCGACCTCAGTTGGTTGGTTTCTGTTTGATAAAGCAAGCACCCCGCCCTCTCCCGGCGTTCACGCCGGATCAACCCGCACCAAACACAACCGCCGCCACGTCCTGATAGCGCTTGGCGTAATACACAGTGAAGCCGGCGCGGATATGCTCGGGCAGCTTGTCGAAGTCGCGCCGGTTGGCGTCGGGCAGGATCAGCTCATTGATACCGACCCGGCGCGCGGCGATGACCTTTTCGCGGATGCCGCCCACCGGCAGCACCTGGCCGGTCAGGGTGAGTTCGCCGGTCATCGCCAGCGGGCGGGTGATCTTGGCGTTTTTCGCCAGCGACAGCAGCGCGGTGGCCATGGTGACCCCGGCGCTGGGGCCATCCTTGGGGGTGGCGCCTTCCGGCACGTGCAGGTGGACGAAGCTGGTGTCGTAGAACTTGGCGTCGGCACCGTAGGCTTTCAGGTGCGAGGCGATATAGCTGTAAGCGATCTCGGCTGATTCCTTCATCACCTCGCCCAGCTTGCCGGTGAGCTTGAAACCGCGATTGAGGGTGTGGACGCGCGTCGCCTCGACCGGCAGGGTCGCGCCACCCATCGAGGTCCACGCGAGACCGGTGACCACGCCGACGCCGCTCATCGGCTTTTCGCGGCTGAACACCGGCTTGTCGAGATAGGCCTCGACTTCCCTGACGCCGATCTTGATCGGCG
>PHEO01000114.1 GCA_002841195.1 Alphaproteobacteria bacterium HGW-Alphaproteobacteria-11
CGCATCACTTCCATCTGGTGGTTGACGCCCACCAGCACTTCAGGGCCGAGATACGGCGTGCCCGGCCGCGAAGCCGGAAAATGCGCTTCGCCGATCAGTGCTTTCGCGCCGCTACGCACGGCCTGAGCGATCTGGCCGCGCACGAACGTGGCAGCGGAAGTGCGCACCATCGGGCCGATTGTCGTCTCGGGATCGAGGGGATCGCCGAGTTTGTACTTTTTCGTCAGGTCGACGAAACCTTCGACGAAATCGTCATAGACATCGGCATGGACGTAGAGCCGTTCCTTGCCGCAGCAGGACTGGCCGGAATTGAAGTAAGCGCCGTCGACCAGATTTTCGACGGCGAAGGGAAGGTTGGCGTCGGCGCGGACATAGGCGGGGTCCTTGCCGCCAAGTTCGAGCCCGATGCCGATGAAGCGGTTGACGGCGGCTTTTACGACCGAACGTCCACCGGCGACCGAACCGGTGAACTGCACAAAATCGACGCGCGGATCGCCGATCGTTCGCTCGGTCATGTCATGGCTCATATGGATCGCCTGAAAGAGGCCGTCCGGCGCACCTGCTTTTTCGAAGGCCATGGCGAAGCGCTCGGCACAAAGCGGCGTCTGGCCGGAGTGCTTCAGGATGATCGCATTGCCGGCCATGATCGCCGGGACGACCGAATTGACGGCGATCAGATAGGGGTAGTTCCAGGCGGCAATGGCGAGCACCGTGCCGACCGGCTCGCGGCGCACCCAGCGGCGGAAGCCCTCCTTCGGTCCGGCGTCGATATCGGCGAGTGTTTTCGGCGCAATGCCGATCATGTAACGCGCGCGTTCCTCGAAACCGCGCAGCTCGCCGGCGCCATAGGCGATGGGGCGGCCCATCTGCCAGGCAAGCTCCGGCACGACTTCGTCTTTCATCGCGACGAAAGCTTCGGTGAAACGGGTGCAAAGCGCGGCGCGCTCGGCGATGGGGACAAGCTTCCATGCCGCCTGTGCGGCGCGCGCAGCATTCAGCGCGCCGTCGACTTCCTCCCACGAGGCAAGGGGCCGCTCGGCATAGACCGTACCGTCGACCGGCGAAATGACTTTCAGTGTGTCGCTCATCCGCGCTCGAAGCCTCTCTTCAATTCCCAATCCGTCACCCGCCGTTCGTATTCGAATTGTTCCCAGCGGCCGGTGTGGAGATAGTGTTCGACGACGTCGTCGCCGAGAGCGGCGCGGAGCGTATCCGACTTTTCCAGTTCGGTCAGGGCATCGCGCAGGTTCTTCGCCAGCGACGGAATGCCGCTGCTGACATAGGCATCGCCCGAAAACTCAGGCTCCAGAGCCATTTTCTTTTCGACCCCGTCGAGGCCGGTCGCCAGCAACGAGGCAAAGGCGAGATAGGGGTTCAGGTCGGCGCCGCCGATGCGGCATTCGATGCGCAGGCTCTTGCCCTGACCGCACATCCGGAAGCCGGCCGTTCGATTGTCGTTGGACCAGACGATGTTGGTCGGTGCGAATGAGCCGTTGACGAAGCGCTTGTAGGAATTGACCTGTGGCGCCAGGAAATAAGTCAATTCGCGCGCGTGCCGAAGCTGGCCCGCCAGGAATTGCTGACACAGCTCCGACATGCCGTGCGGTTTGGCGTCCTTGTCGAAGAAATGCGCCTCCTTGGCCTTCTCATCCCAGAGCGACATATGGATATGGCAGGACGAACCGGCCAGTTCGTAGTTCCATTTGGCCATGAAGGTGACGGCCTTGCCGTGCAGCCAGGCGATCTCCTTGATGCCGTTTTTCAGGATCGTGTGCCGGTCGGCCATTTCGAGCGCCTCGGCATAGCGAATATTTATTTCCTCCTGTCCGGGACCCCATTCACCCTTCGAGTTTTCGACCGGAATGCCTGCGCCCTCGAGACCGTTGCGGATCGCGCGCATGATGCCTTCCTCTTTCGAGGTGGCGAGCACGTGGTAATCCTCGATGTACCAGTTTGCGGTCTTGAGTCCCTGGTAGCGCTTTTCATGTGCCGCTTCGTAGGTGTCGTCGAAGAGATAGAATTCGAGCTCCGATGCGGTGAAGGCCTTCATCTTCATCGCGGCGACGCGCTTCAGCTGTTTTTTCAGGATGGCGCGCGGCGCGTGGGGCACATCCTCGCCGTGATGGTCGAGCGTGTCGCAAAGGACGAGGGCGGTTGCCGGCAGCCACGGAATTCGGCGCAAAGTTGCCATATCCGGCTTCAGCACGAAATCGCCATAGCCCTGCGCCCAGCTTGCCGCCTTGTAGCCCGGTACCGGCTCCATGTCGGTGTCGACGGTCAGAAGATAATTGCATGCATGCGTTTCGTGGACGGCGGTGTCGAGAAAATATCCCGCCGCCATGCGTTTCCCGACCAGACGGCCCTGCATGTCCGGCATGGCCATGACCACGGTGTCGATTTCGCCGGCGGCGACGAGGTCTGAAAGTTTGTCGAGCGTGAGCATGCCGTTCATTCGAAAAGACCCCTCGGGATTGCCGCTTCAGGGAGTGGGGCGGAAATGCGGTTGTCGGTGCGTTTCCGCCGGCAGAGCAGGCCGAGTGTAGCCGGACCGACGGGGGGGACCGCAAGTGCGACGCGTTGCGGCGTTTCGGGGCTGGAACGGTTGACGCTCATGGCCGTACTACCCACACTCCGCTCGCGATTCGAGTGCTGGTCTTGTGGGGGCATATGACTGAATCCGGGGGCGGGGGCCGGCCTGCCCATGTGATCGTTCTGGGCAATGAAAAAGGCGGGTCGGGCAAAACGACCACCGCCATGCATGTGATTGCGTTGCTGTTGCATGAGGGGCTGCGCGTCGGATCGATCGACCTCGACGGGCGGCAACGTTCGCTGACGCGCTACGTCGAAAATCGCCGGGCCTGGGCCGAGGCTGCGGGGGTCAAGCTCGTTATGCCCGACCATGAGGTGATCGCGCGCTCGGCGCATGGGACGGTCAGCGAGGCCAATGCGGCGGACGAGGCGGCGCTCGACGCCGTCATGGCGCGGCTTGCGGCGGCGAACGACTTCATCGTCATCGATTGTCCGGGCAGCGACAATCATCTGTCGCGGCTCGGCCATGCCCGAGCGGACACGCTTGTTACGCCGATGAACGACAGCTTCGTCGATTTTGACCTGCTGGGACGCGTCGATCCGCAGACCTATCGCATCAAGGGACCCAGCGTTTACAGCGAGATGGTGTGGGAGAGCCGAAAGCGGCGGGCGATGCGCGACGGCGGCGAAATCGACTGGATCGTGATACGCAACCGTCTTTCGCATCTCGACGCCAAGAACAAGCGCCGCGTCGAGGCGGTGCTTGATGCGCTGGCGGACAGGATCGGCTTTCGTACCGGACCGGGTTTCGGCGAACGCGTCATCTTTCGCGAGATGTTTCCTTCAGGCCTGACACTACTCGATTTGCGGGAGGAGGGGGTCGAGGCGCCGATGTCGATGTCGCATGTCGCGGCGCGCGCCGAAGTGCGGGCGCTGATCGACGCTCTGGCGTTGCCTGTCGATGAACGGCGAATGCCGGCCTAGCCGCGGCCTTCGGCTTTGGCGGTCTGGGGCATGGCCCAGTTTGCCGGCGGAATGGCGATGCAGGGGATGCTTTGCCGCGCGAGACGCCCGCAAGCGGTCTTTGCCGCCGTTTCATTGTCGAAGCCACCGAAGCGCGAACGATAGAGCGTGCGATTGTCGGCGGTCTTGACCGGGATCGTGACCGGAACGGCGGTGCCGAGTTCACCCGGCGCGGCGCGAAGCGCCTTGCGGATGCTGCCGACGGCGTCGGCCTGATCGGCATAGGCGCCGATCTGAATGATCCATGTGCCATCGGGAATAAGGGGATCGCCCTCGCGCCATGACTGCATGGCGGCCGGTGCCGTGCGTGCGGGATCGAGCGCCGCTTCGCGGATCAAGGGATTGGCGGGCGCGTCAGGACTGATACTGGCGTTTGCCGGTGCGACGAGGAAATTGCCAATCTCGCGGCCGGCGTTGCGGCCTGCATCTTCGGCGGTGCGAAGTGCCGCTACTGCGTAGGCGGTGACATTGTCGACAGGTGCCGCGGGCTTCGTCGCGGCGACCGGCGCCGTTTCGGCACTGGCGTCGCCTTCCGCGTTGATCCCGTCCTCGGAGTCCGCGCTTTCGTCAATGGCCGCAGCAAGCTGGAGCAGCGCCGCACGGTCTTCTGCGGGAATGAGGCCGGCGGGAGCATCGGGTCTTACGACGGGAACGGGCGGCGGGGCTGCGGCGATTTGTGTCCGCCCGGTCTTCATTGCGACTGCCCGCGGGAAGGCGCGATCGAGAATTTCGACCATGTGCTGGTCGCGAGACTTGGCTTTTTCGCCACCGATGACAACACCGATCAAAAACTTGTCGTCGCGTTCGACGACGGCCGTCAGGTTGAAGCCCGACGCATTGGTGTAACCGGTCTTGAGGCCCGTTGTGCCGCGGTACTCACCCAACAGACGGTTGTGGTTTCGAATTCGGGACTTCCCCCAATTGAACTGCTCGGTGCTGAAGTAGTGGTAGTGTTGCGGAAAATCCTTGTGCATCCGCAACGCCAGCGTCGCCTGATCCCGGGCGGTCGTCATCTGCGCACTGTTGGGCAGACCCGAAGCATTTTTGTAGGTCGTGCGCGTCATCCCCAGTTCGCGCGCCTTTTTTGTCATCAGATCGGCGAATTTTGCTTCGGTGCCGGCGATGAAGGCGCCCGTCGCCGAAGCGACGTCATTGGCGGAGCGGGTGACGAGGGAGAGGATTGCGTCTTCTACGCTGATCGTTTGCCCTGGGCGAAGACCGAGTTTCGACGGCGGCTGAAGCGCGCCGCGCTGGGTCATGGTGATCCGGGATTTGAGTGTGGCTTCGCGCTTCTCGAGTTTTTCGAAAAGGAGATAGAGCGTCATCACCTTGGTCAGGGAAGCCGGATAGCGAAGCTCGTCGGCGCTGCGCGAATAGAGAATCTTGCCCGTATGGGCGTCCATCACCAAGGCAGCGGTTTTGGGCTTTGCGGCGTGGGCCGGGACGGCAGTCAGGACCGCGAGCAGGACTGCCGTCATAATGACGGCGCCGCTCCTCAATCCATGAGAGATGCGCACGATACTCGCAAGCGCAGACCCCAACATCGTCCCGAAAACCCCTCTTGCCGGCAAATTCGGGTTAACCCGAACGTACCATTCCGACATCAACCCCACGAAACTGTAGCGCCGGGACCACAGTTTGCGAAGAGGTTTCGGTTCGAAAACCGCAAAAAATCTTATATTTTCCCGGCGCTTGCGCTGACTGGCCCAAGATAAACCGCAAGTGTTACCATTTGATTAATAGCGTTAAGGAATCGTTAACGAGATGGATGAGGGGGCCAGAATCGACGTATTCCACTATCTGGGGAATTGTGCGAGGTGCGATGGATTTCCAGACCTTGAGGCTCACGGCGAAGCCTAACCAATATCTTGTGGCCCCCGCGGGCCTCTGCGCGCAGGCGAAGCCCCATCTTGCCGCCCCCGAATTCGCCATCGCACCCGCGGCGCTCAGGGCAGCATTCCGCAACGTGGCGCTGGCGCAGCCCCGCGTCGTCCAGACTGGCGCCGACGAGGCGACCCTTACGGATACCTATGTGCAGCGCAGCGCGTTTCTTGGTTTTCCGGACACCATCACGGTCCGGTTTCTCACCGCGGGTACCGGCCGGTCGAGCCTCGCGATCTATAGCCGCTCGCGCTACGGCTATTCGGATCTGGGTGTCAACAAGGCGCGTATCGATGCATGGCTGCGCGATCTGGCCTCAAAATGCCCGGATTGATTGGGTTGGGCTTTGAAATTCGCTATGGTCGACTATGTAATAGTGAACGTTGATGCTGACCGGGATGCCGATTGTCTGGCAGCAACATGTCCCGGAACAGGTGGATACGGGATCGACACGACGATTTGGCAGGAACGGGGAATGTCGGACGACAGGCGGCGCGGCGATGAGGACGGTGGTACAGGCGCCGGGGTCATCACCCAGACGAAGCCGAAGACGAAGAAGCCCTCGCTCTACAAGGTTCTGCTGCTCAACGACGACTACACACCGATGGAGTTCGTCGTTCACGTTCTGGAGCGGTTTTTCAACAAGGGGAGGGACGAAGCGACCGTCATAATGCTCCATGTGCACCAGCATGGGGTAGGCATTTGCGGCCTCTATACCTACGAGGTGGCGGAAACCAAGGTGACGCAGGTGATGGATTTCGCACAGCAGCATCAACATCCGTTGCAGTGCACGATGGAGCGAGAGTAGCGTTCAGGCTGTAGCCCAGCAGAAGGGAAGGTTCGGAGTGCCGACGTTTTCACGCAGTCTTGAGGAGGGGCTTCACCGTGCGCTGGCGCTCGCCAATGACCGCAATCACGAATATGCGACACTCGAACACCTTCTACTCTCGTTGGTTGACGATCAGGACGCAGCAGCCGTGATGCGGGCCTGCAATGTCGACATGGACCTGCTTCGTCAGCAATTGACCAATTATGTCGACAATGAGCTTTCAAGCCTTGTCGTCAACGACGGACAGGAATCGAAGCCGACAGCGGGCTTCCAGCGCGTGATCCAGCGCGCTGTCATTCATGTTCAGTCGTCCGGGCGCGAGGAGGTGACAGGCGCGAATGTGCTTGTCGCGATGTTCGCCGAACGCGAGAGTCATGCCGCCTATTTCCTGCAAGAACAGGACATGACGCGCTACGACGCGGTCAATTACATCAGTCACGGCATCGCGAAGCGGGCCGACATGACCGAGACGCGTCCGGCGCGCGGCGCGCAGGAAGAGCCGGAAGCCGGCGAACGCGGCAATCGCAAAGAGCGAACGACGGAGGCGCTCGACAGCTATTGTGTCAATCTCAATGAGAAAGCCAGGCAGGGGAAGATCGATCCGCTGATTGGGCGTGAGCGCGAGGTCGAACGGACGATTCAGATTCTGTGCCGCCGCTCGAAGAACAATCCGCTTTTTGTCGGCGATCCGGGCGTCGGCAAGACCGCAATCGCCGAAGGTCTCGCGCGGCGCATCGTCAAGGGCGAGGTGCCGGACGTGTTGCGCAACGCAACCATCTTTTCGCTCGACATGGGTACGTTGCTGGCTGGCACACGCTATCGCGGCGATTTCGAGGAGCGCATCAAAGCTGTCATCAAGGAGATAGAGGCCTATCCCGGCGCAATCATGTTCATTGATGAAATCCATACGGTGATCGGCGCCGGCGCGACGAGCGGCGGCGCGATGGATGCGTCCAACCTGTTGAAGCCGGCGCTCGCCAGCGGCAATGTGCGCTGTATCGGGTCGACGACCTATAAGGAATACCGGCAGCACTTCGAGAAGGACCGGGCGCTGGTGCGCCGGTTCCAGAAGATCGACGTCGCGGAGCCATCCGTGCCGGACACGATCAAGATTCTGAAAGGGCTTAAACCCTATTTCGAAGACTTCCATAAGGTCCGCTACACCAACGATGCAGTGAAGGCGGCGGTGGATCTGTCGGCAAAATATATGCATGACCGGAAATTGCCGGACAAGGCGATCGACGTGATCGACGAAGCAGGCGCTTCGCAAATGTTGTTGCCGGAGTCGCGGCGCAAGAAGACGATCGGGGTCGGCGAGATCGAGGCTGTGGTGGCGACGATGGCGCGCATCCCGCCGAAGTCTGTGTCGAAGAATGACACGGAGAAGCTGAAAGACCTCGACACGGAACTGAAGCGGGTGGTGTTCGGTCAGGATACCGCGATCGAGGCTCTGGCTGCGTCGATCAAGCTGGCTCGCGCCGGGTTGCGCGAAGCGGAAAAGCCCATCGGCTGCTACCTGTTTTCCGGACCGACGGGCGTCGGCAAGACGGAAGTGGCGCGACAGCTCGCTTCCGTCCTTGGCGTTGAAATGCTGCGGTTCGATATGTCTGAATACATGGAGCGGCATACCGTGTCGCGCCTGATCGGCGCTCCGCCCGGATATGTCGGCTTCGATCAGGGTGGGCTGCTGACCGATGGTGTCGACCAGCATCCGCATTGCGTGCTGCTGCTCGACGAAATCGAAAAGGCGCATCCGGACCTGTTCAACATTCTCTTGCAGGTAATGGACCACGGCAAGCTGACCGATCACAATGGCAAGAAGATCGATTTCCGGAATGTCGTTCTCATCATGACGACGAATGCGGGCGCGGCGGACATGGCCAAGACACCGATCGGCTTTGCGCGCACCAAGCGCACGGGCGACGACGAAGACGCCATCAAGCGGCTCTTCACGCCCGAGTTCCGCAATCGTCTCGATGCGACGATACCTTTCGGCCATCTGCCCGAAGAGGTGATTGCGCAGGTCGTCGAGAAATTCGTGTTGCAACTCGAAGCGCAGCTGGCGGATCGCAATGTAACCATCGAGCTGACGCCCGAAGCCAACAAATGGCTGGCGACGCGGGGCTATGACGAACAGATGGGTGCGCGGCCGCTTGCTCGCGTGATCCAGGAACACATCAAGAAGCCGCTGGCGGACGAAGTGCTGTTCGGGCGGCTGGTGAAGGGCGGCCATGTTCGCGTCGCGGTGAAGGACGATGAGCTCGATTTCGACATCGAGGCAGCAACGCCGCGCAGTGCAGGTTCCTCCGGCGAGGAGGGGCCAAAGAAGCCGAGGGTTCGCAAGCCGAAGGATCGGCCCGGCGACGGTTCGGGCGGCAGCGTGCCCAAGGTGCCCCTGCTCGTAGAATAAATGCGACCGGCATGCGGCCGGCGCTTGCAGATTGAAGGCGGCCATGGAGCGGTATGCTTCGTGGCCGTTTTCGGTGAGAGAATACGGAAGACAAAAACAACCCCAGGGAGACTGAAAGAATGATCGGTTATGTGATGGTCGGAACCAATGATCTCGACCGTGCGGTGAAATTCTACGATGAACTTCTCGGCGAAATCGGCGCAAAGCGCGCGATGGCCGATCCCGGCCGCTTCCAGGGCTACAGCAATGGCGGCCCGATGCTCGCCGTGACGAAGCCTCACGATGGCGGCAAAGCCACTTTTGGCAATGGCACGATGATCGCACTGGCCGTTGGGTCGCGCGCCAATGTCGACAAGGTTCACGCGAAGGCGATGAGCCTTGGCGGCAAGGATGAAGGTGCGCCGGGCCTGCGCGGCGGCAATTTCTACGGCGGCTATTTCCGGGATCTGGACGGCAACAAGTTTGTCGCCTTCCACATGGGCGAATAAGAAACTTCTGTTCAACGCGAAGGCCGCCGTGCGCGCACGGCGGCCTTTTTTCTTTTCCGGCGATCAGTTTTTCTTCAGCCGGTAGATGGCGACGTCGATATCGGACGAGTAGTAGATGTCGCCATTGGCGGCGACGGCGACGCCGGTCGGAATATAGAGGTCGGGCGCGCCGTCGGGTGCTTCGAAGCCGATCGGAAGACCGGATTTCAGAACCCTCGTCTTGCCGTCCGCCATGTCGATTGCGGATATCCGCTTTGCGCCGACCTCGGCAACGATGATCCGGCCGTCGGGGGCGATGTCGAACCCTTCCGGTCCGGCGAGGCCTTGGGCGATCACCGTGAGTTCACCGCTTTCCGGGTTCAAACGCGAAATGCGACCGCCTGTTCTCTCGCCGACATAAAGCGAGCCATCGAGCCCGAGCTTCATCATGGCCGGTCCGGAGAGGCCCGTGGCGATGTCGGTGCGGTTGGACCAGTCGTTGCCGTCGACGCGAACAATCGTGCCGCGCGCGTATTCGGTGATCAGAACGCTGCCGTCGGACATTGCCAGCGCCTCTGCCGGTGTCGTAAAGCCGTGGTGGATGCCGAGCGAAGCGCCC
>PHEO01000115.1 GCA_002841195.1 Alphaproteobacteria bacterium HGW-Alphaproteobacteria-11
GCGGTCGCCCGACAGAAGCTCGACTGCAAAGCCCTTTTGCCGCAATGCGGCGATCGTTTCGCGCGCGTCGGGCCGCATCGTGTCGGCGAAGCGCAGGCAGATCGTTTCGCCGCTTGCGCGGCGAAGCCAGAGTTCGGGTCCGGCATGTTGCGTCTTGTCCGTGCGGTCGCGGACACCGGCGAAATCCGCATTGCCGAGACGGACGGTGCCGGATTCGAACCGCGCTTCGAGCCCCATGCCGGGCACTTCGGTTGCGTCCGTTGCTTTCGGCGTGGCGATGGCGGTATCGGCTTCGGCAAGCGCGCGCGCCAGCGGGTGGCGGCTCAGCCGCGCCAGCGCAACGGCATGCGCGAAGTCGCCGGGCGCGATTTCGGCGCCGTTGACGAGTTGCGGCCGGCCGAGCGTCAGCGTGCCCGTCTTGTCGAAGACGATGGTGTCGGCCTGCGCCAGCCGTTCCAGCGCATCCGCCGACTTCACGAACACGCCCTGACCGATCAGGCGTCCCGTCGCCACCACCTGCACCACAGGAACCGCAAGGCCGAGCGCGCAAGGACAGGTGATGATCAGCACGGCAATTGCATGTGTCAGCGCGGTTTCCCAATGGGCGCCGAGCGCGAACCAGAGGATCATCGTCGAAAACGCCATGACGTGGACGGCCGGCGAATAGATGCGCGCCGCACGGTCGGCGATCCGCACATAGCGCGCGCGTCCCTGCTCGGCCGATTCCATCAGTCGCACGATTTCGGCGAGCAGCGAATCGTCGTCGCGCTTCGTCACGCGCATGGTCAGCGGCGCGCCGATGTTGAGCGTGCCGGCATAGACCGCCATTCCGGGCTTCACGGGCTCGGGCAGGCTTTCGCCGGTGACGAGACTGGTGTCGACATCGCTGATGCCGGTCAGGATTTCACCGTCGGCGGGAATGCGCGCACCGGCGGCGATCGCCAGCCGCATGCCAGGTTCGACATTTTCGACCGCGACCGAACGCTGCATCCCGTCGGCGCCGATCACGGTTGCCGCCGTCGCACGAAGGCCGAGCAGGTTCTGCGCGGCCGAGCAGGCACGGGCGCGCGCCTGCATGTCGAGATAGCGGCCGATCAGCAGGAAGAAAAGCAGTGTCACGCTGGCGTCGAAGTAGACATGCCGCGCGTTGACGATGGTCTGCACCAGGCTCATCGCCGTCGCGAGGATCACGGCGAGCGCAATCGGCACATCCATGTTCATGGTGCGGGATTTCAGCGCCTTCAGCGCCGAGCGAAAGAAGGGCTGCCCGGCATAGGCGACCGCCGGCAGCGCGATCAGCGCCGATACCCAATGGAAGAAGGCGCGCGTTGTCTCGTCCATATCGGTCACGAGGCCGGACCAGACCGACACCGACACCAGCATCACATTGGCGGCGGCAAAGCCCGCGACGCCCATCGCCCGCAACAGCGATTTCATTTCATTGTCGTCGAGGGCGGATGCGAGGCGGGAATCGAAGGGCACGGCGGCGAAACCCGTCTCGGCAAGCCGCGCGACGATTGCGCCGGCGCCAAGCTTCGCCGGGTCCCAGCGCACGGCGACGCGCTTGGTCGACAGATTGGCGCGCGCATATTCGACGCCGGGCAGTTCGTGCAAGCCCCGTTCGACCTTGCGCAGGCAGCCGGCGCAATGCATGTCCTGCACCACGAGGTCGAGGCGCGCGCGGCCGCCGGGCGCCTCGCGGACGAAAAGGCCGGGGTCCGGTCTTGCGGGATCGAGCGTCGTTGCGGCGGTGTCGTTCATCGGCCTGCGCTTACGATGACGCGTTCTTCCTGCACGAATGTTTCGCCGTTCGGGCCCGCCGCCGCGATGCGCACCAGCCAGTTGCCGTCATGGGCCAGATCGAAAACCGTTTCGTAGATGCCGGGCGCCGTCTCGGCGAGCGGCAAGCGCATGTCCGCGCCGGTGGCGACCGGGCGCCAGAACGTGCCCTCGACATTGAGGCCGGTCAGGGCCGCGCCGTCGGCCTTTGCGAAGGTTACGCGCAGACGGGTTCCGGCCGGCGCCTTGCCGGTTGCGATCGTCGCCTGCCAGCCGAGGCGGCGCTGTTCTTCCATGCGTTCGAGAAGATGATTGTAGGCGCGGCCCTTCTGGTAGGCGCCGTCGACCTCCACGCCGTCGAATGTCGAAAGCGCCTTGTAGATGAAGAAGCCATTGACCGCGAAGACGACGCCGAAAAAGCCGATAAACGCAAAGAGAACGCGGCGGCCGGTCAGCGCGCCGAAGCGGGTTGGGGGGCGATAGTCGCCGTTGCCGAAGGTCATTGTGCCGGACCTCTGAAGCTTGCCGTTCTCTCGGCTCTTGTACCGTCCTCGAGATCGGTCGCGACGAAAGTCAGCATGCCCTCGCCGCCGCGAAGCCTGTCCAGCATGCCGGCCGGCAGGCTGACGAAGAACTTCGCCGTCCGCAGCGTATCGATGCCGACAAGTACCGTCGAGCCCTCCTCGCCCGCAAGCGCCGGCCGCGTCAGCGCGGCGCCTTCGAGCCCTTCGATGTCGATGCGGAAAATGCGCTCTCGATGCTCCTTGTTGACGATTTTCAACTCGTAACCGTTGCGGATGCTGCCGTCGGCGAGCGTGACGAAAAGCGGATTGCGGTCGGGCAGGGCGCTGATTTCGAGGGTCGAGCGGTTGACGAGCGCGACCAGCATGATCAGCGCAACCAGCGCGATTGCGGCCATATAGACGATGGTGCGCGGGCGCAGGATGCTGAGGCGCTGCGGCTCACCGGCCTTGCGGCGTTGCTGATTGTTCAGCGTGTCGTAGGCGATCAACCCGCGCGGCCGTTCGACGCGGTCCATGATCGCGTCGCAAGCGTCGATGCAGAGCGCGCACTGGATGCACTCGAGCTGCATGCCGTCGCGAATATCGATGCCCATCGGGCAGACGGCGACGCATTGGCCGCAATCGATGCAGTCGCCGCGGCCTTCCCAGCTCGTGCCCTTCTTGTGGGGCCCGCGCTTTTCGCCGCGGTCGTCCTTGTAGGAAACCAGCAGCGATTCCTCGTCGAACATCGCGCCCTGAATGCGCGGCCAGGGGCACATATAGATGCAGACCTGTTCGCGCGCGATGCCGCCCAGCAGGTATGTCGTCGAGGCGAAGATCGCGATCGAAATATAGGCGATCGGCGGCGCGTCGAAGCGCATGAGGTCGGCGGCGAGCGTCGGCGCGTCGGCGAAATAGAAGACCCAGGCGCCGCCGGTCGCCAGGGCGATCAAAATCCAGACCGCGTGTTTCGCCGCCTTGCGCGCCAGCTTGGCGATCCCCCAGGGCGAGCGGTCGAGGCGGATGCGCGCCGAACGCTCACCTTCGAAAAAGCGTTCGACGTGAATGAAGAGATCGGTCCACACCGTTTGCGGGCAGGTATAGCCGCACCAGACGCGGCCGGCGACGCTCGTCACGAGGAAAAGACCGAGCGATGCGAGGATCAGCAACCCGGTGATGTAGTAGAATTCCTGCGGCCAGATTTCGAGGAAGAAGAAATAAAAACGCCGCGACGGAAAATCGAGCAGCACCGCCTGGTCCGGCAGGCTCGGCCCGCGATCCCAGCGCAGCCAGGGCGTGACGTAGTAGATTGTCAGCGTCAGCGCCATGACGATCCATTTCAGGCGCCGGAACGTGCCCCCGACGAGCTTCGGGTAAACCTTGACGCGGCTCGCATAGAGCGGCCGGTTCTTCTCCGAATTGACGGCTGTCACCCGTTCGCCGTCGGCCCCGTGCGGATCGGCGGCTGCGCGAACATTGCCCGCCGCTTCCGCGGCGAGGCGCTCAAGGCTGGTGGCGCTATCGGCCATTGTTTCACTCACATGACGCGCGGCTCGGGAGGCGCGCGTCTACTCGCCGCCTCCGAGAGAATGCACATAAAGTGTCAAGGCGTTGATTGTGCTCGCATCGAGCCTCTCGCCCCAAGCCGGCATGACGCCGCTGCGTCCGTTTGACACGGATTCGATGATCGAGGCGCGGTCGCCGCCATAGAGCCAGACGGCGTCGGTCAGGTTCGGCGCGCCAAGTTCGCGGTTGCCCTCGCCGTCGGCGCCGTGGCAGGTGACGCATTGCTCGCCGAAGGTTTCGGCGCCGCGCGTCGCCGCGTCGGCGTCGTGGTCCCGGCCTGAAAGCGCCAGCACGAATTCGGCGACGTCGGTCACTTCGCGACGCGTCAGGATGCCGTCCCGGCCGTAAGCCATCATCACGTTCTGGCGGGTATCGCTGACGGCTTCCCAGCGGATGCCGTGCGCCAGCGTGGTGCGGATGTCTTCCAGCGTGCCGCCCCAGAGCCACACGTCGTCGTTGAGGTTCGGAAACCCCCACGAGCCTTGTGCGCCGGAGCCGTGGCAGGGCGCGCAATTGTCGCCGAAGGCGGCCTTGCCGGCCGCGAGCGCCACTTCCATCAGCGCGGCGTCGGCCGCAACGTCCTCAAGCGTCAGCGTGGCGATTTGCTTCATCTCGTCGGCACGCCCTTCGGCAACGGCGCCAAGCTCCCGCGCCACGATTTCGCGCTGGTCATAACCGATCACGCCCTTCGTATAGGTCCAGCCCTCTGTCGTGAGGTAAGGCCAGGCTGGCATCACGACCCAATAGGCGAATGACCAGACGATGCAGGCGTAGAAGGTGTAGAGCCACCATTTGGGCATCGGGTTGTCGAGTTCGCGGATGCCGTCCCATTCGTGACCGGTGGTTTCGACGCCCGTGACGTCGTCAATTTCTTTTTTCGGGCTGTCGCTCATTTCTTTGCCTCCATGCGGTCACCCGCCTTGTCGTCGGGGCCGTCGCCATCCTGGAGCGGCAGGCGCGCCAGCCTGTCGAATTTCTGCTTGTTGCCGGGCCGCAATGCGTAGACCAGCGCCAGGGCGAAAAGCACCATCATCAGCACCAGGCCGCCGGCGCCCGCCCATGTCCGTACCAGTGAATAGGTTGTTTCGGGTTCCATCTGGCGGCCTATTGCTTGAAGTCGGAGGTTTCGTAGGCGTTGAAATCGACCAGCGTGCCCAGCATCTGCAGATAGGCGGTCAGTGCATCGAGTTCGGAGATCATCGCGGGATTGCCGTCGAAGTCGCGGGCGATGGCCTTCGGGTAACGCTGCATCAGGCCGTCGGTGTCGGCGAAGGGCGTTGCCTGGGCCTCGATATCGGCCTTGGCATTTTCGATTGCCTCGGCGTCATAGGGTACGCCGGCGAACGACAGGGCCCTCAAGGCGCCGCCGATGTTGCGGTAATCGAGCGGCGTCTTTTCGAGGAAGGGATAGCCGGGCATCACGGATTCAGGCACCACGGAACGCGGATCCGCCATGTGCAACCGGTGCCACTCGTCGGAGTATTTCCCGCCGACGCGCGCCAGATCGGGGCCTGTGCGCTTCGACCCCCACTGGAAGGGATGATCGTATTTGCTCTCCGCCGCCAGCGAATAATGTCCGTAGCGTTCGACTTCGGCGCGCAGCGAGCGAATCATCTTGCTGTGGCAGGCGTAGCAACCTTCGCGGATATAGATGTTGCGGCCGGCAAGCTCGAGCGGACTGTAGGGGCGAACGCCCTTGACGTCCTCGATGGTGCTCTTGATCAGGAAGGTCGGCACGATTTCGACGAGACCGCCGATGGCGACGACGACCAGCGTCAGCACCAGCAGCAGCATTGGGCTCTTTTCGATCGTGGCGTGTGTGAACTTCTTTTTCATCGGATCCCCCTCACTCGGCCGGTTGCGCGGCGGCGCGGACGGGAACCGGCAAGGGCTCGCTCTCGCGGACGCGGCCTTTTGCGGTCATCCAGCAGTTGTAGACCATGATCAGCGCCCCGGTCAGGAAGAGCACACCACCCAGCGCGCGGATCACATAGAAGGGATGCATCGCCTCGACGGTTTCGACGAAGGAGTATTCGAGGAAGCCCTGCGCGTCATAGGCGCGCCACATCAATCCCTGCAGGATGCCCGACACCCACATCGAGGTGATGTAGAGCACGATGCCGAGCGTCGCGATCCAGAAGTGCCAGCTCACCAGCGCCAGCGAGTAAAGCCGCTCGCGCTTCCAGAGCCACGGAACGAGGCAATAGACGGCGCCGAACGACACGAAACCGACCCAGCCCAGCGCGCCGGAATGCACATGGCCGACGGTCCAGTCGGTGTAATGCGACAGCGAGTTGACGGCCTTGATCGACATGACCGGACCTTCGAAGGTCGACATGCCGTAGAAGGCGACGGAGACGACGAGCATGCGGATCACCGGATCGGTGCGCAGCTTGTCCCAGGCGCCCGAGAGCGTCATCAACCCGTTGATCATGCCGCCCCATGAAGGCATCCACAGCATGATCGAGAAGGTCATTCCGAGCGTCTGCGCCCAGTCGGGCAGCGCGGTGAAGTGGAGATGGTGCGGGCCCGCCCAGATGTAGAGAAAGATCAGCGACCAGAAATGGATGATCGACAGGCGGTAGGAATAGACCGGCCGCTCGGCGCGTTTCGGGATGAAGTAATACATCATGCCGAGGAAGCCGGCGGTCAGGAAGAAGCCGACCGCGTTGTGGCCGTACCACCACTGGATCAACGCGTCCTGTACGCCGGGAAAGAGCGCATAGCTCTTCGACGAGGTCAGCGTTTCCGGGATCGCCAGATTGTTGCCGATATGCAGCATCGCGATGGTGACGATGAAGGCGAGATAGAACCAGTTGGCGACATAGATATGCGGTTCGCGGCGGCGCGCCAGCGTTGCGAGGAAGACCAGCAGATAGACCACCCAGACGATGGTCAGCCAGATGTCGGCATACCATTCGGGCTCGGCATATTCTTTCGACTGGGTGACGCCCATCAGGTAGCCGGTCGCGGCGACGACGATGAAAAGCTGGTAGCCCCAGAAGACGAACCACGGCGCGATGTCGCCGGCGAGACGCGCGCGGCTGGTGCGCTGCACGACATAGAAAGAGGTCGCGATCAGCGCGTTGCCGCCGAAGGCGAAAATCACCGCCGATGTGTGAACCGGGCGCAGGCGGCCGAAATTGACGAAGGCGGTGTCCAGGTTGAGCGCCGGAAAGGCGAGCTGGAAGGCGATGACGACGCCGACCAGAAAGCCGGCAATACCCCAGAAGAGGGTGGCGATCACGCCGGCCTTGACGACCCCGTCATTATAGGAGGCCCCGGCGTCCACGGCGGCCGGTCCGCGCTCAAGCGCATTGAAATGGCGTTGCCCGATGGCCAGCGCGCCGGCGGCAAAGGCCAGCGCGAAGAGCCAGGAATGGGCCGCCATCGGCGCGTCCTGTGCCTTTGCGGCAACGACGATGAAGAGAAGTGTGCCCGCGATCAGCGATGCGACGACCCCCCAGGCCGCCGTTGTCATCGTGCCGGGAATATGCTGTCCCGGCGCCCCAGTAGCCGCCATTTCCGATGCCCCTCGTTCGTTGCCTCCGGCCCGCCCGGCGCTCTCGGATGCGCCGGATGCCGAACCTGAGAAACCATAGCATTACTGAGGACTTTTAACGAATGCGCGTTTGCGCCGCTGCATCACCGTGTCGCATCGCGGCGTCGCGGCGGGGTGCCGGTGATGCGTGGCGGGGTGCGTTTGGTGGCCGGATCGTTAACCATGACAGACGTCGCCGGCCGTGTGCCGGATTGCGGAGCAGGGATACGAACATTTGAGAAAAAGTACGAATTGCCTGCGTCCATTTCCGGTTGCGGTTCTTCGCAACGCATATTTATGACTGTGCCAATCTCGGCCGGCGTGATAGATAGTGCGGCCTGTGCGCCCGGCGTTTCGACGACGCTGGATGCAGAGGGGACAGCCTGGCCGGATCATCGCGATGCCGGTCCGCGGTCGGTTTGTCCGGACGTCCGTCCGGATGAGGCCCACCGCAAAGACCCTTCCTAGGGGCGCGGGCGCCAAGACAAAAAAAGGCGGGAAATTCCGCAATATCCTGAGCACTCCGATGCAGTCTCCGCAAAAAGACTGCACGTCCTGAAGGGGAGGTTATTTTGCAGCGTCTTGAAAATCTCGTATTCGGTTTGCGTTTGCCGATACTTGTTATTCTTTTCTTTTTCACCCTGGTCATGGGTTTCTTTGCCGCCCAGCTCAAGATGGACGCCGGCTTCACCAAGATGCTGCCGATCGGCCACTCCTACATCGAAACCTTCTTCGAATATTCGGAAAGCTTCGGCGGCGGCAACCGCGTGCTCGTGGTGCTGGAGAACAAGGAAGGCGACATCTTCCAACGCGATTTTCTCTACACGCTCAACGATGCAACCCAGGACCTCTTCTACATTCCGGGCATCGCGCGCCACACGGTGACATCGCTCTGGACACCGAACACACGTTTCATTGCCGTGACCGAGGAAGGCCTCGAAGCCGGCGACGTGATCCCCGCCAATTTCGCCGGCACCGACGCCGACATCAACACGGTGATGCAAAACACGTTGCGCGCCGAACTTGTCGGCCGCCTCGTTTCGAGAGATTTCAAGGCCGCGATGATCCGCGCCGAGCTGCAGGACTTCAATCCCGAGACGCGTCAGCGGCTCGACTATTTCGAAGTGGCGCGTAAACTCGAAGCCGACCTGCGCGACAAATACGTTTCCGACACGGTCGACGTGAAGATCGTCGGCTTCGCCAAGCTGACCGGCGACATCGCCGATGGCGCCGGTTCGGTCGTCCGGTTCTTCACCGTGGCGTTCGTGCTCACCTGCTTCATGATGTGGCTCTATTGCCGTTCGTGGATCCTGACAATGGTGACGGTCGGCGCCTCGCTCTGTTCGCTCGTCTGGCAGTTCGGGTTGCTGCACATTCTGGGTTTCGGCCTCGATCCGCTCGGCGTGCTGGTGCCGTTCCTCGTTTTTGCCATCGGCGTCAGTCACGGCGTTCAACAGATCAACATGGTCGGCGCCGAAATGGCCGCCGGTCTCGACAAGATGAAGGCTGCCCGCGCGACCTTCACCTTCCTGTTCCGTCCGGGCGTCGTCGCGCTGCTGACCACGCTGGCCGGCTTTGCCACGCTCTACATCATTCCGATCGGCATGATCCAGGAACTGGCGATCACGGCTTCGATCGGCCTCGGCTTCAAGATCATCTCCAACCTCATCATGCTGCCGCTCCTCGTCTCCTATGTGGCGCCGCCGGAAGAGGAGTATGGCGCAAAGGTTCGAAGGGCGATGGAGACCCGCGCCAAGCTCTGGCCGACGCTTTCGAAGCTGGCGAAGCCCGGTTTTGCATTTCCGTTTGTCGCTATTTGCTTCTGCGTAGCGTTGGCGGCGCTCTACGGTGCGCGCGACAAGCAGATCGGCGACGTGCATGCGGGCGCCGGCGAGTTGTGGCCGGACTCGCGCTACAATCAGGACAGCCGCTATATCGCAGAAGCCTTCAACCTCGGACTCAATGTGCTGACGGTGATCGTCGAGTCCGACAGCATCGTCTGCATCGACTACGAGAAGATGCATCATCTCGAAAATTTCAGCTGGTACATGCGCAACGTCGACGGTGTGCAGTCGGTGATCAGCCTGCCGATTCTTGCGCGCGCCATCAACAGCATGTGGCAGGAAGGCAACCCGAAATGGCGAAACCTGCCGCGCAATTCGTCGGCGCTCGCGCAGGCGACGTCGAGCATCTCCAGTGCGTCCGGCATTGTGAATACCGATTGTTCGACAGCGGCAGTCGCCATTTTTATTTCCGATACCAAGGCGAAGACTGTCAATCATGTGCGG
>PHEO01000330.1 GCA_002841195.1 Alphaproteobacteria bacterium HGW-Alphaproteobacteria-11
CCCGCCTGCTCCGCGAGGTTCGGGAAGGGGCGAGCTATACCGTTACTAGCCACGGACATGCCGTCGCCAGAATTGTCCCCCATGTGGCAGATACGGAGTCGCGTATCGCAGCATGGGAGGCGCTTCTTGACCGACTCCGGACCACCCCCGCCGAGGCCGTACCCCGCTGGTCCCGCGACGAGTTGTATGATGATGTCGTCGGGATCACCAAGTGATCGTCCTCGACACGACCATTCTGGCCAGCGCGGAGGGACTCGACGGGTCAGGACGGAGGGAGGAAACGCTGGCGCTCCTCTCCTTGCTGCCACGCGACGCGATCCTGCTCCCGGCGCAATCACTCGCCGAATTTGCCCACCTGCTTCACCGCAAGGCAAAATACGACAGAGCGCGGGTCGGCGATGTCGTAACGAGTTGGCGTGAAATCGGCCTTGCCCTGCCAACCAGCGGCGAAGTGATCGACGGGGCGCTTCACCTGATGATCAACCACCAGTTCCAGACCTTCGACGCCATCATCCTTGCTGCTGCGATCGAGGCGCGAGCCGCAGTTATGCTTTCAGAAGACATGCAGCACGGCTTCACATCCGGGGGAGTCACCATCGTCAACCCGTTCGTGACACCGATGCATCCTGCCCTGAAGCGCCTCGTCATCAACCGCTGACTACTTCGGCGGCGCCTCGTTCCCCTCGTAGCGGCTGAGCTTGCGGTACAGCGTGCTCGGGTCGATCCCCAGCACCTCCGCCGCCCGGGTCTTGTTGCCCCCCTCGGCCTGCAACACGAACATGATGTAGCTCCGCTCGATCAGATCCAGAGTGGGATTGGGCTGGGTGCGATCGGCAACCAGCGGCTCCTTTTTCTGGGAGGTGATCCGGGCCGGCAGGTGCTGCGGCTCGATCAGCGGCCCACGCGAGAGGACCACCGCATGCTCCAGGGCGTTCTGCAGCTCGCGGACGTTGCCGGGCCACTCGTAGACCATCACCGCATCGAGCGCCTCGGAGCTGAGGGCGCGCGGTGATTCGCCCTCTTCGGTCATCTCTTCCAGGAAGCGGTCGATCAGCAGGATCAGATCGTCGCGCCGGTCGCGGAGCGGCGGCAGATCGACCGCGATCACGTTGAGGCGGTAGAAGAGGTCGGAGCGGAAATTGCCGAGCCGCACCTCATCCTCCAGGTCGCGGTTGGTGGCGGCGATGATCCTGACGTCGACCGGAATCGAGTCGGTGGCACCGACCGGAATCACCTCGCGCTGCTGCAGCACTCGCAACAGCTTGACCTGCAGCGACGGCGGCATCTCGCCGACCTCGTCCATGAAGAAGGTGCCGCCCCGCGCCGCCGCGAAGAGACCCTGCTTGTCGCGCACCGCGCCGGTGAATGAGCCCTTCACGTGGCCGAACAGTTCACTCTCGAGCAGCGTCTCGGGGAGGGCGCCGCAGTTGATCGACATGAACGGTCCGTCGGCGCGCCCCGAGGCCTGGTGCAGGAAACGGGCGAGCACCTCCTTGCCGGTGCCGCTCTCGCCGCCGATCAGCACGGTGGAATCGGTCGGTGCAATCAGCTCGGCGAGCCGCAACACCTCCAGAAAGCGGCGCGACTTGCCGATCGGGCGGGTGACGTGGCCGTTGTCGCGCACTCCCCCCCCCGCACGACGGATCTCCTGCTTGAGCTGCTTGTTCTCGACCCGGATTTTCCGGAACTCGCAGGCGCGGCGCAGGATGGCCAGCAGTTCGTCGTTGCCGAACGGCTTCTGCAGGTAGTAGAACGCCCCGGCGTTGACCGCCTGGATGGCGCTCTGCAGCGAGGCCTGCGCGGTCATCAGAATGACCGGCGTCATCGGGTCGTTGTCCTTGACCGCCTGCAGGATGTCGAGACCGGTCACCTGCGGCATCCGCACGTCGGTCACCACGATGTCGGCGCCGGCTCCGCGCACCGCGTCGAGG
>PHEO01000116.1 GCA_002841195.1 Alphaproteobacteria bacterium HGW-Alphaproteobacteria-11
TGACCGTGAATTCGCCATTCTTGCCGATGAACTCCTTGGTGCCGTCGAGGGGATCCACCAGGAAGAAATGAGGCCCGAATTCGGGGATATGTCCGCTTGCGGCCGCCTCTTCTGATACCACCGGAATTTCGGGTGCGACGCGGCGCAGGCCGTCGAGAATGATGGCCTCGGCGTCGTGGTCGGCGGCGGTGACGGGGCTGTTGTCTTCCTTCCGGATCACCTCCACGCCTGCGTCGTAGTGGTCCATGATGGCGGCGCCGGCCTGGACGGCGATACGCCGCAATTCATCGGTCAGGGCCGCCTTGTCGGCAATCGAGCTCGTCACATTCGGTTCCTTCGGGGTTTCGTTTGAGGCCGGCGCGGAGAACAGCATTTGGGGGTATGACCGGTCAAGGCAGCAATGTCGCGGGGTTTGTGAGCCCCTTGCGGGGCTGGCATTGTGTGCGGTGCGATGCTATCAGGCTTTCTGGGCGTTCGAGGGCTGTGGGGCAATTCGATATGAACGAAACGGACGAGGTTTCCGCGCTGGAGCTGGCTGCCCTGATGTGCAGCCGCGTTTGCCACGATGTGATCAGCCCGGTTGGCGCGATCACGAACGGGCTTGAGGTGCTTGCCGAAGACGACGATCCGGAGATGAAGGCCCATGCGATGGATCTCATCACCAAAAGTGCGGCTCAGGCCTCCGCCAAGCTTCAATTCGCCCGTCTCTGCTTCGGGGCCGCCGGATCGGCGGGCGCCGAGCTCGACCTTCAGGACGCGAAGAGCGTGGCCGAGGGGCTGATGATGGGCGAGAAGGCATCGCTCGTCTGGAATGCGCCTGCCGCGACGACGGGCAAGGACTATGTGAAGCTTCTGCTCAACATGATCCTGATCGGGATGGCCGCGATCCCGCGGGGCGGTGAGGTTGCCGTGTCGATCGAGGGCGACCTTGCAAAGCCGACGATCAGGGTGCGCTCGACGGGTCAGGCGGCACGCGTTCCCGAAGAGACCGCAAAATTTCTGGGCGGACGCGCCGCGGATCGTTTTCTCGACGCCCGCGCCGCGCAGCCTTATTTCACGGGCCTTGTTGCCCGCTCGCTCGATCTGTCGATCGAGGCGCGGATGGATGGCGAGGCCTTTGTCATCGAAGCGTCATTCGCCGAGGGTGGCGCCGGCGTTTGAGGCGGACTTGCCATGCGCCCACGAAAAAGGGGCGTCCCCCCCGAGACGCCCCCTCAACGCATCACGCGCGGTATGCAGGATCAGGCTGACGCCTTGGCCTGCATTGTCCCTTCGGACGGGTCGCGCAGCACGTAGCCCCGGCCCCAAACCGTTTCGATATAGTGATCGCCGCCGGTCGAAGCAGCGAGCTTCTTGCGAAGCTTGCAGATGAAGACGTCGATGATCTTGAGTTCCGGCTCGTCCATGCCGCCATAGAGATGATTGAGGAACATCTCCTTGGTGAGCGTGGTGCCCTTGCGGAGCGAAAGCAGCTCCAGCATCTGGTATTCCTTGCCCGTCAGATGCACGCGGCTGCCTTCGACCTCGACGGTCTTGGTGTCGAGATTGACGGTCAGCTTGCCGGTGTTGATGACGGATTGAGAATGACCCTTCGAGCGGCGGACGACGGCGTGGATGCGCGCCACCAGCTCATCCTTGTGGAAGGGCTTGGTCATGTAGTCGTCGGCGCCGAAGCCGAGGCCGCGAACCTTGTTCTCAATGCCGGCGAGGCCGGAAAGGATCAGGATCGGGGTCGCGATCTTGCCGACGCGAAGGGACTTCAGAACCTCGTAACCGCTCATATCCGGCAGGTTCAGGTCGAGAAGAATGATGTCGTAATCGTAAAGCTTGCCCAGATCGACCCCTTCTTCGCCAAGGTCGGTGGTGTACACATTGAAACCATCCGATTTGAGCATCAATTCGATGCTCTGCGCGGTCGCGCTATCGTCTTCTATGAGCAGAACTCGCATTGGTCCCCCACTTCGGCGATGTCGGAAAGTCTCGATCGCCTGCAGCCCGGTTAATCCAGAATTCGGACCTTAAGACGATTTGGTTAACAAAGGTTAATCGAAACAGAAAAAATTCAGAAAAATTTAGCGGAACTTTTTAAGGTCCTGAAAGTCACGGATCCTGCGGGATTTCGGTAACACAAGACCGTTCCGTTACGGAGAAAGTCATCCGTTCAGGGTTTACGTGGCCTTAAAGTCTTCGCGCCATGATCACTCCCGTGAGGCCGGATCGGCGCAAGCCAAGGTCCCGGTTTCGCGTTCTTGGGATATTTCCGCAGGCCCCAGGGCTTGCGAAGCGGGGGCTAGGGGCCGGTGCGAGCATTGTTGGCGGAAATCGGCGAAATTGCCGAAGTCAAACATTATGGCCGCGTCTTCAGCGTTCAGGGGCTGGTGGTCGAGGTAGCCGGGCCGCTGCACGCCATGGGCGTCGGCAGCCGTCTCGCTGTGACCAACCGACTCGGCGAAGACGTGACCTGCGAAGTCGTCGGTTTCCGCGACAATCGCGCGCTTTGCTTGCCCTTCGGTTCATTGTCCGGCATCGGCGTCGGCTGCAAGGCCGTGCTTTCCTCGGAAGAACCGCATGTCTATCCGTCGAGCGCCTGGCTCGGCCGCGTCGTCAATGCCATGGGCGAACCCATCGACGGCAAGGGTCCGATCGGGCAGGGGTATGAGCCCTATTCGCTTCGCAATATGCCGCCGCCCGCTCACACCCGCCAACGGGTGAAGGGCAAGGTCGATCTCGGCGTTCGCGCGCTCAATACATTTGCTACCTGCTGCCGCGGCCAGCGCATGGGCATTTTCGCCGGTTCCGGTGTCGGCAAGTCGGTGCTGCTTTCGATGCTGGCGCGAAACACGGCATGCGATGTCGCCGTGATCGGCCTTATCGGCGAGCGCGGCCGCGAAGTTCAGGAATTCATTGAGGACGATCTCGGGCCCGAAGGGCTGGCCCGCTCGGTGGTGGTGGTTGCCACGTCCGACGAGCCGGCCCTGATGCGCCGGCAGGCCGCCTATCTGACGCTGGCGCTGGCCGAGTATTTCCGCGATCTCGACAAGGACGTTCTCTGCATGATGGACAGCGTGACGCGCTTTGCCATCGCGCAGCGCGAGATCGGCCTGTCGACCGGTGAGCCGCCGACGACCAAAGGTTACACGCCGACCGTCTTCGCCGAACTGCCGAAACTGCTTGAGCGCGCCGGCCCCGGCACGGGACAGGGCAGCATTACCGGGCTTTTCACAGTGCTCGTCGACGGCGACGACCACAACGAACCGGTCGCAGATGCCGTGCGCGCGATCCTCGACGGTCATATTGTGATGGAGCGGGCGATCGCCGAGCGCGGCCGGTACCCGGCGATCAACATTCTCAAATCCGTCTCGCGCACCATGCCAGACTGCAATGCGCCGGACGAGAATGCCCTTATCCGCCGCGCGCGGACGCTGATGGCGACCTATAGCGACATGGAAGAGTTGATCCGTCTTGGCGCCTATCGGGCCGGCTCCGATCCGCTGGTCGATGAGGCCATTCACTATCAGCCGGCGCTTGAGGCCTATCTGGCGCAGCGCAAGGACGAAGCCAGCGATCTTGCGACCGGCTACGCGGCACTGGCGGAGACACTCGCTCGCAAGCCCGTTTCCGAGGAGATTGAGTGATGCGCAACCGCGAGTCCCTGATCCGGCTGCACAAGTTCCAGGTCGATGAAAAGCGCCGGAAGGTTGCTGAACTCGAGCTGATGCTTGGCGAGTTCCGCCAGCGCGAGCGCGATCTTGAAGCGCAGGTCGAGGCCGAGCAGCGCAAGGCCGGGATTTCCGACGTGGCGCATTTCGCCTATCCGATGTTTGCCAAGTCGGTGCTGCGCCGCCGCGAGAACATTCTGGAATCGATCGAGGGCATCGAGAGGCAGCTCGACACGGCGAAGGAAGAACTCGCCGACGCGTTCCGCGAACTCAAGAAATACGAGCTCCTCGATGGGAACCGGAAACGCAAGATACACAAGGAAGCCATGCGGGCCGAGCAGAGCTCTCTCGACGAAATCGCGTTGACGATCCACCGCCGGCAATAGCCGCCGGCAACCACTTTCCGAGCAGCCACTTTTCGATCTAGAATGTCCGCCCGACAATTCCGGAGCGGATATTTCCATGCCTTCCTTCGATATCGTTTCCAAAACCGACTTCGCCGAAATCGACAACGCGCTGCAGAATGTGGAGCGCGAAATCGAGCAGCGATACGACTTCAAAGGATCGCATTGCAAGGTGGAGCGGAAGGAGGGGGAGCTGACCATCCATGCGGATGACGACCTGAAGCTCAAACAGGTGCACGAAATATTGCAGGGCCATCTCGCGCGGCGGAAAATCGAGGCCGGCGTGCTCGACTACAAGGAGCCCGAACGGGCCGCGGGGCAGAGCGTGCGGCAGAAGGTGGCGATCCTCAACGGCATCGAGAAGGATCTGGCCAAGCGTATTGTGAAGGATATCAAGGGATCGGGGCTCAAGGTGCAGGTCGCGATACAAGGCGATGAACTGCGCGTCTCGGGCAAAAAGCGAGACGATCTCCAGGCCGCTATCCAGTTTGTAAAGGGGCTGCCCATCGAGCAGCCCCTTCAATACGAAAACTTCCGCGATTAGCCGCGGAAGAAAAGACGCCGGACGAGATAGATCAGGCTGATCGCAATCAGATAGCCGACGAAGCGTATGGCAACGAGCTTCAACACTTCGATATTCAGATAGTCCGGAAGAGGGTCCGCGGCGCCGCCATAGACGTTGCGACCGATGTTGACCAGCTCATGGACAATCGTCGCGCCGAGCGCGAAGACAATGATCTTGTTGTAACGTGTCATGATGATCGCGGCGATCAGCGCGATGACAAGCCCCTGTATGGAATTGACAGTGTCGAATCCCATTCGCGCCCAAGCGAGCGCCTGATTCAGATATTCCGTTAGTTCCATCGAGTCCCCCTAAAACTGTACCCACCGGAAGACACCCTCTTCCAGCCCGATCCGCCACCCTGTCTGCCACCATACATATGGGGTCCGGCGGTTCCGGGAGAGGTTAGACCAAAATGAGACAAGGTCTAGCGGTTTGCAGTGCAAAAAACGTCAGTCTGCGTCGCAAAACCGTCACGCAGATTGCGTTGACGCACCCGCCGGCCGGGGATTTCCGGCGGAAAGAATGAGGATTTCACTGGCGATCTTTTGTATCGCCTCGCTCGCTCTGGCTTGCGGATGCCGAAACAGAATGGGCATCTGGTGCCGAATTGCGTCGCGGACGAGCTCGTCGCGCGGAACGTAGCCGAGAAACGGTGGGTCGATTCCAAGAAAATTGCGACATGCGTTGGTTAACGCCGCATGGGTGCGGCGCGCATGGTCTTTGTCGTTTGCCATGTTGACGACGATGCGGATGTCCGCGCCCGGCTCCTGCATCGTCAACAGCTTGATGAATGCATAGGCGTCGGTCAGCGAAGTTGGTTCGTCGCTGACAAGCACAATCGTGATGCCACCATTGGTGCAGAGGGACATGACGGATTGGTCGAGGCCGGCCGCGAGGTCCGACACGATATGGTCATAGGCGTCGCTCAGGGCAACGAGGCCGGTCGCGAGGCCGGCAACTTCCGGCTGGGTCAGTGCACTCAAGACGCCGGAGCCAGACTTGCCTGCCAGAATGTCGAAACTGCCGCCCGCTTCCGCGCCACCCATCGATTCAGGGCGGTAGGAGACGATCGCTTCCGCGAGCGTCACGCGGCCCGAAATGACGTCGCCAAGGTCGTGACGGGGAGAAAGGCCGAGCTGCACATCGATATTGGCAAGACCCAAATCGCCGTCGAAGAGAAGCACGCGCCGGCGCGCCGCGGCGAGCGCATGCGCGATGGATACTGCAAACCAGGTTTTCCCGATGCCGCCTTTTCCCGATGCGACCTGGATCATGCGTATGCCGTTCATGGTCTTTGTCCCGCGTGTCGCGTTGTCGTTGCCGGCGTTGCGGCGGTGGCGCTGTCGTTCAGTATCATCCGGGCGCAAACATATGCATTCATCTGTGCCAGACCCCGGGCGAGATAAGGCGTCACGCTGATCTGTGCGATCGCCATGCCCGATGCGTCGGCCGCTGCCAGAACAGGGCCGATGCGGCGGGCGATATCGAGTTGTGTGGCAACGATGCGTCTTGCGCCGAGACGCGCAAACTCGATTGCCGCCTCGCGCGACACGTCAGCATCTCCGAGGGCGGACAGAACCAGCACGGGTTCGACGCTGGCGGCAAGACGGGCGTTCTGTGTCAACCGGTGCAGCGCGGTAAAGTCGTCGCGGTCGAAGGGATTGACACTTGCCGTGTCGATGAAGCAAGGCCGATGAGACCGATCCTCGATGGCGCCTTCGGAAGCGTTGCCCTCATCGAGGAGCAGCGACAGAGCGTCGATACTCTCGGCGCGGCGCAGGTGAACGCCGATGAGATGGGCATAGGCCTCGCCTTGCGCGACCGCACCCGTTCGCGCCGTATCGGTCGTGATGATGTCGACCGGTGCGCCATCGACGACAGCGCGCGCGGCAAGCTTGGCCAAGGTGACGGTTTTCCCGGCGCCGGGCAAACCGATTGCCATGATCGGAGCTTGCGGCCGAACGGGCAGGGGTTCGAATCCAAGACGCGCCTCAAGGGCGCCAGCCAGTGCGGAAATTGCGTCCCCGCGGTCGAGCGCGATGGCGGCGACCAACAGATCGCTTTTCAGCGCCGGCGGAACGGCGTGCGCCTCAAGCGCGGCCCCGATTGTCGATCTGTCGAATGGAATGAGGGGATCGCCAAACGACGGCGCGGTTTCGGGGGCGGGCGCCGACGGCGTCTGCAGCCGCGCGCGCAACATTTGTTCGAGGCGTTGCTCGAGGCTGGAGGTGTTGTGCTCGGCCCGGGCGCCGCCATCGGCGCGCGGCGCGGTTTCCACCGCTGCCGTAACCTCAATTGAACCGTGATCGTTCTCGTGCGACGAGACGATGATTGCATCGTCACCCAGCGCGGCGCGCACCTGAACGATGGCGTCGGTCATCGACTCTGCGAGAAATGTCCTCAACCGCATGCGACGCAACCTCTCCCGGATTACACCGTACCAACCGTGCGCAGCCGAACGCGCGGGTGGATTTCATTCTGAGACATGACGAAGGTTTGTGGCCTGAAGCGTTCGATGATCGAGCGAACATAGGGCCGGACGCCGGGGCTGGTCAGGAGCACCGGCACTTCGCCGGCTCGAGCTGCATCCTCGAACCGATCGCGCATCGACGCGATGAATTCCTGCAACAGGGACGGTTGCATCGCGAGTTGCTTTTCTTCGCCCTGGCCGATGAGAGATTCGGCGAATGCCTGCTCCCAGCGCGGTGAAAGGGTTACGAGCGGCACCGCGTTTTCGGCGTCGGAATGTGCGGCGCAAATCTGGCGTGCGAGACGCGCGCGCACATGCTCGGTAATCATCGTCAGGCTCTGCGTATGACCGACGGCTTCGGCGATCCCTTCCATGATGGTCGGCAGGTCGCGGATCGAGATACGTTCGGTCAACAGCGTCTGGAGCACACGCTGTATGCCGGTGATCGTGATTTGCGACGGGACCAGGTCGTCGACCAGTTTCTTGTGCTCCTTGCCCAATTCATCGATCAACTTCTGCACTTCCGCGTAGGAAAGCAGCTCGGCCATGTTGTCCTTGATAATCTCGGTCAGATGCGTTGTCAGGACCGTCGGCGGGTCAACAACCGTGTACCCGCGGAAGGATGCTTCCTCGCGCAAGCCTTCGTCGACCCAGGTGGCGGGCAGGCCGAAAGCCGGTTCCGTTGTGTGGAGGCCGGGGAGCTGAATCTGGTCGCCGCGCGGGTCCATGACCAGAAGCTGGCCAACATAGACGTCGCCACGGCCGGATTCGACTTCCTTGACGCGGATGACGTAGCCGTTGGCGTCGAGCTGGACGTTGTCGAGAATCCGCACCGACGGCATGACAAACCCCATGTCGCTTGCGATCTGGCGACGCAGCGCCTTGATCTGGTCGGTGAGCTTCTGGTGGTCCTTGCCGTTTATCAGAGGAAGCAGCGCGTAGCCGATTTCGAGGCGCAGTTCGTCCATGCGCAACGCCGTGCCGATCGGCTCCTCCGTCGCCGGAACCGCTGCGGCCTCGCGCTCCTGCTCGTCGACAATGTCGTCGGCTCGCTTCTTTCTCGATCGCATCAAATAGAATGCTAGACCGCCTGCGCCGCTTGCAAGGATGAGAAAGGGGACGGCCGGAAGGCCGGGCAGCAGCGCCATCGTGCCCATCACGAAGGACGACATGCCGAGCGCCTGCGGATAGCCCGAAAGCTGGTCGAACAGTGCTTCGTCGGCCGCGCCCTCGACGCCGGCCTTCGAGACGAGCAGGCCGGCCGCGGTCGACACGATGAGAGCGGGTATCTGGCTGACAAGCCCATCGCCGATCGTGAGCAAGGTGTAGGTATGCGCGGCGTCGCCGAAGCTCAGGTTATTTTGCGCGACGCCGATGACGATGCCGCCGACAATATTGATGAAAGTGATGAGCAAGCCCGCAACCGCATCGCCGCGAACGAACTTCGAGGCGCCGTCCATGGCGCCGAAGAAGGAGCTTTCCTTCTCGAGATTGGACCGGCGCGTACGCGCCTCGTTCTCGTCGATCAGGCCGGCGGAAAGATCGGCGTCGATCGCCATCTGCTTGCCGGGCATTGCGTCGAGAGTGAAGCGCGCGGCGACTTCCGCGATGCGGCCCGAACCCTTGGTGATGACGACAAAGTTCACGATGACCAGGATCGAGAAGACGATGATGCCGATGACGAAGTTGCCCTGCATCACGAAATTGCCGAAGGCCTCGATGACCTTGCCGGCGCTGTCCGTTCCCTCGTGGCCTTCGCCGAGAATAAGGCGCGTCGAGGCCAGGTTCAACGCCAGCCGCAACATGGTGGCGATCAGGAGTCACTTCGCCCCGGACGTGATCGAGGGAATCGAGGTTGGTGACACCGTGTACTGGCACGTGACCAACGTCGAGCAGGACTGGGACGTGGTACACGGCTTCGCGGTGCTGGGCATGACCAACGCCGAGATCATCGTGCAGCCGGGCGAGACCAAGACCATTACCTGGGTGCCGCGCACGCCGGGAGTGTTTCCGTTCTACTGCACCGACTTCTGCAGCGCGCTGCACCAGGAGATGCAGGGCTACATCCGGGTGAGTGCACCGGGCAGCGGGGTGAAGCTGTCGGCCGGGGTGAGTGACCGGTCAGCCACGCAGCAGTCACGGGTCGGGCGCTATGCCCCCCCCAGCAGCACGCCGGGTGCGGCTGCGCCCGCCCACGATCACGGCGCCGTCACGGCGAAAGGCGGTCGCTGAAATGACGCCCCGGACGCGCCTCCTGCTCGGTCTCGGTCTCCTGGTCGGCTTGGTCGCCCTGGTCCTGCCGCTGTGGGAGGTGCGCCTCGGGGCACCGCAGTACCCGGAGGGTCTCGGCTTGCGGATCTATGCTCACACTGTGGCAGGGATCAAGCCCAACGACCTGCAAAACATCAACGGACTCAATCACTACATCGGGATGAAGACCATCACCCCCGAGGCGATTCCCGAACTGCGCTACATGCCGTGGCTGATCGGCGGGTTGATCCTGGCCGGACTTGCGATTGCCGTTCGCGGCAGTCGCCGGATGCTGCTCGGCTGGCTGGTGGCCTTCGCGCT
>PHEO01000331.1 GCA_002841195.1 Alphaproteobacteria bacterium HGW-Alphaproteobacteria-11
ATCTACCGCACGATCGACAAGCGCGTTGTGATTTATCTGATCGCCGACGGCCGCCGCGACATGCAGTCCCTGCTGGCGCGCCGGTTGCTGGGTGCGTGAACCCTCCGCAGCCGATATGGCTTGGCCCTCTACTCCCTCGCCCCTCCGGGGAGAGGGAAGGGGCCCGCCGAAGCGCCTCATGGTGCGCATTGGGAAAAGGTGGGGGGCCTTCCTCGAACCCGACTTCTCCACAGCTTTGACCGCCCCGGCCCACCTCCCCGCGTGACTCTCGCCCTCGGGCGCCCGAAAATGGCGCCATGCCCGACTCACCCCGGTTCATTCATCTGCGCCTCCACACGGCCTATTCGCTGCTGGAGGGCGCGATCCGCGTCAAGGAAGTGCCGAAGCTCTGCAAGGCAGACGGCATGCCCGCCGTCGCCATCACCGACACGGCCAATCTCTTCGGCGCGCTGGAATTCTCCGAAACCCTTTCCGAAGCCGGTATCCAGCCGATCGTCGGTTGCACGCTCCCCGTCCTGCTGGATGAAGGCGACGAGCCGGGCCGCGGCCCGCTGCGCCGCGAGCCCTCCGGCACACTCGCCCTCATCGCCAAGGACGAGCAGGGCTACCGGAACCTGATGAAGCTCTCGAGCCGCGCCTTTCTGGGCCCCGAGCCCGGCGAGCCGCCCTACGTGCCGCTCGCCCTGCTGGCCGAACATCAGGCGGGCCTGATCTGCCTCACCGGCGGCCCCGACGGCGTCGTCAACCGCCTGCTCGAAGCCGGCCAGCGCCCGGCGGCGGAGGAGCTGCTGCTCGGCCTCAAACAAACCTTCGGCGACCGCCTCTATGTCGAGCTTCAGCGCCACGGCCAGCCCCGCGAGCGTCAGGTGGAACCGGCGCTGATCGAACTTGCCTATGCCCATGGTCTGCCGCTGGTCGCCACCAACGAAGCCTGCTTCGTCGCGGAGGCCGATTACGAGGCGCATGACGCGCTGATCTGCATTGCCGAGGGTGCCTATGTCGTTCAGGCCGATCGCCGCCGCCTGACGCCCGAGCATCGCTTCAAGACGCAGGCCGAAATGGTCGCGCTCTTCGCCGACATTCCCGAGGCGATCGAAAACACCGTCGAAATCGCGCGCCGCTGCGCGGTGCGTCCGCTGACCCGCGATCCGATCCTGCCGAAATTCTCCGCCGGCGTCAGCGAGGCCGACGAATTGCGCCGCCAGGCGGAGGAGGGGCTTGCCGCGCGCCTCGCGACGCTCGAAACCGTCGCGCCGAAAGAGGAATACTACGCCCGTCTGAATTTCGAGCTCGACATCCTCATCAAGATGGACTTCCCCGGCTACTTCCTGATCGTTGCCGACTTCATCAAATGGGCGAAGGCACAGGGCATTCCGGTCGGCCCCGGCCGCGGGTCGGGCGCGGGTTCGGTCGTCGCCTGGGCGCTCACCATCACCGACCTCGATCCCTTGCGCTTCGGTCTGCTGTTCGAACGCTTCCTCAACCCCGAACGCGTCTCGATGCCGGACTTCGACATCGACTTCTGTCAGGACCGCCGCGATGAGGTGATCCGCTATGTGCAGGACCGCTACGGCGAGGATCGCGTCGCCCAGATCATCACCTTCGGAAAGCTTCAGGCGCGCGCCGTGCTGCGCGATGTCGGCCGCGTACTGCAACTGCCTTACGGTCAGGTCGACCGCCTCTGCAAGCTGGTGCCCAACAATCCGGCCGCACCGGTCACGCTTGCCGAGGCGATCGCCGGCGAGCCGCGTCTGCGCGAGGAGCAGGCATCGGATGAGGGCGTCGCCCGCATGCTCGAAATCGGCCTGCGCCTCGAAGGGCTCTATCGCCATGCATCGACGCACGCCGCCGGCGTCGTCATCGCCGACCGGCCGCTCGACGAGCTGGTGCCGCTCTACCGCGATCCGCGCTCCGACATGCCGGTCAC
>PHEO01000332.1 GCA_002841195.1 Alphaproteobacteria bacterium HGW-Alphaproteobacteria-11
GCGGGTGCGTCTCACTGCACAGATCGCCGAACTCCTTGGCGCTTCGTCCTCGCTTTCCGAAGAGCGGCTGGCGCAGGAAGCAGCGCTGCTGGCCACCAAGGCCGACGTGCGCGAGGAGATCGATCGGCTCGGCGCGCACATCGCGCAGGCCCGCGAAATTTTTGCGGGCGCCGAGCCTGCCGGCCGCCGTCTCGACTTTCTGACGCAGGAATTCAATCGCGAAGCCAACACGCTTTGTTCGAAGGCCGCCGATATCGGTCTCACCCGCATCGGCCTTGAACTCAAAACCGCCATCGATCAGCTTCGCGAACAGGTTCAGAACGTGGAATGACGGGCCCGAAATGACCGAGATCGACATTCATCGCCGCGGCCTGATGCTGGTCCTTTCCTCGCCCTCCGGCGCCGGCAAGACGACGCTCTCGCGCCGTCTTCTCGACGGCGATCCCGAAATCGACATGTCCGTTTCCGCCACCACGCGCAAGCCGCGGCCGGGCGAGGTGAACGGGAAGGACTATTTTTTCCTGAGCACCGAAAATTTCGGCATCATGCGCAACAAGGGCGAGTTCCTCGAAAGCGCCAAGGTCTTCGGCAACTACTACGGCACGCCGCGCAAGCCGGTGGAGGATGCGCTGGCCAGAGGCCGCGATGTTCTGTTCGACATCGACTGGCAGGGGACGCAGCAACTCGACGAAAGCGCGCCGGAAGACCTGGTCAAGGTCTTCATCCTGCCGCCCTCGGCGCAGGAACTCGAAAAGCGCCTCGAGCGCCGCGCCCAGGATCCTTCGGACGTCGTCGCAGCCCGCATGGAAAAGGCGTCGGACGAAATCAGCCACTATCAGGAATACGAATACATCATCGTCAACGACGACGTGGACCGCGCCTTTGCCGCCTTGCAGGCGATCCTGCGCGCCGAGCGGTTGAAGCGCCGCCGGCTGACGGGCCTGTCTAATTTCGTGAAGCAGCTTCGCGAGGCGCTTTGAACGGCGCCGGGGGGAATGAATGACCAAGGTTGTAATACTGGCGGGCGGTCTCGGTACGCGTATCTCGGAAGAGAGCCAGCTGCGTCCCAAGCCGATGATAGAAATCGGTGGACGGCCGATCCTTTGGCACATTATGAAAATCTACACCCATTTCGGTTTTAACGATTTCGTGATCTGCGTCGGCTATCGCGGCTACATGATCAAGGAATATTTCGCGAACTACGTGCTGCATTCGTCCGATGTGACGATCGACGCGACGACCGGTCAAATTGAATTTCACCAGAAGGCGCGGGAGCCTTGGCGCGTTACGTTGGTCGATACAGGTGCCGACACAATGACTGGCGGCCGCGTCAAACGCGTGCGCGACTATCTCGATCCCGGCAAGACATTTTTCATGACTTATGGCGATGGCGTCGCCGATGTCGATGTGGCGAAACTTCTCGCCTTCCACAAATCCCACGGCAAGGCGGCGACGCTGACCAGCGTTGTGCCGCCCGGCCGCTACGGCGCGTTGGAAATTGACGGAAATGTGGTGCGGCGCTTCATCGAAAAGCCGCCGGGTGACAATGCCTGGATCAATGGCGGATTCTTCGCGCTGGAACCATCGGTTCTGGACCGGATCGCCGCCGATGAAACCCCCTTCGAGGGCGACCCGTTGATGGGCCTCGCACGCGACGGCGAACTGATGACTTTCCGGCACAATGGGTTTTGGCAACCGATGGATACGTTGCGCGAGAAGAACCATCTGGAGGAACTCTGGGCGGCCGGTCGAGCGCCCTGGAAGGTCTGGAGGGATTAGGTTTGCCGATCGACGGTCTCGACGCAAACTTCTGGCGCGGCAAGCGCGTGCTGTTGACCGGCCACACCGGTTTCAAGGGCGCTTGGGCGGCGCTCTGGTTGTCGCGTCTCGGCGCTGAAGTGACGGGCCTTGCGCTTGCGCCCG
>PHEO01000333.1 GCA_002841195.1 Alphaproteobacteria bacterium HGW-Alphaproteobacteria-11
CATGTTGGCGTCGGCACGGTGCTGATCCTGTCCGGTCTCGCCAAGAAAATGCTGATCGCGAACTATCTGGCGACCGAGCTGGTCGATCCCGTGTTCTTCGACCCGACGGCGGTTAGCGCGCTCGATCTGCTGATTGGCGTCTATGGCTATGCGATCCAGATTTATTGCGACTTTTCGGGCTACAGCGACATCGCCATCGGCGTTGCGGCGCTGCTTGGCTATCGTTTTCTCGAAAACTTCAACCAGCCCTATCGCGCATCGAGCCTGCAGGATTTCTGGCGGCGCTGGCACATTTCGCTGTCGACCTGGCTGCGCGACTATCTCTACAAACCGCTGGGCGGCAACAGGCAGGGCGAGGCGCGGACCTATCGCAATCTCTTTCTGACGATGTTTCTCGGCGGCATCTGGCACGGCGCGGCATGGACATTCGTTTTCTGGGGCACTTTCCATGGCGCGATGCTGGGCATCGAGCGCTATGTGAGGCGCAGGCTCGATGAATTTGCGCCGCCCAACGGCGAGGCCGGCGGCGTCGCCAGCGCAATCGGGCATGGCGCGCAGCACATCGTCGGCGTCGTTTGGACGTTTCATCTGGTCTGCTTTGCGTGGATTTTCTTCCGTGCCGACAGCTTCTCGACGGCCGGCAGCTATCTTGCGGGCTTCGCGCGCTGGTCGGATCCGAGCCAGTATGCGACGCCGTTCCTGGTTGGCCTGATTGCGCTGGCAATGCTTTTCCAGTTCACGCCGCGCGATCTCGGCCGCTGGCTGGCGCAGGGGCTGCAATGGTTGCCGTCGCCCATCCTCGGGCTCATTCTCGGCGGCGGCATCTGGCTGATTTGGGCGGTCGCGCCCGAAGGCGTCGCGCCTTTCATCTATTTCCAGTTCTGAGGCCGAACCATGCTGGACCTCATTCGCGAAATCGAAACGGACCTCGAAGACGGGTGGGAAGCCGCTTCGCGCGTCGAGTTGCAGACGGCAGAGCATACGCGTCGTGCTGTTGCGCGTTTCACGCGCGCTATGTGGATCACATTGGCGATCATGCTTGTCTTCAACAGCGAGCGCCTTGTCACCTGGGTCAACGGGTTCGGCGTCGGGCCGGTTCAGGACACGGTGGTGGCGCTTTCGGTCGCGTGGAACGAGCGCATGCTGGCGAGCGGCTTCACCGCGCCGTCGCTTGCGGCGCGCGGGAAGGTCGATGAACTGCGCGGCGCGAGCTGGGCCGAATTCGAGTTGCGGGTCGACAGCGAGCGCGCCCGGGCGCGGGAAGGCGCAAGGTTGCTGCGCGGCGGGCTTGGCGGCGGGCCGGGCTAAGGCCGGTTTACATCAGCGCCTGCAGCGCCCACAACGCGCCCATGCCGACGGCAAGGGTCGCCAGCACGCTTTTCGTCGCCCATGCCACGCCGGCGGCAAGGACGCAGGCGATCAGGCGCGGATTGTCGAGTGCGATATCGAGGCCGCCCTCGGGCATGCGCAGCGCTGCCGGCAGAATGATCGCGCTCAACACGGCCGCCGGGACAAAGCGCAAGGCGCGCGTCAGCGGTCCCGGCAGCGCGAGCCTTCCCGACAGGCCGATGAAGGAAAAGCGCAGCGCGAACGTGCCGATGCCGATGGCGGCGATCGTCAGCCAGAGCGTTGCCGTGTCCATCAGTTCTCTCCCTGCCGCGTCTTTTTCGATGCCAATCGTGTTTCGCAGAAATATCCGGCCGCGATTCCGCAGGCGGCGGCGAGAAACAGACCGAGATTGAAGGGCAGACCCGAAGCGGCGACGGCCACCGTCGCGCCGACGATGGCGGCAAGGCCCGCGGCGCGGTCGCGAATGCCCGGCACCAGCAGCGCCAGAAAGCTCAACGGCACGAAGAAGTCGAGCGACCAGCTGGGCGGCACCTTGTTGCCGAGAAAATAGCCCGCCGCAGTGGCGGCGA
>PHEO01000117.1 GCA_002841195.1 Alphaproteobacteria bacterium HGW-Alphaproteobacteria-11
CAGAGCCGAGACTATGACAATGACCGCCTCCGACGCCACCGCTTCCGCCGATCGCCTCGCCGCCGTTCGTCAGCGGATCGCCGATGCGGCGCGGGCAGCCGGCCGCGCGCCGCAGGAGGTGACGCTGGTTGCGGTGTCGAAGACGTTCGATGCGAATGCGATCATGCCGTTGATCGATGCCGGCCAACGTATTTTCGGCGAGAATCGGGTGCAGGAAGCGGCCGCCAAATGGCCGGCGTTGAAAGCGCGATATGCGGATATCGAACTCCATCTGATCGGTCCTCTGCAAACCAACAAGCTTGGCGATGCGCTCCGGCTCTTCGATGTTTTTCATACGCTCGATCGCGAGAAGCTGGCGGTGTCGCTCGTCCAGGCGCGCGACAAGGGTTCGGCACTGCCCCGCCTGTTCGTCCAGGTGAATACGGGCGACGAACCGCAAAAGGCCGGCCTTGCGCCCGCCGATACGGATGCGTTCCTCGCGCGGTGCCGCGAGGAGTGGCGGCTCGATGTCGAAGGGCTGATGTGCATTCCACCGGCCGACGAAGAGGCCGCGCTTCATTTTGCGCTGCTCGAAAAGCTGGCGCGCCGCAACGGCCTGACGAAGCTTTCGATGGGCATGAGCGGCGACTTCGAAAAGGCAATTGCTTTGGGCGCCACCCATGTGCGCGTCGGCAGCGCGCTGTTCGGCGCGCGCGCCTAGAGCGTGCCGATTCGCATCCTCGTCCGCGGCGTACAGCGCGACAAAACTTTCAGCATGTCGGGAAGCCGCAGCGCGATGCAGCCTTCGGTCGGTTGCAGGATGCCGTTCTTCTCATTGGCGAGGTGAAAGAATATCGCGCTACCGGCGCCGGGGCGCGGCGGATCGTCATTGTGACCGAGCACGATGACAAGATCATAGAGATGGTCGTCGCGCCACATCGTCTCGGCGCTTGACGGATAGGGCAGACGGACCGGCCGGTTATATGCCGGGTCCTGCGGCGCATCGCACCAGCCATCCTCGGGCGTCGTTGGCTGTGCCGGCAAGCCGGTTGCCGGCGCCGGCAGGCGGTCCGGGCGGTATCTGAGTTCTCTTAGCGGGAAGATGCCGAGGGGCGTGCCGCCATCGCCTTCGCGTTTGTCGCCCACCAGCCCGGCGCGCCCAAGCGCACAGACGAAATCGAGCCCGTCCACGATCAGCCGGCCGTGCGGTTCGTCCGGCTTTGCGGTTACGAGAATTTCCGTGGAAGACGCCATGGTAGCGTCAATCTAGGTCGAGGCGGCCTGTCTGACCAGAGGTGTCAGCGCGCGTGCTTCAAGGCTTCGTATTTGTCGAGCGCCTGGTTCATCGCGCCCAGAAGATCGCCGGGGGTGGAGCCCCCGTCATTGTCAGACGAGCCTTCGGTGTCGAGGCTCATGCGCGGCGCGGCAACCACAAAGCCGGGCTCTGTTCCGGCAGGCTCCGCCGTTGCGGCGGCCATTTCAAGATTGTCGAACGAACCCAGCAAGGCGGCGAAGGCCTCCGGGCTCAGTTGAGGCAACCCGGCGCCACCGGTGACGGGCGACGTGGCGGCGGTGTCGCGGCCGGGCATTTCCGGAATGATCGATGCCGTCTGTTCGGCGGACGCATTGGCGCGGGCAAGCGCCAGCGTGTCTTCGGCCGGCGCCGTGGCGATGGCGGTCTCGGTGGGGTGTGTGTCCGCGTCGAAAATCGCCGCATAGATCCGGTCGCCGATGCCCTGGTCGCCCGAACCGCCCGCGATGGCGAGGCTCGCCACGGATGCGACAAGGCCGATCGGACCGCCGTAGAGCGCGCCGCCGGCGACGCGCGCATGGGCGCTGACCCGGTCGCCGGTCAGGCCACGATAAATTTCGGAGACCACGGGAATGTGCTGGAGGGGGTTCAGCGTGTCGATCAGGTCGTTGAAGCTGAGTTCGGCGCTCTCCGGAGCGCGGCCTTCGCGCCGGGCGTCGCGCAGCTCGGCAAAAGCGGCGGAAGCCATGTTGTGCTTGCCGGCCGCGAGTTGCTGGGGATGGATCAGAGTGTCGGTCATGCCGTGCCTCACGCAAAGGTCGGGCCAGCGCGAATGGCCCGATCCTCCGCCGTTTCGCAGGGACAAACGGCGGAGAAGCCGGGTTTCGGCGGGCAATTTCTGCCGGGTTGCAGCCTACCCGGCAGCCTCGTCTTCGTGCATTGGTTGGCGGCGCGAGCTATGGCAAACTCCGGTCCGCGTCCTTGCAGCGGATGCGGTTTGCGTATCGGAACGGATCGTCATGGCAAAAAAAACGTCACCGCCGGAACCGGCAAAGAGCTCCCTCTTTATGCCGCAGGGTGGCGGCCGGGCGACCGTCGGCCTGCCGCGTTCGGCCTTCGGTGGATCGGGACCGACGGTCGGCGTTCCGGCTGGTGGGCAGGGCGGCTTCCGGCCGGGCGCCACCCAGGCCACACCGCCCGCACCAGACGACATCGTCCAGCTGTTGCAACTGGGCGGTGCCCATCTCGCGGCCGGCCGTCTCGATCATGCGGGCCAAGCCGCGGCGCAGGTTCTGAAAATCGAACAACGAAATCCCGATGCCCTGCATTTGCTCGGGCTGGTTGCGCTTGGAAAGGGCGATGCCGCCAATGCCGAAAAGCTGATCGCGACCGCCGCCGCCCTGATGCCCCGGCATGTCAATGTCTGGGTCAATCTGGGGAATGCGCAGCGCGAGCAAGGCAAGGCTGACGAAGCCTTGATTGCCTATCGTCGGGCGGAGGCCATTAATCCGGACTATCCCGATATCTTTCTAAATCGAGGTATTCTCTACAAGGACAGCACGGACTACGCGGCGGCTGTCGCCGAGTTTGAAAAGCTTATCGAGCTCATGCCCGACAATGCTATTCCCTATCTACGTGCAGCATCCGCGGCGACGGATGCCGGACGCTTTCGCGATGCGCGAACCTATTTGCTGCGCGCCACCGAACGTCTGGCCCGCATTCCATTGCCGCTCGCCACGACGCTCTCGGCGACATATGAGCGGCTGGGCGATCTCGAGGACGCGCTGACATGGGCCGACAAGGCGCTTGCCATCGACGCCGCGAGCGGCGGCGCACTCGCCGTCTGGTCCAAGGCCAAGCGCCGGCTGCACAAGGGCGACAAGGCGGTGCTCGCCGAATGCCGCAGCCGTCTCGCGGCGCTCGATCTTGGTAAGGTGTCCGTGAACGACGCACGGTTGGTCTCCTCGGAACTTGCACAGATTTGTCAGGAAGCGGGCGATGTCGATGCGGCGTTCCGATATTTCACGCAACAGAACGGGCATACAGCGCGCTTGCCGGAACTCGGCCGCGTCAACAGAACCGCCTTCATCGACGAAGTCGGAACTCTGATCGATACCTTTACCGAAGGATTCGTGTCGAGTTGGCGGGAGCTGCCTGTACCCGGGATCGAACCCGGTCACGCCGCGGCGCCGGTTTTTCTGGTTGGATTTCCGCGGTCGGGGACGACGCTTCTCGATCAGATTTTCGACGCGCATCCGCAAGTTCAGGTCTTCGAGGAACAGCCTTTTTTGCGTGCCGTCAGAAAGTCGATCGGCGGCTACCCGAAATCGCTCGCGGGCATGGATGAAGGCAGACGCGCTGCGGCGCGAGATCTCTACTGGCAAGAGTTGCGCGATGCCGGCGCCGATCTCGAAGGCAGGACCGTCATCAACAAAATGCCGCTCGATATCGTTCATGCCGGCCTCATTCATCGGGTGCTTCCCGAGGCGCGTATCATTTTTGCGCTCCGCCATCCGGCGGATTGTGTGCTGTCCTGCTTCATGCAGGATTTTGTGCCGAACGGCGCGATGCTGAATTTCCTGACTCTTGAAGATTCGGCGCGGTTCTACGGGCGGGCTATGACGCTCTGGCGGACCTACCGGTCGCTACTGCCGCTCAATGTGCATGAGGTGCGCTATGAAAATCTCGTCGCCGACTTGAGGGGTGAAGTCGAACCAGCGCTGGAATTTCTCGGCCTTGGGTGGCACGATGCAGTCAGCGACCCAGCGGCCCATGCGCTGGCGCGCGGCTCGATCAAGACACCTTCCTATTCGCAAGTGACGCAGCCGATCTATTCGAGTTCGGCCGACCGCTGGCGGCGATATGAAAAGCATCTGCGACCCGTCATGCCCATTCTCGAACCGCATATCCGGAGTTTCGGCTATGCTCTCTGAAGGCCCCATGAGCGGAATAAAGAAAATCCTCGTGGTCGACGACGACGATGCGTTGCGGACGGCGCTTGTCGAGCAGCTCGACCTCTATGAAGAATTCACCTGCGTGACGGCGCCGACGGCGGCGGCCGCACTCGATCGAATTCGCTGCGCGCATCTCGACCTCGTGTTGCTCGATGTCGGCCTGCCCGACATGGACGGACGGGAGGCGTGCCGGCTGATGCGCAAGGCCGGCGTCAAGGCGCCGATCATCATGCTGACGGGCGCCGACACCGATTCCGATACGATCCTCGGTCTCGATGCCGGCGCCAACGATTATGTGACCAAGCCGTTTCGCTTCGGCGTGTTGCTGGCGCGCATCCGCGCGCATCTTCGCAGCCACGAACAGAGCGAAGATGCCGTGTTCAAGGTCGGTCCCTATTCGTTCCGGCCGAGCGCGAAGGTGCTGATCGACGGGCAGAGCAAGAAGGTGCGGCTGACCGAGAAGGAAACGGCGATCCTCAAATATCTCTATCGCGCCGGCGCCAAGGTTGTCGGGCGCGATGTGTTGCTGGCGGAAGTCTGGGGCTACAATTCAGGCGTCACGACGCATACGCTCGAAACACATATCTACAGGTTGCGGCAGAAGATCGAGAAGGATCCGTCGAACGCCGAGATCCTCGTTACAGAGACAGGCGGTTATCGTCTGGTTCCTTGAATATCTCATTGGGGAGCATCGGGATGGCGGACGATGCGCTTGTGGTGGCCGAGCGATTTTTTCGTGCCGTCGAAACAGGCGACACCGAAGAGGTTTCGCGCATATATGCGCCCGACGCGCGCGTCTGGCACAATTTCAGTCAGGCGGAACAATCGGTCGAGGAGAACCTCAAGGTGCTGCGCTGGATGGCGCGCAAGCTTCCCGGGCGGCGCTACGATGTTCTCAGGCGTGTCGTCATTCCCGGCGGTTTCATGCAACAGCATGTGGTGCGGGGAGCGCTTGCCGACGGATCGAATTTTGCGATGCCGGCTTGCGTGATCTGTCTTGTCGAGGACGGACGCATTTCGCGGCTTGAAGAATATCTCGATCCGGCCCAGGCGGCGGTACTTTCGGCCTAGTCTCCCTCGACGCGCGCTGTGGGGCGGTAGGCAACAATGAATTGCGGCGGCATGCGCGTCGCACGTCCGCTTTCGATATCGATGCAGACGAAATCCGTCAGGCCGCGCAGCAGTGTCTGTCCGCTCTCGGCATTGACCATCTGGAAACGACGGCGCAGCCGCAGGCGGCCGTCATTGCCGGTGATCCATGTGGCCACCAGAACGCGTTGCCCTTCGTAGCTCGCCGCCAGGTATTCAAGCTCATGGCGGCGCACGACCATGCCGCGGTTGAGACGTTTGTAGAAGGCGAAGTCGATCCCCAGCGCTTTCGAGTGCTCCCATGCGGTCTTCGCCATCCAGCTCAGATAGACGACATTGTTCGTATGCTGAAAATCATCTATATGCCGGGGCTCCACCAGGACTTCATGGATGAAGGGGTCGGGCCAGTCCCAAACGATCGGGGAGGTCGGCGAAGCCATGCGGATGCTCCATTTCAGGGTCCGCACTTCTTACCGGCGCCGCCGCCCAAGCGCAAATCGGGACTTTGGCGCGGGCCCGCGCCTCCGCTATGCTCGGCCCATGAGCCTCGAACCCGCCATCGAGATGCTGAAACGCCATGAGCTTTTCTCGGGCCTCGATCCGGTGCGGCTCGAGGTGGTCGCCTTCACCTGCGAGCGGCGCGAATATACGCCGGGCGCGACGCTTTTCGAGGCGGGCGACGAGGCCGACTGCGCCTATCTCATTCTCGACGGCGAGGCCGCGATGCTGGCGCGTGACGAGAGCGGCGCGGCACAGGCGCTCAGGCTTGACAGGGGCGACCTCATCGGCGAGACGGCATTGTTCGAACCGCGGCAACGGTTGACGACAGTGCGCGCGGTTTCGTCGCTTCATACACTCAGGATCGGCCGCGACATGTTCCAGCGGCTGATCGGCGAGTTTCCGGAGATGGCGGGCGCGGTCGCGTCGCGGCTTGCCGGACGACTTTCGGCGCTTGGAGAGGAACTTTCCGCGCTGGGCGACCGGCTTGATGCAAATACAAGCAAAATGAAAAAGAGGCAGGGGTGCGGATGAGTGAGCGTCAGGTGGAAGCAAAGCGCGACTGGCCGCCGAATATACAGGCGGTGTTCAAGCGCATGGCGCCGGCGAGCCGCTATCTCGGTCTCGAGATTCTCGATGCCGACCGCGAGGCGCGCGTCGTGAAGGTTGCTTTCAACGCCGGACCCGAGCTCTGCAACATGTGGGGCGGCATCCAGGGCGGCATGGTGGCGGCGATGCTCGACGATGTGATGAGCCTTGCCGTCGGTCTCGATCTCGAATGGGGTCAGATTTCGCCGACGCTCGAACTGAAAGTTTCGATGCTGACGCCGGCGCGGCCGGGCCGCATTCTCGGTATGGGGCGTGTCATCAAGCGCGGCAAGTCGGTCGGCTTCATCGAAGGTGAGTTGACGTCGGAAGACGGCAAGCTCATCGCGACCGCAAGCTCGACGGCAACTTTCGTGACGTTAAAGAGGAAGGACGCGCCGGCGGAGAACAACGCTCAGGCGTAGGCTTTCTTCGCGAAGAAGGCGCGTGCCTCGGGCGTCAGATGCGTATTGAACAGCGCGAAGTGATGGCGGATGCCGGCATTGAGGGCGGCCTTGTCGAGTTTCACGACGCGGCGCGTCTCGCGCAGGAAGCTCGGCCAGTAGCGAATGACCATCCACACATTGTCGGCAAGCGCGGTTAGTTCGTCGTCCGGCATGTCGAGATGCTTTGCTTCGATCATGTGGCGGAAGAACCGCACCAGCATGTTCGTCGTCGTTTCGTAGATGCGGTGAACGCGGTCCTCAAGCTCGGGCGAGGTCCGTCCGTATTCGGCCTGGTCGCGATAGAGAAACTGATAGGTCCAGACTTCCTCGAAGACCAGGCGATTGAACAGCGCATAGGATTCGAGCACCGTGTCCGGTGTCGAGGCGATGGCGAGGCGTTTGTCGATCAGTACAAAGAGCGCCAGCTGATGGGCGCGCACCAGATCGCGCTTGGTGCGGAAGTGATACCAGAGGTTGCCTTCCGAGATGCCGACCTCGTCCGAGATGCGCGCCGTCGTGACTGCATCGTAGCCGTTTTCGTTGAAGAGGCGCAGGCTCGCGGCCAGGATCCGATCCTTGGTTCTGGCGGGCGTTTGACTGGCTTTCGCAGGCTTTGTCATCGATCTGTCACTGAACTGTCATCGATCTGTCGCATGCGGACGCAGCGGCAGACTTGTCCCCGGTTTATCCCCGCCCGAAGCTGCCCTCTTGCGTGAATAGGGTCAATACCCTAATGTGGGGCATCTACCCTAATAAAAGACCGGCGCGGCGGAGCCCCAACTTCACCCCGCAAAACCGGCAGCGGTAGGAACCCCAGGAGCGGGCGCGCGGCGAGGCCTTCACCCCCGAGGCTGGCCCCCCCAGCTAGAGCCTCAGCGTCGCGATTACCGGCGCATGATCCGACGCCCGCTCCCACCCCCGCGCTTCCTTCAGGACCTTCATCGCGACCGGCGCGTCGGCGAGCGCCGGCGTTACCCAGATGTGATCGAGGCGGCGGCCGCGATCGGCGGCAAGCCAGTCCTTGGCGCGGTAGCTCCACCAGGAATAGAGCTTCTCGGTGTCGGGAACGAAGCGGCGCATCACATCGAGCCAGTCATGCGAGGCATAGAGCTCGTTCATCAGATCGACCTCGACGGGGGTGTGGCTGACGACTTTCAGCAATTGCTTGTGCGACCAGACATCGTGTTCGAGCGGCGCGATGTTGAGATCGCCGACCAGCACCATGCGGTTTTTCGATTTCGTCTTGTGGCCTTCATAGAGGCGCGTCATCTCGCGGATGAAATCGAGCTTGTGGGCGAACTTGTCGTTGATCTTCGGATCGGGTTCGTCGCCGCCGGCCGGCACGTAGAAATTATGGACGCGCAGCCCGCCCGGAATGTCGAGATCGGCCGAGAGATGGCGGCAATCGCCCTTCTCGCAAAACTCGCGCGCCTCGGTTTTCTTGAAGGGAATGCGGCTTGCGATAGCGACGCCGTGATAGCCCTTCTGGCCGTTAACCGCGACGTGCTCATAGCCGGCCTTCTTGATGGCCTTCAGCGGAAAGGCGTCGTTGACGCATTTGATTTCCTGAAGGCAGAGCACGTCGGGCTTTTCCTGCTTCAGCAGGCGCTCGACAAGCTCGATCCGCAGGCGGACGGAATTGATGTTCCAGGTGGCGATTTTGAGGTTCACGGGACTTGTTCCGGTTTGGCGGCGGGTTTCAGAAAATGTTGAGCGTCAGGCCGGCAATGCCGATGGGCCAGCGGCCGCGCGCGAAAAGCGAAAACTTGCGGCGGAAGGGATGGTCGGCATCGGCCTCGACGATCAGCGCCAGCGCCGCGCCATGCGCCGCGTGGAGGGCGGCACCGGCTGCGGCATTCAGCAGCTCCTCATCCTCGACTTCCCAGAAGGCGGCGGCGTCGCGCACCGCATTGCCGATGCGCTCGCCGAGCAGCGCCGAGACATGCGTCATCGCGATCGTCAGCCCGTCTTCGCTCAGGCGTTCGAGCGCGTCGGACGAAAGGCTCGCGCGCAGGCCCTCCTCGGCCTCCCAATGCACCGGATCGAAATCGAGCGTCGCGGCGGCGTCGGCCGCTTCCGACCAGTCGCGCAGGCGGGCGACCTCGGCGTCGGGGAAGCCGAGACCGTCGAGCCAGGAGCGCGCCAAGGCCCGCGTCTCGGCGTCGAGCGGTCGGCCGAGCTTCGAGAACCACGGCATGTGGACCGCTTCCTCGGCAAAGGCGCGCAGGCCCGCCAGAATCGGGATCTCCTCCTCGAGCCGCATCAGCTCGCTGTCGGAAATGGTCAGATGCGGTTCGCCGGGTTCGTCGAAAGGGCGCGGCATGAATTCTCAAGGTCCAGGGGGAAGGTGGCGCGAGTCGCGCGAGGCGGAGCTTAGCGACATATGAGGCCGGCGCAAAAAAGTTGCGCCCCGACACCTTATTCAAAGATAGCGGGGCGCAAAAAAGTTGCGCCCCGCCGGGGGGGAGGCGAGGCGCAACCGCGCTGTTCGCGCGTGGCGCCGGGAGGGGAAAAACCGGCGCCGGAGGGGGCTCGGAGCGCCGCGGCGGGTGAGCGGGGGGCAGGTCACCCGGGCGGCGTAATGCTCGGCCCTCATAGGAATTTAGATAGGTTCGACCCTGCCGGGCTTCAATACGCTTTGTTTACACTCGTGAATTGTAAATTAACCCGTGTGACTCGGCCTGAAAACGATATGGAATCAAGGGCTTGCGGCCGGAGGCGGGGCGCGGGCGCCGGCCCGGCCGATGCGGCAAACGGCCGCATCGGGTCCTCGGGCGG
>PHEO01000334.1 GCA_002841195.1 Alphaproteobacteria bacterium HGW-Alphaproteobacteria-11
GAGGCGCTGCTGAAACTTTTCTGGGAGAGCCACAACCCGACGCAGGGCATGCGTCAGGGCAACGATGTCGGCACGCAATACCGCTCCGGCATTTATGTGTTTTCCGAGGCGCAGCGCAAAGCCGCCGAGGCGTCGCGCGCGGCCTATGCGGACGCGCTTTCAAAGCGCGGCTTCCCCGACATCACCACCGAAATCCTCGACGCGCCGGAATTCTATTTTGCCGAGGACTACCACCAGCAATATCTGGCCAAAAACCCCAACGGCTATTGCGGCCTCGGGGGTCTCGGCATTTCCTGTCCGGTGGGCATCACGGTGTAAGAGGCGGTCGCCGCTGCTAGTAAAGCGCGCCGAAAAGGCTGGCGTGGTCGTCGGTCCAGAGCGGGGCGCGGGCCTGCCCGCGGACCTCGATCCAGGGGCCGGTCGCCGCCACATCGGCAAGCGTTCCGGCGTCGCGCGCCAGCGCCACCCAGCGCGAGGAATAGGCCAGCACCTCGCCTTCGCGCGCCGGGCCGGGGTCGAAATCCTGTTCGAGCGCCAGAAAGCCCGCTTCGGCCGCCGTGCGCGCCACCACCGGCGCCAGATCGAGATGCCGGTTCGAGACATTGACCAGAATGACGCCGCCTTCGGCGAGCGCGCGGCCATAGATGTCGAAGGCCTCGCGGGTCAGCAGATGCACCGGCACGGCGTTCGAGGAAAAAGCGTCCATCACCAGCAGGTCGAAACGCGCCGCCGGTTCGGCCGCGACTTTCAGCCTGCCATCGCCGGTGACGATGCGCGCCTCCGGCGTGCAGGTTTCGAGGGAATGGAAGAAGCGGCGGTCGCGCGCCAGCGCCGCCACCAGCGGGTCGATTTCGTAGAAGGTCCAGTCCTGTCCGGGCCGTGCGTGGCAGGCCATGTTGCCGATGCCGAGGCCGAGCACGCCGATGCTGCCGAAGCGCGCACCGATGCCGGTCATCATCCGGCCGAGCGGCCCGCGCGCGTGATAATAGGTGGCGGGTTCGGGTCTTGCGCGCATCACGTCCTGGCGCTCGAAGCCATGCGCGGTCGTGCCGCTCATGAAATGAAAGCCGCGATTGGCGTGGTCGGCCATGACCGCATAGCTGCCGAAAAAGCTGCGGCCGCCCCACACCTTGCTGCCGGTTCTGCCGGTGTCGCCGCTGTCGGGGCCGGCGAACCAGGCGCCGAGCAGCAGCAGCGCCAGCAGCACCGGAAATTTCGACATGGCGGCGAAGACGACCGCGACGGTCGCAAATATCGCGGCGAAGAGCAGCGCCGTGCCCGCCGGCGACAGACCGAAGGGATCGGGCAATGCCGCGACGATGAAGATGCCGGCAAGCAGCAGGCCGAGCGCGCGGGCGAGTTTGACGGCGCCGGCGCGGCTGGTCAGCGCGGCCGTCGCACGGCCGGGCAACAGCAGGCAGGCGGCGGCGAGCAGCAGCGGATATTCGAGCGGGCTCGAAAAGATCAGCGGCGGCAGGAAGACCGCGGCGCTCGTGCCGCAGACGCCGCCCAGCGCCAGCATCAGATAAAATTCGGTGAGACGCGCCGGTGCCGGGCGGTGCGCATAAAGAGTTGCGTGGCAGACAAAGGCGAGCGTGGTGAAAGCCGCGAGGTTCGCCGCCAGCAGCCAGCCGAAGCCGGTTTTCGAAAACCACATCGAGACGACAAGCAGCGCCAGCGCCGGGCCGGCGGCAAGGCCGAGGCGCGCCAGCGGCACCGGCCAGCCGGCAAAGGCGGCGATATAGGTCGCCAGATAAAGCGCCAGCGGCAGCACCCAGAGCAGCGGGAAGGCGGCGATGTCGGTGGTGATATGCGTCGTCACGGCGGCGAGCAGCGCGGTCGGCATGGCGGCATAGACGAGCCAGCCGAGGCGTTCGCGCAGGGTGCCGCGCGGGGC
>PHEO01000118.1 GCA_002841195.1 Alphaproteobacteria bacterium HGW-Alphaproteobacteria-11
GGCTTCGGCGGACGCGCTGCGATGATGCACGGCGACGGTCCAGCCGTCTTCCGCCAATGCGAGGGCAATGGCGCGGCCGATGCGCCGCGCCGCGCCGGTGACGAGTGCGGTGCCTTTGGTTGTCGTCACAATCGTTCTCTCAGAATCCGTTCAGCCCGTTTTCAAGTGCGGGCGCCATGTGTCCAAGCGCAAACATCGCATAGAGATAGGCGCCATAGCAGACCAGGAAGACAGCGCCGGCAATGCGCCCGATCTTGTGTCCCGTCATGGCCATGGGCAACAGCAGAACGGCAGCTCCCAGCATGACCCAGAGGTGGAAGGACAGGAAGTCCGGGCCGACCGGCAGCGGCGCGATCAGCGCCGTGATGCCGAGGATGGCCAGGATATTCATGATGTTGCTGCCGATGATGTTGCCGACGACCATCTCGTCGTTGCGGCGGAAGACGGCCATCACCGATGTCGCTAACTCGGGCAGTGACGTGCCGACGGCGATCAGCGACAGGCCGATCACTGCATCGGATACGCCGAAGGCTTGCGCGATGTCGATGCCGCCATCGACCACCAGCCGTGCGCCGAGGGGCAGGCCGGCGATACCGATGATGATTTTAAGCGCGATAACGCGGCGCGACTGCAAAGGCGGCGGTATGTCGCCATGTGGCAGCTCGCGCGCATAGGACGCGCTCTGGGCGAAAGCGTCGTCCGGCACATCTGCCACGAGCGGCGAGGGCTCATGCGGGTTCATGCGCGCATCCCAGCCCGAATAGACCAGATAGGCTGTCAGCAGTGCGAGCAGGAATATGCCTTGCCAGAAGCCCAGCGGGCCGATGAAGCACAAGACGATCAACACGACGCTTGCCGCCATCATGATCAGCATGTTGTGCGGCACGATCCGGCCGGCGCATGCGATCGGATAGATCAAGGCCGGCAGGCCGAGAATGAGCAATATGTTGGCGATGTTGCTGCCGACGACGTTGCCGATCGCGATGCCCGGCGCGCCGGCGAGGGCGGCGCGGACCGAGACCAGCAGTTCAGGCGCGGATGTACCGAATGCAACGATGGTGAGGGCGATCAGAAGCGGCGAGAGGCCGTAGCGGCTGGCCAGCGAAGTGGCGCCCCTGACCAGCAGGTCGCCGCAGATGAGCAGCACCACAAGGCCGCAGGTCAGATAGAGGAAATCGGGCAGCATCAACAGCACCGCCGTTGGGGCATACGCATCATTGAGCCGCCGCGATGGCGGTTGTTCGATCTGTTAGCGATGTCGATCCCCTTGATCGCTGCGGGTTCGCCCCCGAACCCGTATGTCCTTGCTGACGCATATAGGGCCCCGCGGTCCGTCTGACAAGAATCCGCGCGTTGACGCAAGGTCAGGCTTCGTAAATCGCATAATGCTTCCGGGTCGTTTCGACAACCTCCCAGACGCCGCGAAAGCCCGCCGGGATCGCGAAGGCGTCGCCCGCCTTCACGGTCAGGGGCGCGCCGCCGTCCGGCGTGATGCGGCTGATGCCCGCCAGAATATGGCAGAACTCGTGCTCGGAATATTCGATGCGCCAAGCGCCCGGATCGCTTTCCCAGATGCCGGAAAAGAATTTGCCGTCCGGCGCCGCATAGAGATTCCAGGTGCGGTTCGCCGGATTGCCGCTCACAAGCCGTTCTGGCGGCGGTGCGCCGGTCTCGGGCGTAAGGCCAGCGATGTCGAAGGGGGTGAGAGTATGCGGCATGGGGGCTCCTTGGCGTGGTGCGGACGATCTGACGGCCGATCCTAGCATGACGGATTTCGGCCGGTTTGCCGTCCGGCGATGGCCGAAAGCTTGCTTGGTTCGGGTTGGGGGCGAAACCTTGTCCTGAATCGGGACAGTGTCGCGCCGAAAACGGACGGGTGAGGGAATATGAGCCTGACAACGGACGATACGGATACGGTGCCCGCGATGCTGCCCCGGTGGCGCTCTCGCGGTGTGACCAGGTCCTTTCCGGAACGCGTGGCGCGGGCGGCCGGCATTGCTGTCTACACGAGTTTCGAGGCGGTGGAGCCTGTCTGGCGCGGCTTCGAGGCCACGGCGACCGGCACCGCCTTTCAGAGTTTCGACTGGCTTTCGGCTTGGCACGCCCATGCGGGTGCGGGGACGACGCCGGCCATCGTGGTGGTGTCGCGGCAGGGGGAGCCGCTGCTGCTCGCGCCTCTCGGCATCGAGCGTTTCATGGGGCTCAAACGGCTGGTCTTCATGGGCGGCCGCATGGCCGACTACAAGGGACCGCTGCTCGCGCCCGATTTCGCGATGCATGTGCCGGCAGGCGAATTTCCGGCGCTGTGGCGGCAGATCGCGCGCGCCTTGCCGCGCCACGATCTCGCAATGCTGACGGACCAGCCCGTTGCGCTGGGCGCGCCGCTGGCGCCACTGCACAATCCTTTCGCCGAACTCGGCGGCATGGCGGCGCCCGACGAAGCCTATGTTTTCGATCTGCCGGCAACCTTCGACGAATTCGCGCTGCGCTATCGCGCCGAGACGCGGCGGATCGACCGTTCGAAAATGCGCAAGCTCGAGGCGGCGGGCGCGGTGACGTTCCGCTTCGCGGAAACGCCCGATGAATGCGTTGCGATGACCGCCGACATTCTCGACCGCAAGGCGGCGCAGCTTGCCGCGCAGGGCGTCCGTTCGATTTTCTCCGAACCGGCTTATCGCGAAGCCTATCTGGCGTTGGCAGCGTTGCCCGCCGACCGTCAACTGCTCGACGTTGCCGAGTTGCGGCTCGACGGTGCGTTTCTCTCCGGCAGCATCGGCCATCGCCGCCAGGGTCGCACGACGCTGATGGTGCATACCTACGAGGCGGGCGCCTATAGCCGGCTTTCGCCCGGCCGGCTGCATCTCCTCAAGCTTCTGCAGGCCAGCATCGCGCGCGGCGACACGGTCTACGATCTCTCGGTCGGACATCTTCCCTATAAGGACAGTTTCTGCGACGCGCCGATGGAGATGCGTAACCTCGTGACAGGCGCAAGCCTGCCGGGCGTTGTTGTCGCCGCAGGCGTGCGCGGGGCACTGGCGCTGAAGCGCCGGGTGAAGCACGATCCCCGGCTGATGGACCTCGCCGGGCGCGCACGCGCGGTGCTTGGCCGGATGCGGACGCCCGGTCTGCCTGCCGGGATGTGATTTCATATATTGACACGTCTATTGCCAATTTAAACGGGCGGTCCTAGGCTTCCTCCGTCACAGGAGGAATTGCTCATGCCCCGTCTCACCGGCCCCCGCCTTCTCGCCCTCGCATTGGCGCTGCTCTATGCCGGTTTCTGGGTCTGGTATGGCGGCACGGGCAAACCGCTGTCGCCGAACGAGGTCGACCGCTTCATGGCGCGGATCGACGCGATGGCCACCGATCATCAGAGCCCCTTTGGCGCCCGCGAAACCATCGAAGCCTGGGCGCGGGCCGATGACGGGCGCGAATTCTTCATGATCAATCTCGTCAACGATCCGGCGGACCTCGCGGCGGCTGAGGCCTATAACCGCGTCATCCTGCCGGAACTCTTCAAGCGCGCCGGGCATCCCATTTTCATGTCGCGGTCGATCGCACGCTTCATCGAACCGGCCGGGCTCGCGCCCTGGGATTTCGTTGCCATCGTGCGCTACCGCTCGATGCGGGACATGCTCGACATGATCACCGGGCCGGAAGCCGAGAACATCCGGCATTTGAAGGAAGGCTCGGTGTCGAAGACGCATGTCTTTCCGACGCATATCGGTTTCAGCCTGCTCTGGGTGCGGTTTCTCGTGGCGCTCGTTTTCGCGGCGCTGGGCGTTGGATTGCATTTCTCCCTCCGCCCGTTCGTCTGGTACGCGCGCTGAGCCTCACCGCGGGCGTTCGTCCCAGGGTTCCAGCGTGCCGGCGATGCGGCGGGCGAGCGGCATTTCCATCTGGGCGATGGCGGCGGCCGAAATCTCCTCGTGGTTGAGCCAGCGTGAGGTCTCGCCCTCGCGCACGAAACCGAGCACCACCTGGGCGTAGGCAAAGCCCGTCTGATGCGCCAGCGCCTCGCCGCGCAGGGCGGCAATGGAGGGCTCGCCCTTCGGCCCGGTCAGGATCGAGCGTGAGCCCATCACCTCGACCAGAAGCCCGCCCGGCGCCACCAGCGCATCGAGCGCGGCGCGCAGAAGTTCGGCGCGCGGGTGGATCCATGTCAGCGCCAGATCGAAGGGTGCGTGGCACTCCAGCGCGGCGAGCAACGCCGCCGTGTCGTCGTAATCGGCCGCCACGCGCGTCAGCTTGACGTCGAGCAGGTCATTGCCGAATGAAAACCTGTCGGCATTGCGCGACACGACGACCGCTTTCTTCACGCGCGCCGTCGCATGGGCGACCGCGGCATTCAACATGCCGGTCGTGCCGAGGAGCAAGGCGGTTTTCAAAACATTCCTTCCGGCAGCTTCTTCTTGCGTTTCCGTTCGATCATGATGCCGGGATAGCCTTTCAGCGGCATCAATGCCTCGCCATTATACGCCCAGTCGGCCATCTCCTTGAGCCCCGCGTGATAGCGCGGCTCGCGGCCGACTCGCGTGGCGAAAAGCGCGCGTGGCATGTTGATCACATGCGGCGAGCGCGCTCGTTCGTAGAAAACCGGCGTGCCGCAGCGGCGGCAGAAGCTGCGCGCGACGCCCGGTTCCTCGTGGCGCGCGATCTCGCCCGCGCCGTAAAGCAGGCTGAAGCGCTTCTTCCAGCTTCCGACCCAGCACATCGAGGCGGCACCGGTCGTTTCCCGGGTCGCGGCCGAATGATCGTGCCAGGCCCAGAGCGCCGGATAGAGAATGTCGAAGCGCACCGCGCCGCACCGGCAGCGACCCTCGGCGCGTTCGGGGTTTGCGAGCGTGCGGTGCCGCGGGCTCACGCGACCGTCCGCTCGCGCTCCGGCTCGGATGCAGGCTCGCTCTTCGTCAAGCGGTCGAGGAAGAGGTACAGCGCCGCGCCCGCGATCATGGCCGCAAGACCCATGACGACGCCGGCGTCGAAGGTCTGCGGCAGATAGGCTTCGGACACAATGAGGCGCATCTTGCCGCCGACTTCCATGTATTCCCGGTGCTGGAATGGCCAGACCGCCAGCAGCGAACCGCCCATCAGTCCCGTCACGGCAATCGTGAGCGTTTGCGTATGGTGCTGGAGGAGCGCCGCGATCAGGCGCGATAGTGACACGACGCCGACCAGAGCGCCGGCGGCGAAGGGCGCGAGGTAGAGGAAGTCGACGTTTGCGATCGCTTCGAGGGTTATCGCGTATTTACCGAGGATCAGCAGGATCAGCGCTGCCGACAGGCCGGGCATCATTGCCGCGGCGACGGTGAACACGCCGCACAGGAAGACGAACCAGATTTCGTTGGGCGTATTGACCGGCGTCAGCAACCCCATTGCCATGCCGCAAGCCACGCCGGTGCCGAGCCAGAGCCAGGCGATACCGTGGGGCGGGCCGTTGCGCCTCAACAACGCGACGACGGCTGCCGCGAGAAGGCCGAAGAAGATGCCGAATGTAATTTCAGGTAATTCTTCCGCGAGAAGCTCAATCGGCACGACGCGGCTGAAAAAGATTGCTGCCGCCACACCGCCGCCGACAAGCGGCAGCACGAAAACAAGATCGGCGCGCCGCAGCGCGGCGGCAAATTCGCCGCGTGCGAGCAGGCGGACGAACTCGGTGTCGAGATGCGCCACAGCTTCGATCAGCCGCCGGTAAAGTCCGAGCACCAGCGCCATGCCGCAGGTGCTGGCGCCGGGGACAAGCTGAATTGCGCCGATGCAGATGCCGCGCATGAACTGCTTTGCGGGGTTTGGATTGTCGCGGCCTTCGCGCCCGAGCCGGGCCACCGCCAGCAGCCAGATATCCACGGCCGGATCGGATACGAGGCGGACGCCGCGCTGCAGATAATGGACGAGCGGCGTGCCGAGCAGCAGCGCCGCTGTCAACAGGGTCACGAAGCCGCCGCCGATCAGCGCGTCCGTCGTCCAGTGGGCGCCGGCCGCCATGCGGGGCAGGGCGAAGATGAATGCCAGAACGGCGGCAAGCGTACCGAGGCGGCGGCCGAGGCCGAGCCCCCAGGTGAGCGCCAGAATCATCATCACCGTCGCGTGGTCGCCGGGAAAGGACGTGTTGGAGCCTTCCTTGGCGCGCGACCAGGGAATGAAATCGCGGATCGAATGCGTCGCGTCGAGGACCAGCGTCGGCGAAAGACGCGGATATTCGATCAGCTCGCGCTGCAGGGCGACAATGACCAGCAGCAGGATCGACACTACACCGCCGAATGCGAATCCGTGGCGGAATCTCGCCATGTCGCCGCGCGAAATCACGACGAGATAGATGATGAGCACGATCAGTGCGGAAAAATAGTCGAAGCGACGGTCGCCGGTCAGCGCCCAGAAAAAGGCGATTGCGTCGCTCGCCGCCACCGTGGCGTTCAATGTCCGGAAAATCGCCAGGTCGAGCGCATCCCAGAGCGTCCGCGTTTCCGGCAAGAGCCACGATCCGGCCAGCAGGAAGGCCGCGCCGGTCCAGATCAGGAGGTGCCGGGTATTCCAGCGCGGGGCAAAGATGCCGGTATCGTCGTCGCGATTCATCGAGCCGAATCCCATTGTGAAAGTCGATGGATTATAACGGCCCCGCGCCGCTTGCCACGAATTTTCCGTGCCCGGATGTCCGCGGATTTCCAATTCGGTCGCGGAATCGTGGCTTGCGCCTGTATGATGTTGCTGCTGGATATGCAGTCCCGAACGGCGACAGGCGGAGGAGGAAGATCATGGAAGGATTTCTGGATGCGTTCATCGCGGCGCAGGCGGCGCAGGACGTCTATGTGGCGGCGCTGCCGCAATGGGTGCAGTACTGGATGTTCTGGATGACGTTGGTGCTAGGGCTGGGCGCGCTCATCTTCTCGTTCGTGCGGGCGGAGGCGCGCTGGCTGCTGCTGGCGATGGTCGCGACCATCGTCGCGACGATGGCGCTCGGTATGACGGTGGGGTGGAACAAGCTCTGGGGCGTTACGCATCTTGTCTTCTGGACGCCGGTCGTCGTCTATTACATCAAGCGCTGGCCGCTGATCGAGAAGAAGAGCGTCTTCGGCGTCTGGTTCGTCGCGGCACTGGCGACGATGATCGTGTCGCTGGTCTTCGATGCGAAGGATGTCGTCGAACATCTGATCGATGCCTGACGGCTGGGAACGGAAGGTTCAGGCCTTCCGGCCCTTCTTCTGCAACTCCTCGATCAATTGCCGCTGCAATTCCTGGCTGTCTCCGCCGCCGTAGACAAGCCCTCCAGATGTGTAGGTCGTTCCGTAAGTAAGGGCGAGATTGACCGTCTGGCCGATGGCGGAGATGAACTGCCGGTCATGCAGCGCCGCGAGTGGATGAATATAGACGCTCCAGAGAATCTCACGGGCGACGGCATAACGCGCGTCGAGGGCGCTGTCGAAATCTGCCTGGAGGAGCCGCATCAGCTCGTCGGCGTCGAGACCATCAACCGGCCTGACGGCGACCAAGATACGCATTCTGTCATGCGCTTCGTCGATGACGATCATGACCGTCACGTCGGCGACTTTGAAACTCCACATGCCGCCTTCGCGAACCGCGTCCTTGTCGAGCCGGCTGACGATCTCCCCCATATGGTTGAGCGTCATCGTTCCTTCCGGCGGAGTCTCGGCGGTTTCCGGCGGCGTGTCGTCGGCGCCGAGAACGGGCGCCGAAAGAATTATGAGGATCGAGAGAACACCGCCGAGAACGGTGGATAGGCGACGAGTGAGCATTTTGATCTCCGGCGTTCCGGGTACGGGCTGATTTTCGCGCGGGCAAAGGCACCGTTACGTTAGCGTGATCGCGTGACGCTGCCCAGTCATCTTTTGCTGCCCCTGTACTTCCCCGCCCGCGTCCCCGGCTTGCCTGACGTCGAGCGCCCCTTCGGCTTCACCGTCCGCGCAACGCTGTCTTCGACCGCCGATTGACGCGCCATCGGGTCGTCGGCGATCGCGAGTTCGGTCGCTTCAAGCCGCTTGATTTCGTCGCGCAGGCGGGCCGCGGTTTCGAATTCGAGGTCGGCGGCGGCGTCCTTCATCTTGCGTTCGAGTCCGGCGATATGGGCGCGGAGGTTGTGGCCGATAAAGGCCTCGTCCGCCTCGCCGGTGTCGACGCGCACATGGTCGCGCTCATAGACGCTTTCGAGAATGTCGCCGATGTTGCGGCGAATGCTTTCCGGCGTGATGTTGTTTTCGATGTTGTAGGCCGTCTGCTTTTCGCGGCGGCGGTTGGTTTCCGCGATGGCGCGTTCCATCGAGCCCGTCACCTTGTCGGCATAAAGGATCACGCGGCCGTCGATGTTGCGCGCGGCGCGGCCGATGGTCTGTATCAGCGAGGTTTCGGACCTGAGGAAGCCTTCCTTGTCGGCATCGAGGATCGCCACCAGCGCGCATTCCGGGATGTCGAGGCCCTCGCGCAGCAGGTTGATGCCGATCAGCACGTCGAAGGCGCCGAGGCGCAGGTCGCGCAGGATCTCGATGCGTTCCAGCGTGTCGATGTCGGAATGCATGTAGCGCACGCGGATGCCCTGTTCGTGCATGTATTCGGTCAGGTCTTCGGCCATGCGCTTCGTCAGCGTCGTGACGAGGACGCGCTGGCCCTTTGCGGCGACTTCGTGACATTCGGCGATCAAGTCGTCCACTTGCGTCGCGACCGGGCGGATGAAGGTCGGCGGGTCGATCAGGCCGGTGGGACGGATCACCTGTTCCACGAAGACGCCGCCGGTCCGTTCCATCTCCCAGGGGCCGGGCGTCGCCGAGACGAAGACCGATTGCGGCCGCATCGCGTTCCATTCCTCGAAGCGCATCGGCCGGTTGTCGACGCAGGAGGGCAGGCGGAAGCCGTATTCGGCCAGCGTCGATTTGCGCCGGTAGTCGCCGCGGAACATGCCGCCGATCTGCGGCACGGTCACATGGCTTTCGTCGGCGAAGACCAGCGCGTTGTCGGGCAGGTATTCGAAAAGGGTGGGCGGCGGCTCGCCGGGTTTGCGGCCCGTCAGGTAGCGCGAATAATTCTCGATGCCGGCGCAGCTTCCGGTCGCCTCCATCATCTCGATGTCGAATTGCGTGCGCTGTTCGAGGCGCTGCGCTTCCAGCAGCTTGCCCTGGCCCTTCAGCTCCTGCAGGCGCACCTGCAGGTCGTGCTTGATCTCCTCCATCGCCTGATTGAGCGTCGGGCGCGGCGTCACGTAGTGCGAATTGGCGTAGAGCTTGATCTCGTCGAGCTTGCCGCTCTTCTGGCCGGTCAGCGGATCGAACTCGGCGATCTCCTCGACCTCGTCGCCGAACAGCGAGACGCGCCAGGCGCGGTCCTCGTAGTGGGCCGGGAAAATCTCGACCGTGTCGCCACGCACGCGGAAGGTGCCGCGCACGAAGGACTGGTCGTTGCGCTTGTATTGCAGGGCCACCAGATCGGCGATCAATTGCTTACGGTCGAGCCGCTCGCCACGCTTCACGCTGAAGGTCA
>PHEO01000119.1 GCA_002841195.1 Alphaproteobacteria bacterium HGW-Alphaproteobacteria-11
GAAGGGTTCCTGGTCTTCGCGCCCGAACATCCGCTGGTGCGCGATCACCTGACGCGCCTTTCGCGCGGCGAGGCGTTGCCGGCTCAGGTGCGCAATGCCGCCGACGGCGCCGCCGAAGCGCTGTATGGTCTGGGCAGCGCATTGATGCAGGACACATCAAGCGATCTCTCGGAGGTCTATCTCCATCTCGCGCTCTACCTGCGCCCCGACTTCGACATCGCCCGCTCGCTGCTCGCCGGCGCCCATGAAAGCCGCAAGCGCTGGCAGGATGCGATCGACGCCTACGGCAAGATCGACCGCGCCTCGCCGCTCTACATGAATGCGCGCATCCAGACCGCGCTCGCGCTCGACAGGCTGGAGCGCGACACCGAGGCGGTCGCGATGCTGCGGCGTCTGGCGCGCGACAAGCCCGACCGCATCGATCCGCTGGTCGCGATCGGCGACATTTACCGCGCCAAGGAAAATTATGCCGAGGCCGTGATCTATTACGAGCGCGCCATCGCGCTTTCGGGTACGCCGGCGGACCGCGACTGGACGCTTTATTATGCGCGCGGCATTTGCTTCGAACGCCTCGGCGAATGGGACAAGGCGGAGAGCGATCTGAAGCTGGCGTTGAAACTTTCCGACGACCACCCGCTGGTGCTGAACTATCTCGGTTATTCCTGGATCGAACAGCATCGCCGTCTCGATGAAGCGCTGGCGATGATCGAAAAGGCCGTGGAGCGGCGCCCGAACGACGGCTTCATCGTCGACAGCCTCGGGTGGGCGCGCTACCGGCTCGGCGAATATGCACTCGCGGTCAAATATCTCGAACGCGCGGTCGAATTGCAGCCGGACGATCCGACGATCAACGAGCATCTGGGCGATGCCTTGTGGAAGGTCGGACGCCGGATCGAAGCGCGTTTCCAGTGGAACCACGCCCTCGCGATGAACCCGGAGGAAAAGCGGGTGAAGCTGCTGCGCGCCAAACTCGAATACGGCCTTGAAGCCGCCGAAAGCGCCGAACGCGAGGAAGCCGCGGCGGACGCCGTGGGGCTCTGACGCCGTGCCGGGCGAGGACAGCCGCCGGATCGTCGAGGACGCGCCCGCCAAGATCAATCTGAGCCTGCGCGTCATCGGCCGCCGCGCCGACGGTTATCACGAATTGCAGAGCCTCGTCGTCTTCGCGCACATTGGCGACCGCGTGAGCGCCGAACCCGCGAGCGACCTGACGCTCGATCTGCGCGGTCCCTTCGCGGCGGCGCTTGGCGGCGATCCCGACAATCTGGTGCTGCGCGCCGCGCGGCTGCTGCGCGACCGGACGGGCACAAGCGCCGGCGCGCGGCTGACGCTTGAGAAGAACCTCCCCGTTGCGTCCGGCATCGGCGGCGGCTCGGCCGATGCGGCGGCGGCGTTGCGCGCGCTTGTGCGGCTATGGGACGTCGATCCCGGCGCCGTGGCGCTCGGCGAGATGGCGGCCACGCTCGGCGCCGACGTGCCGGTCTGTCTCGATGCACGCCCGGCCCTGATGTGGGGCACCGGCGCGAACATTGTCCGCCTCGATGCCTTGCCGCGCTTCCATCTGGTGCTGGTCAATCCCGGCGTCGCGCTGGCGACGGCGGAGGTCTTTCAGGCCTTGGCCGCACCGGCATTGGCGCACACGCCGGAAGCGCCGGCCTTGCCGTCGTTTGCAACGCTGGAAGAACTGCTGCGCTGGCTCGCCGGCGTGGCGAACGACCTCGAAGCGCCGGCAAGGTCGCGCTTGTCCGAAATCGGCGTGGTTCTGGCGGCGCTGGCGGCGAGCGCCGGCTGCCGCCTTGCCCGAATGTCGGGTTCGGGCGCCACTTGCTTTGGAATCTATGCCGATGAAGCGGCGGCGGAGGCGGCGGCCGCCGCGATCGCGCGCGCGCATCCCGGCTGGTGGACCGTCGCTTGCGGCGTCAGTGATTGCGGTTGATGCAGAACTCGACGAGATCGGTGAGCGCCTGCCGGTAGGCGCTTTCGGGAAAGATCGCCAGCGCGTCGGTGGCAATGGCGCCATAGTGGCGGGCTCGCAAGATCGTGTCGGTGAGCGCATCGTGCTTCTGTATCAGCTCGACCGCATGCGCGAAGTCGCCGTCGCCGCGCTCGCCGTCCTGCAGGGTGCGCTGCCAGAAGGCGCGTTCTTCCGCCGTGCCGCGCCGGAAGGCCAGCACGACGGGCAGCGTGATCTTGCCCTCGCGGAAATCGTCGCCGACATTCTTGCCGAGCGCCGCCGCGCGGCCGCCATAGTCGAGCGCGTCGTCGACAAGCTGAAAAGCGATGCCGAGATTGCGGCCGTAGGATTCGAGTGCCGCGGCCTCGGTGCCGTTGCGCTCCGAAATGACGGCGCCGATCTCGGTGGCGGCGGCAAAAAGCGCCGCCGTCTTCGCCTGAATGACGCGCAGATAGGCATCTTCGGTGGTGCTGGTATCCTTGGCTGCGGCAAGCTGCATCACCTCGCCCTCGGCGATAATCGAGGCGGCGTCGGCGATGATTTCGAGCGCGCGGAGCGACCGCGTTTCGACCATCAGCTTGAAGGCGCGGCCGAGCAGGAAATCGCCGACAAGAACGCTCGCCTGATTGCCCCACAGCATCCGCGCGGTCTTGGTGCCGCGCCGCATGTCGCTTTCGTCCACCACGTCGTCGTGAAGCAGGGTCGCCGTGTGCAGAAACTCGACGGACGCCGCGAGCTTGATATGGTCGGCGCCGTTGTAGCCGCACATCCGCGAAGCGGCGATGGTGAGCATCGGCCGAAGGCGCTTGCCGCCCGAATTGATGAGGTGGCTGGCGAGTTCCGGCACCATCGGCACCTCGGAGGCCATCCGCTCACGGATGAATTCGTTGACGGCCTCCATGTCGTCGGCAACCAGCGCCTGAAGCTGCTTGACCGCGTTCTGGCCGCGCCCGCGCTCTTCCTCGAGGGGAACAACAACGCCCAAGATCCGCTCCTCAAATTTCGTATGCGGGGCTGAATCTCCATGCCCTGCATGTGTTATGCTGCTGCGAGCAAGCATAGGTTGACGGCCCCCGAGCGGCAAGGGCCGGGCCCGCGCGCGGCGGGGCCATTTGTCGCAATGCGCTGCTGGCAAGATGCGGAACTTGCGAAATGCGTTGTCGCGATGCGCAAATTTGCACAACGGAGGCGGCATGAAAGAGCTGATCAGAACGGGCGACCCGGTGCTGATCTCCTATCTGACGCACCGGCTGACCGAAGCCGGCATCGAGAGCTTTGGCATGGACGCCCATATGCAGCGCTCGCTCGGCATTCTTCCGCAGCGTATCATGGTGGTCGACGAGGACTATGACGAGGCGCGGCGGATTCTCGATGAGGTGAGGCGGGAAGGATGAGCGGCAACACGGCGGACGACATCGCACCGGCAACGACCGATGACGGATTTCTCGGCAACCGGCTGAAAATGCTGCAGCCTGAAAAGGGCTATCGCGCCGGCATCGATGCGGTGCTGCTGGCCGCCGCCGTGCCTGCGCGCGAAGGCGAGCGGGCGCTGGAAGCGGGCGCCGGCGTCGGCGTCGCAAGCCTGTGCCTTGCGGCGCGTGTGCCCGGCCTCGAAGTGGCGGGCCTCGAATTGCAGCCGGAATTGGTTGGTCTTGCCGGCCAAAACATCGAACGCAACGGCATGGGAGACCGCGTATCGATCGTCGAGGGCGATATCGGCCTCTCGCCGCGCGATCTTGCGGCGCTGGGGCTCGAGCCCAATGGCTGGCATCACGTCTTCGCCAATCCCCCGTTCCATGACCCGGCGACGAGCCCCGCGCCGCCCGATGCCGGCAAGGCGCAGGCGCATCTGACGCTGGGTTCCGATCTCGACGACTGGGTGCGCTTCTGCTGCACGATGGCGCGGCCGAGGGGCACCGTGACCTTTATCCACCGTGCCGATGCGCTGGCGGCGCTGCTCGCAGCCATGACGGGGCATCTCGGGGGCATCGAGGTCTTTCCGCTCTGGCCGGCCGCCGGAAAATCCGCCTCGCGCATCATCGTCCGCGGTCAGCGCGATTCGAAGGCGCCGCTGTCGCTCCGCGCCGGGCTGGTGCTGCATGGCCGCGACGGCCGTTTCACCGACCGGACGGAGGCGATTCTGCGCGGCGGCGAGGCATTGCTGCTCGACCAGCCGGCCTGAGGGCGCCGCCTTGCCGGGTGCGGCCCTCGCGCCTATGTATCTCCTTATGAAAAATCTGATTGCGCCTTTCCTCCCCGCACCCCTCCGCAAGCGCGTCGCCCCCGATTGGCAGCCGCGGCCGGTCGTCGCCGTGGTGCGGCTTTCGGGCACCATCGGCCCGAGCCAGCCTTTGCGCGGCGGGCTCAACCTCGCCGCCGTCGCACCCGCGCTCGAAGCGGCCTTTTCGATGAAAAACGCGAAAGCCGTGGCGCTGATCGTCAATTCGCCGGGCGGCTCGCCGGTGCAGTCCTCGCTGATCTACAAGCGCATCCGCGCGCTGGCCGAAGAGAAGAGCCTGCCGGTCTATGCCTTCGCCGAGGATGTGGCGGCGTCGGGCGGCTACATGATCGCCTGTGCGGCGGACGAAATTTATGCCGATGAAAGTTCGGTCGTCGGTTCGATCGGCGTCGTCTCGGCGGGCTTCGGCTTCACAGGCCTGATCGAAAAGCTCGGCGTCGAGCGGCGCGTGCATACTTCGGGCGAGAGCAAGGCGATGCTCGATCCCTTCCAGCCCGAAAAGCCCGAAGACGTGGCGCGCCTCGAAGCGCTGCAAAAAGAAGTGCACGAGAATTTCAAGATGCTGGTCCGCAAGGCGCGCGGCGAGCGATTGAAGGCGGATGACCCCGCGATCTTCTCGGGTGCGTTCTGGGCCGGCGCCGGCGCGCTGGAACGCGGGCTGATCGACGGGCTGGCCGATCTGCGCAGCCATATGCGCGGGCTCTATGGCGACAAGGTGAAGCTGCGGCTGGTAACGCAGAAAGCGCCCTGGTGGCGGCCCGGCGGCGGCATTTCGAGCGGGCTTCGGCCCACTTTTCCGGCCATCGGGGGCGGATTTGCCGCCGAAATGGGGGCGGGGCTGGCCGACGGACTGATTGCCGCGGCCGAGAAGCGTTCCCTTTGGAGCCGTTTTGGCCTTTAATACGCAAAGCCGGGGCCGTTCCCCGGCGGATTCGAGAGGGTCGGTCCCATGACCAAGATCGTTTTCGCGGCCGTTTTCATTATGGCTTTCTATGCCGCGTGGAAAGCGCTTCAACGCTCGGTCGAGCGGCAGCGGGAAGCCTTCGCCCGCGCACAGCCGCGCTCGCGCGTGGAGCCGCGCGATCTCGGCACGCTGCGCGACCGCGGCGACGGCACCTATGTGCCGGACCACAGCCGCCGCGACATCTGATTTTCAAGCAATTCCCTGAGCTTGACCGCCGGTCGCGCATCGGCGGCAAGCCGTCCGTTTGCTTGACCCTCCGGGGAGGCGCGGCTACCTTGCGCGCGCCTTAGAGCGGCGGCGCCCGCCACCCGCAACGGGCGCGAGGCGCGACACGCGGACCAGGCCAAAATGACGGCGAAGCCCGACCATTCCTTTCAGTCCCTGATCCTGAAACTGCAGGCCTATTGGGCGCGCCAGGGTTGCGTGATTCTGCAGCCCTACGACATGTCGATGGGCGCCGGCACGTTTCACCCGGCGACCACCTTGCGCGCGCTGGGGCCGAAGCCCTGGAAGGCGGCCTATGTGCAGCCCTCGCGCCGCCCCACCGACGGGCGCTATGGCGAGAACCCCAACCGCTTCCAGCACTATTACCAGTTTCAGGTGATCCTGAAGCCGAACCCGGAAAACCTGCAGGGGCTTTATCTCGAAAGCCTGGCCGAGCTCGGCATCGACGCGAAGAACCACGATATCCGCTTTGTCGAGGACGACTGGGAAAGCCCGACGCTGGGCGCCTGGGGGCTCGGCTGGGAAGTCTGGTGCGACGGCATGGAAGTTTCGCAGTTCACCTACTTCCAGCAGGTCGGCGGCTTCGACTGCAATCCCGTTTCGGGCGAGCTGACCTACGGCCTCGAACGCCTTGCGATGTATATCCAGGGCGTCGACAACGGCTACGAACTCGACTTCAACGGCGCGCAAGGCGCCGACCGCGTGACCTATGGCGATGTCTTCCATCAGGCCGAAGTCGAATTCTCCACGCACAATTTCGAAGCCGCGAACACCGAAATGCTGTTCCGCCATTTCGAGGACGCGGAAAAGGAATGCGCGGCGCTGCTCGACCGCGAAAAGCCGTTGCCGCTGCCGGCCTACGACCAGGTCATCAAGGCCAGCCACAATTTCAACCTGCTCGATGCGCGCGGCGTGATTTCGGTCACCGAACGTCAGGCCTATATCGGCCGCGTCCGCGCGCTGTCGAAAGCCTGCGCCGAGGCCTGGCTGAAGACCGAAGCGGGGGGCGGCGCGTGATGGTTTTTTGTTTGACCCCCACCCCAACCCCTCCCCGCAAGGGGGAGGGGCTTGACGGCCGCGCTTCTTTCTTTCACCTCCCCCTCGCGGGGAGGTCGGCGAACACCGTTCGCCGGGTGGGGGGCGCTGAATGAGCGAACTCCTGCTCGAACTTTTCTCCGAGGAAATTCCGGCGCGGATGCAGAAGCGCGCGGGCGAGGACCTTGTGCGCCTCGTCACCGACGCGCTGAAGGAAGCGGGCGTCGAGGGAAAGAACGCGCGCAGCTTCGCGACGCCGCGCCGCCTGACGCTGGTGATCGACGGTCTGCCGGACAAGACGCCCGATGTGAAGGAAGAGCGCAAGGGGCCGAAAGTCGGCGCGCCGCAGCAGGCGATCGACGGGTTTTTGCGCGCGGCGGGCCTCAAGAGCATCGACGAAGCGACGGTGCAGGAAGACAAGAAGGGCGCCTTCTATGTCGCCGTCACCGAAAAAAAGGGCCGCGACACCGCCGCGCTGATCGCCGAAATCGTGCCCGCCGTCATCCGCGCCTTCCCCTGGCCGAAATCGATGCGCTGGGGGTCGGGCAGTTTGCGCTGGGTGCGGCCGCTGCATTCGGTGCTCTGTATTCTCGACAGTAAGGCCGTGCCGTTCGAAGTGGACGGCATCAAGTCCGGCAACACGACGCGCGGCCATCGCTTCATGGCGCCCGACGCCTTCGCGGTGAAGGATTTCGCCGACTACGAAATGAAGCTGCTCGACGCCAGGGTCGTGCTCGACCCGGCGAAGCGCGCGCATTTCATCCATGCGGGCGCGAAGGCGCTGGCGGAAGCCGAAGGTCTGACGCTGGTCGAGGACGAGGCGCTGCTTGCCGAGGTGGCCGGGCTTGTCGAATGGCCGGTGCCGCTGATCGGCCGCATCGACGACGAATTCATGTCGGTGCCGCAGGAAGTGCTGACGAGCACCATGCGCGCCAACCAGAAATACTTTGCGCTTCACGACAAGGCGGGGAAACTCGCCAGCCGCTTCGTCGTCGTCGCCAATCTCGAAGCGGAAGACGGCGGCAAGGCCATCGTCAACGGCAACGAACGCGTGCTCCGCGCCCGCTTCGCCGACGCACGGTTTCTGTGGGATCAGGACCGGAAGCAGACGCTCACGAGCCGCCTGCCGAAGCTGCAAGAGGTCATCTTCCATGCAAAGCTCGGCACGGTCCACGACAAGGCCATGCGCATCGGCAAGCTCGCGCGCGAACTGGCGGCATTCGTGCCCGGCGCCGACGCCGACAAGGCGCAGATCGCCGGCCGCTTGTGCAAAGCCGACCTTACCACCGGTATGGTGGGCGAATTTCCGGAATTGCAGGGCCTGATGGGCGCCTATTACGCGCGCAACGACGGGCTGGACGACGACATCGCGGCTGCGATTGCCGAACACTATTCGCCGCTCGGCCCGACCGACGACGTGCCGTCCACGCCGCTTGGCAAGGTCGTCGCGCTGGCCGACAAGATCGATACGCTGGTTGGCTTCTGGGCTATTGATGAAAAGCCGACGGGCTCGAAGGATCCGTATGCGCTAAGGCGGGCGGCGCTCGGCGTTATCCGCATTGTGCTGGAGGGGCAGCTAAGGCTGAGCCTGGAAGATGCCTACGCGGACGCGTGGGAACATCTGGTTGAGGATTTTTGGCGAAATGCACTGCCCACCGATGAGTACGAGAGGGTAATTGCACAATATGATGGTGATTGGGGCGCCGCAATTCTTCGGATCGAAGAAAGCACCGAGAAAATGGTGTTTGAAGATTTCCACAAAAGAGCCTTGCGAAAGGACGTCTGGTTTCGATGGGACGCGACGCTGTACGACGACCTGCATGACTTTGTTGGTGATAGATTGAAGATTCATCTGCGTGACAAATCCGTCCGCCACGATCTTCTTGATGCGGTGTTTGAATTGCGCGCGCCCGACGATCTCGTGCTGATCGTCAAGCGCGTCGAGGCGTTGTCCGATTTCCTTGGCACCGAAGACGGCAAGAACCTGCTGGCCGGATACAAGCGCGCGACCAACATTCTGCGCATCGAGGAAAAGAAGGACGGCGAGGGCGCTTTCGATGCCGCGCCGGATGCCAAACGCTTCGCGCAGGATGAGGAAAAGTCGCTCGCCGCCGCCATCGCCGCCGCGACGAAAGATGCAAAAGCCGCCGTCGCGCGCGAGGATTTCGCCGCCGCCATGTCGGCGCTGGCGAAACTGCGCGCGCCGGTCGATGCGTTTTTCGAGCACGTGACGGTGAATGCCGACGACGCCGCTATCCGCGCCAATCGGTTGAAGCTGCTGGCGCAAATTCGCGCGGCGCTGCACGAGGTCGCTGATTTTTCGAAGGTCGAGGGGTAAGTCCTCGTACCGCGCCTGCGATCTCGCGCCAAAGCCCCTCCCCACTTTGGCGGCTTGTCCGCCAAAGCGAACAAGATGGGCGGGGAGGGGTTGGGGTGGGGGTCGAAAGTATAAAGTCCGGCGTAGCCGGTCTCGAACACCGCGGCCCCCCACCCGAGAAATCCGCCTTCGGCGAATTTCTCGACCTCCCCGCGAGGGGGAGGTGTTGAATGTGAGTTGCTCTCGATGCGAGAGGACTTTGTGACGGCCTCAACAAAGGCGAGTGCGATGGCTGAGAAGAAGTGGGTCTATTCCTTCGGCGACGGCAAGGCGGAAGGCGCGGCGCGTTTGCGCGACCTGCTGGGCGGCAAGGGCGCCAATCTCGCCGAGATGTCGAATATCGGCCTGCCGGTTCCGCCGGGCTTCACCATCACCACCGAAGTCTGCACCGCTTTTTATGAAAACGACCGCGCCTTTCCGGACGGCCTGAAAGAACAGGTCGAAACCGCACTCGCCGAAGTGGGCTGCACGATCGGCGCGACATTCGGCGACGCGAAGAACCCGCTGCTGGTTTCGGTGCGTTCCGGCGCGCGCGCCTCGATGCCCGGCATGATGGACACGGTGCTGAACCTCGGCCTCAACGACGCGACCGCGGCGGGCCTTGCCGCGCGGGCGGGCGACGAACGCTTCGCCTATGACAGCTATCGCCGCTTCATCGCGATGTATTCCGACGTGGT
>PHEO01000120.1 GCA_002841195.1 Alphaproteobacteria bacterium HGW-Alphaproteobacteria-11
CGGACGCGGCCCTCGCCCCACGCGCCGAAAGCACGGGCCAGCGCTTCGAGATTGCCGCGCAGGCTGTCGGCATCGGATTTGCGCAAGCGCCAGGCAAGGCGCGTGCGGGCGAGGCCGAGGGCATCTTTTTCGTTCGACAGCGTGATGCGGCTCGCCGGGTTCGGCTCCTGTTCGCTCGCGCAGCCGACACCGATGCGCCAGCCATATTCATCGTTCGGCGCGGCGGCCGAGGTGGTGTCGCGGGCGAGCTTCAGCACCAGCGGCTGGATCCAGGCGGCGGGGTCGCGGTTGTCCGGCTCGGTGCCGGTCGTTTCCGTCACCGCATAGCTCATGCCGAAGGTCAGCACGGTGCCCATGCGGCGCGTGCGGCGCAGATAGTCGGGCGAGAAGAGGAAGCAGCCGCGCACCACCGAATTCTGGAGCTTCGTGTAGGTGCGGTAGAAGCGCGCCACATGATCGGGGTCGGTGACGAGGAAGGTCGCGGGCGAGGGGATGTGCGGGTGCTCCATGAAGAAGCGGCCGACAAGCCCGTTGCGATTGCCGAGGCCGTCGCGCTCGACGCTGTTGGACAAGAGCAGGATGCGCGCGTTTTCGATGGCGCCGGCGGCGAGGATGCAGACTTTCGGCTTCACCTCGAAGCGGACGCCGGACAATGTGCCGATGCGCAGGGTTTCAACGCGGGCGCCGTTTTCGGTGGGCACGATCTCCATGACGTTGCTGTTGAGATAGCAGGTGACGTTTTTCGCAGCTTCAATGTCGGGCCGGTATTTCTTTCCGAAGCGCGTCGGCGGGCTGTAGATGAAAAAGCGCGTCATCACCTCGTCGCCGGCGAGCGGCAGCGGCTCGCCGCCCTCGGCCCAGGCCGACGCGTCGTCGAAGGCGGTGGAGCGAAGCTGGCAGACATCGGCGGCGCGCTCGTAATACGGGTCGAGGATGGCGCGGGTGATCGGCCAGCCGGAATGGGGCACCCAGTCGCGCTCCTCGAAGTCGATGGGTTCGAGCGGCCGCGTCCAGCCGCCCCAGTGATTGGTGGTGCCGCCGAAATAGCGCAGGCGCGAACTTGTGAGCGGATATTCGACGCCCGCCATTTCGCCTTCATAGAGATCCTGAGTATCGGGATCGAATTCGAAGCCGCCGCTTTCGATCAGCGTCACCGAAATGCCGGAACCGGCCAGCTCGCGGGCGATCGCGATGCCGGCGGCCCCCGCGCCGATAATGGCGAGGTCGGTTTCTATCGTGGCGCCGTCGGGGACGCTCTGTCCGTCAATGAACATGATGCTGTCTTCGGTCCTGTCGTTCGTTCCTGCGGCGGGGGCCAATTCGGCTTCGCGTACTTGTCCTTCGGCATCGTGCCCGAATTGCGGCGGCGACCGGGCCTTTATACGCGAACCGCAAGTGAATCTACGTGGCGTTTTGGCCGTTTTCGAGGCCGTTTTACGCTGGACCGGGCGGGGGGCCTCATGCGAGGTTTCATGCCAACAGGAATCCCCTCTCCGGCACCGGGGCGGCGCCCGCAAAAGGCCCGGCCCGGACCCCGAAAAAGCCCCGACCGCCCGCAAAAGACGGGCGGGGGCGGACCGGCCGAGGGACGGCATCAAACAAGGAGGACTGCCCCCATGAAGGACTATCTGAAATTCTATATCGACGGCCAGTGGGTCGACCCGGCGGAGAAGAAGACGCTCGACGTCATCAACCCGGCCAATGAGGAGCCTTTCGCCCGCATCAGCATGGGTTCGGCCAAGGACGTCGACAAGGCGGTGGCCGCCGCGAAGGCCGCCTTCCCGAAATTCTCGACGACGACCAAGCAGGAACGCATCGAGCTTCTGCAATCGATCATGGCGGTCTACCAGAAGCGCTATGCCGAAATCGCCGCCGCGATCACCGAGGAGATGGGCGCGCCGCAGAAGCTGTCGCAGAACGCGCAGGCCGCCATGGGCATCGCGCATCTGAACACCAATCTCGAAATCCTGAAGAAATACGAATTCGAGGAAGACAAGGGCCCGACGCGGATCCTGCGCGAGCCTGTGGGCGTCTGCGCCTTCATCACGCCGTGGAACTGGCCGATCAACCAGATCACCTGCAAGGTGGCGCCGGCGCTGGCCGTTGGTTGCACCATGGTGCTGAAGCCTTCGGAAGTGGCGCCGATCAACGCCTATATCTTCGCCGAAGTGCTGCATGAGGCGGGCGTGCCCAAGGGCGTGTTCAATCTCGTCAATGGCGACGGGCCGGGCGTCGGCGCGCCGCTTTCGGCGCACGCGGATGTCGACATGGTGTCGTTCACCGGCTCGACCCGGGCCGGCATTCTCGTTTCGAAGGCGGCCGCCGACACGGTCAAGCGCGTCGCGCTCGAACTCGGCGGCAAGTCGGCCAACATCGTGCTCGACGATGCCGACTTCAAGAAGGCGGTGGCGGGATCGGTGTTCGGCATGATGTCGAATTCGGGCCAGAGCTGCAACGCGCCCTCGCGCATGCTGGTGCCGGCGTCGCGCCAGGACGAGGTGATCCAGATCGCCAAGGCCGCCGCCGAGCAGGTGAAGGCCGGCGACCCGAACGCCGAAGGCACGACGATCGGCCCCGTGGTTTCGGAAGTGCAGTTCAACAAGATCCAGGGCCTGATCCAGAAGGGCATCGAGGAAGGCGCAACGCTCGTCACCGGCGGTCCGGGGCGTCCCGAAGGCGTCAACAAGGGCTATTATGTGCGCCCGACCGTCTTTGCGAACGTCACCAACGACATGACCATCGCGCGCGAGGAAATCTTCGGACCGGTCATGGCGATCCTTCCGTACAAGGACGAGGAAGACGCGGTCAAGATCGCCAACGACACGGTTTACGGGTTGTCGGGCTATGTGCAGGGCGAGCCGGAACATGCGCGCAAGGTCGCCTCGCGTCTGCGCACCGGCAATGTGCATCTCAACCTCGCCGGGCCTGACCTCAACGCGCCCTTCGGCGGCTACAAGCAATCGGGCAACGGCCGCGAATGGGGCGAGTTCGGCTTCGAGGAGTTCCTCGAGGTGAAGGCGGTGCTCGGGTATAACGCCGCTTGATGCGAATTCCGGATTGATCTGGGCAAGGAAGAAGCCGGTCCCGCAAGGGGCCGGCTTTTTTGAGAGATATGCTTTGGATATCGGCATTATGAAGTGTGCATAAACACACATATATATGCAGAAAAATTAAGTTATTTACACTTCTGTGCAGTAATGCATTAATTCTCCAACAGAGTCGCTCCTCTTGACGGCGGTTATTGCCATGGCGCAAAGTGGGCGTGTTCACGTTTTGATCCCATCTGACGATGCAGAGCGTTTTGACGCCTACTGCAGAATAAATGGATTCAAAAAATCGACGCTTATCGTGCGCCTCATCAGAGAGCATCTCGATCGCGAGCGATTTGAGACGCAAACGGAAATGTTCAAGCGGCCTTCGCGCCGGGAGTCGAAGCCGTGAAAACGCCCCGCCTCAAACCCTTTACGCCGACCAAACCCGGTCGCCCAACAGCTGTGGATTTGTTTTCCGGAGCAGGCGGTATCACCCTCGGCCTAGCCAATGCTGATTTCGACGTTGTTTTCTGTTCGGACGTCGATGCTGCTTGTGCGCGGACGCATCTACGCAATTTTCCTCATATACCGTTCGCAAAAACTGAGATTGAGAATTTGCGAGGGAAAGACATTCTTAAGAGCGCCGGGCTGAGAAGAGGTGATCTAGACCTGCTGATTGGCGGCCCGCCCTGCCAAGGGTTTAGTATCATCGGCCAGCGCGAGATATGGGATCCACGGAATGGCTTGTTCCATGAATTTCTTCGGATTGCCAAGGAGCTAAAGCCGCGTTGTGTTGTGATAGAGAACGTCACGGGGCTTGCGACGTTGGGAAAAGGTGCGGTTCTCCGCGAGATAGGCAAAGCTTTCAACGACGCAGGATACTTTGTTGAGTGCGCTGAACTCTTGGCCGCTCAGTACGGTGTGCCGCAGATGCGTTGGCGTATGTTCTTTATTGGATGGCGTTTCGATGAAAACGTGCGCGGCGGTTTTCCTCTTCCGACCCATGGAAGAGCTGGCATTGGCGATCTTGTTCCCAACCGGACTATCACCAAAGAACAAAGCGCAGGATTCGTGACCATTGCCGAAGCTATCAGCGATCTGCCTGCTATCGAAGGTGGGGAGACTGGAACCGTTTATCGTCAACCGCCACAAAGTGATTATCAGAAGGCAATGCGGGCAGGTGCAAGGCATTTAGCGAACCACTATGCGGCGCGGTTGTCGCAACAAAATCTCGACCGCATTCGTTTCTTGAAGCCAGGTCAGGACTGGCGCGATTTGCCGCGTCACCTCCTTCCGGCTGGAATGCAACGCGCCTTGCGAAAGGATCACACCCGCCGATATCGCCGAATGCAATGGGATGGTGTTGCCCGTTCCATCATCACGCGCTTCCGCGACCCAAAATCTGGCGAATACATTCATCCGGAGCAACATCGAACAATCAGCATTCGTGAAGCAGCCCGCTTGCAGAGTTTTCCCGACTGGTTCAAGTTCGATGGCAGTTTGTCCGAGCAGTACAATCAAGTTGGGAATGCAGTTCCGCCGCTTTTGGCCCGCGCAGTTGGCAGGGTGCTAAACGATATGCTGATGGGCAAACGCGGCCATGCATACGCCGTTGCGCCAGTAAAATCCCGCTATTCTATACCTGCGGAATTTTTCTTATCTGCGGCGGAGTAGGTATGGCGAGAAAAAACAACGGCTCGGCGGGAAATTTTGTCAGCGAGTGGTTCGGGCACCGGGTTTACCCTCAAGTAATTTCTACACCTATTTCTGTTGCCGATCAGCAGGCTGACCGGTGCCCATTCTTGACCAGGGCGACTGGTGAAGAACGAAAATGCATCAAAGCCGAGGCTGCCAAGGGCGTCTGTACCATCAACAGTCTTAGCAACGGTTCGCGACAAGACTGGCTCGTTTGTCCTTATCGGGCGCTGAATGACGATTTGGTATCGAATTCGATCCGTCAGCTTTTTAGATTGCCGGCTATTTCGCATCCGTTTGTGATTCCGGCTGTCACGCTCAAACGCACTGAGGTCCGCTCGGATATCGCGGCGCGATTGGCAAAGGGGCAGCACGTATTCATTTACTTCGACAAGAAGACAAGTGGCGAACTTTCCATTCCGTCAACCGAACGTTCTCCTGAATTTTCCTTTGATGTGACAGTGATCGAACTAACGGATCGCGACGGAGTTCCGCACATTGGAAAGTTTGGAATTATCGAAATCCAGACGATGGACTTTCACGGTTCATATCGCGATGCGGTGCGCAACTTGCGGGAAGGTTTGCGCATGCATCCGGCCCGATTTGGGGACACCGTTCAGGACAACCAATGGTGGCTTGCCGACGGCGTCGAGGGCCCGAACATCGCCAACGTCTTTAAGCGCACATTCTATCAGATGATGTTCAAGTTTCAGTTGGGTCAGCATGAGCAGTGTGCCGGTTGTGTGTTGGCAATCCCCCAGTCGGTTTGGGATAGTTGGCAACGTCATCTTGGCGCTCCTGAACTCAAGGCGGAGGTTGATGGGACGTATAGCCTCCTGGCACCGGGACGAATGCGCGCAGATTTCTGTCCTGCGTGGATATACGTGTTTGAACCAAATATCAGTGCGGGGGTCACTCCATCTCCGATTGTGATGAAGCGCATGATTGGAACAGACGCCCCGTCTATCTCTCATTGGGCGCTCGAAGTTGCTCCTGCCGCTGCCCTGTCCAATATTGATGCTGAAGCCGGATTTCTTTCGGCACTCTCCCGGCGTCTAAAGCTGTTCTGGCCGGATCTGGCTCGCACTGTAGTTGCCGATGTATCGGTCGAAGGAGCTTCCAAGGCATCGCGCCAAAGATCGCGTACGCTAAGACGGAAAGAAGTCCGTGTGAAAAGTTTGGAAGAGCGGTCAGAATATAGTGGTCCCAGTTCCGAGGCGGTTGGGGGTGAAGAACCTGATGAAGGGTGAATGCTTGCGGTCTTCTATTCATAGGAAGAATGTGACGACGAGTCGGGGACGGAGAGCTTCGCTTCGGCAAACTGCGACTAAGCAATTATGTCTAGTGAAAAGTAAGGTGCAATTATTGGTCTCCGTTCGCCTACCTCCGAGGTAATTGCCGCGCTGACGCCGCGCAGAGAGGATGGCTCCGATGGACAGCAACGCCACGGGGAGCCTTTTCATGTCCGCGCGCCTTCTCGTTCTTCTTGCCGTCATTCTCGCCTTCGGGGCGCTCAGCGCGCTGGCGCTGATGGAGGCCGGTTATCTCGGCATCTTTCTGCAGCATTTCGAGACCTATGCCGGGCTGCAGGTGCTGACCGATCTCGTCATTGTCTGCGTGCTGGCGATCATCTGGATGGTGCATGACGGCCGGACGAGCGGCGTCACGCCCTGGCCCTTCGTGGCGCTGACGCTGGCGGCCGGCGCGTTCGGACCGTTGTTCTATCTCGTGGCGCGGGAAATCAAATCCCGCACGGCGGCGTGAGGGCGGTGGCGATGAGAAAAGCGATGACGCCTGCCGAAACGGTGAAGGCCTTTCTCGACGTGATGATGACCAAGGATTACGACAAGGGGCTCGCGCTCGTGACCGGCGATGTCGAATACGACAATGTGCCGATCGGAAAGGTGGCGGGGCCGGACGGCATCCGCGCGGTGCTGGAGCCTTTTTTCGCGCCGACCGTCACCAATGAATACAAGGTGCTGCGCGAGGTGAGCGACGGGGCGACGGTTGTGCTCGAACGGCTCGACCGGCATTTGCTCGCCGATGGCTGGGTGGAGCTGCCGGTGACCGGCATCTTCGAGGTCAGGGACGGAAAGATCGTGTTGTGGCGCGACTATTTCGATGCGCCGACGCTGATGAGCAAGTGGCCGGCCGGTTGAGCAGCGCTCAGAACGGCGCGGCGGCGGTGCGTTCGGCGCCGCAGGTGCTCTGCAGTTGCTCGGCGTAGAAGCCGTGGGTGTCGCGGGCATCGCGGGCGGCGCGCGATTTGAGCACGTCGCGCGCGGTGCGGCATTTGGCGGTGGCGTCGGCGGCAAGATCGGGCGGCAGCGCGCCGGCGGTCGCGGCATTGGCGAAATTGATGTAGCGCAGCGCGCTTGCCTTCAGCGATGCCGCGCCCGGCTCGCTGGACAGGATGCTGGCGGCCAGCGCCTGGCAGAGTTCGCCGTCGCGCTCGCAGATGCGATCATAGGCAATGGCGTTCCAGTAGAGCGCTTCGCTGTAGAGCGGTGCGGCCGGCCTTTCGGCGGCTTCGGGCGCGCGGGCGATGAGGCCGAAGACCGAGCCGGCGAAGACAGGTTCCTTGTCGAGCCAGCGGTGGCCGAGCGCCAATCCCTCTTCCAGCGCGGCGGCGGTGGCTTCGCCGGCGATCATGTCCTTCTGCAGCATGTTGAAACGATAGAGGTCGCCGGTGCCGATCTTGCGCCAGGCGGCCGTGGTGCGTTCGGCGATCAGTTTGTCGGCCGATGCCGTGCCGAAGAAGGACGCCGCCTCAGCGGGCGGGTGCGCCGGGAGGACAAACAGCGTGGCGAGAATGGCGGCGGCGAAAGGACGAAACATGCGATGAGCCCCGGCGGGTGCGCGGTTTGCGCGTCAGCCGGAGTATGGCGGGGGAATGCTAATGAAAGCTTGTTGCGGGGGACGGGCGGGGAAGAAGGCGCGCTACAGCGTCTTGCGCCGTTTGCGCGGTTCGTCGACGAGGAAGAACATCGTCAGGACGGCGGCGGTGAGGACGGCGATCGAGAGGGCGAAAAGCGCGTCGAAGGAAATCGCATAGGCGACGACGCCGCCGAGCAAGGGGCCCGCCGCGTGCATCAGCGAGGTCGCGGTGTTCAGGACCGCGATGCGCATGGGCAGGTCGTCGCGGGCGCCGAATTCGACGATGATGTTCTGGTTCGAGTTCTGGAAGCCGCCTTGCCCCGCGCCGAGGCCGGCAAAGGCGATGGCGAGCGGCCAGAGCGTGTCGACGGCGAGCAGCAGCACGGTGGCCGCGCCCCATGTGCCGACCGAGAGGATGAAAACGAGGCGGTTGCCGAAGCGGTCGGCGAGCCAGCCCCAGAAAAGATTGGTCGTGGTCTGGCTGAGCAGGAAGGCGGTGGAGAGGATGCCGATGGTGGCGCCCGACAGGCCGATGCGCTCGCCCGCATAGAGAATGTAGAAGGGGACCGCCATGGTGCCGAGCGCGGCGAGGCCGGCGGCGACATAGAAGCGGCCGAGCGCGGGGTCCGCCTTCAGCATCATCGGGATGTCGCGCAAGCGGCCGCCCAGCGTGGCGCGGGCGCGGATGGTCGGCGGCTCGGGCTCGCGCACCAGCATCAGCAGCGACAGGCCGATGGAAGTCAGGATGAAGGCCATCAGAAAGGTCGAGGCGTAGCCGTTGCCGAAGAGATTGCCCTCGACGAAATAATGGCCGCCCATCCAGGAGACGCCGGCGGCGGTGAGGCCGGCGGCGAAATTGCGGAAGCCGGTGAGGCGGCCGCGCAGGCGGAGCGGGATCACCTTGGCCATCAGCGTGTTGAAGATGACCGCCTGCATGCCGTTGAACAGGCCGAAGAGGCAGAGAAAGCCGATGGCGGTGACGAGCGCCCATTCGGGTGGCAGGAAGAAGCCGCCCAGCGCGAGGCCCAGCACGCCGGCGCGCATGCCCCAGCCGATCAGCAGGCCCATCGGCAGCACGCGTTTTCGGTGTTCGATCAGCGTCGCGCCGAAGATCGAGGAGGCGGACGCGCCCAGCCATTGCGCGGCGAGCGCGAGGCCGACCAGAAATTCCGAGCCCGAAAGCAGGTAGATATAGGCGGGCACGAAAGTCGGCGCGTTGACGAGGCGGAAGCCGGTCTGGCCGAGAAGCCCGTGGGCGAGATTGGCCGCGTAGTTGCGGCGGAGATTGCCCTCGATCTCGGCCTCATAGGCGGTTTCGGCCTCGCGCAAGCGCGCCGCGCGTTCGTCTTCGTCTGTCGGGGGCTGCTCCCGGTCCACGCGGCTTGTCCTTGTTCTTCTGACTGTTTGTCAGCTGTGGCGCCGGCGCCTTTATAGACTGGAAGGGGCGTTCTGGTCATTCGATTCGTTGATGCGTCAGGGCCGCAGCCACTCCTCGCGGGCGCGGGCGCCGGGGGCTTGCGCCAGCGTTTCGGCCAGCCAGTCGAGCATGCCGCGCGCCGTGCCGGCGAGTGTCCAGGGCGGGTTGACGACGACGAGGCCGCAGCCGGTCATGCGGGCGGGATCGGCGGCCATGATGTGGAGTTCGAGGCAGAGCGATTTCGGCGGGCCGTCCTCGGCGAGACGTTCGAGAAAGGCGCCGGAGACCGACGGGTCCTTGACCGGATACCACATGATGTACGTGCCGGTGGCGAAGCGGGCGGTCGCATCCATCAATGCATCGAAGAGGCGGG
>PHEO01000121.1 GCA_002841195.1 Alphaproteobacteria bacterium HGW-Alphaproteobacteria-11
CCTCGATCCGGGGGCGGCCGGCCTATCGCGAAGTCGACCGCCGGGTCGTCTATATCGATCCCGATCCGAAAGGCGGGCATGTGGAGGCCGGCGGCGCAGCACCCGGCTTCTTCCAGACCATCCGTGGCGCATTGTCGGACATTCCGCGCAATCAGCCGGTGCGCGACGAACTCGAATCCCTGCATGATTTTTCCGAGCGCGTGCGCCGCTATCGGCAGATCGTTTCGGCGACACGGCCACATGTCACAGAGCGGGTGCGGCAACTCTTCAACGGCGATGCCGAGGCGCCGCCGACGCCGGCACTGCTCGCCAAACTGCGCAACAAGGCCAATGCGCAATCGGCGCTGGAAGCCGGCTATGCCTATGACGCCTACATCCAGCTCAAAGTCAGCTCGGTTCTCGATCAGATCACGGAAGTCGTCGCCAATCTTTCGGAGGCAGTACATCACCCGAGCGACCGGCTGGCACTGTCACGCGCCGTCGAAGCCTGGGCGAAGCGGCAGAGCATTTTTCCGGTGCTCTGGGCGCAGCATGCCGGCGAGGGCGCTGAACCCAGCAAGGAAGATGCATGGGTGCGGTTCCTGCGTGAATTCGACATCAATTTTCGTGTGCGGCGCTTGCGCTTCGTCATTCGCCGTCTCAACGAACTCTATGAACGCAACGGCGATGCAGACGCCGCGGAGTGCGACGCGGACGCGCTCGACGATTTCAAGGAGAGCCTCTATATGAGCCTTGAGCGCCTGCAGTCGGAATCTGCAAAGCGACTCAGAACACCCGATGTGCGTGCGATCTGCAAGGCGATCTACGAGGGCGGTATCGCCGAGACCAAAGAGATCGATCATTTTGCCAGCTTCGTCGCCTCGAAACTCGACCTTGTGGGCCTTGACCGCGAAACCGACGAAACTTTTGCGCAGATGGCGACGACCTGCCTTCCGCCGGCGGCACGAACCGAACTGGTGCAGGCCTATGTCGGCTTCCCGTTCTTCGACGTTCTGACGCTGTCACTCAACAAATGGCAGGATCTCGACGATGTCGACACCGTGCAGGTTGATCGCATCAGCCCCGAGGATGCCAAGGCACTGCGCGAAGGTGGCGCGCCGGCGACGCTGATGGGGCGCGATCTCGGCTACTTCGCCGCGTTCTTCAGCCGGCGGGCGCGCGAGAACGATTATCTTTGGGGAAGACTGCACGCCGCCGACCGGCTGGTCGACATCGTGGCGAGCGCCGCGCCGGCGGCCATCCATGCATCCGACCTCGATCTCGACCAGTTGAAGGCGCGGCTTTTCCGGTCGATCCTGAAAGCGGAATTGCCGTTTCTCGAAAATATTCCCGATCTTTTCGACGATCTCGAACGCGAAATCGTCATCCGTTTCGGTGAAGAAGATGCAACGGAAAGGGCGCCTGCCGTGGAAATGCAGGCGTCCGAAGACGATGACGAGGATCGCGACCAGCCGGTGCCGCGGCGCGCGTGAGGCCTAGAATCTTTCAGTGTTTCGTGGAAACACTGAAAGACTCTAGGTTGTTGTTTGGTCGCGCTTCCTTTCGGAAACCCGGATTCCACTTTTCCGAGAAGCGCTCTAGCCGGCGGCGAGGGCGCCGCAAGGCCGCAGGTCGTCGCGATCCGGGGCGATTTCATCGCCGTCTATCCAGGCCTCGATGTCGCGCCAGACCGTCTCGCGCTGCAGATCGCGCAGTAGCATGTGCCAGCCTTCCGGATAGCAAAGCGCGGTGACGGGGCCCGTGCCGCCGCGCATGGCCGCGAGGACGGCTGCCGTGGGCCGCGCCGGGATCAACTGGTCGTGGGCGCCATAGAGAAGCAGCACCGGCACGCCGATGCGACCGGCGGCCTCGTAGGCGCTGTCCATCAGACCGACCAGTCCGAAGACGGCGTCGACGCGCGTTTCCTTGACGACCCATGGATCGCGGCCGAGGGCGCGCAGCATCTCGATATTGTCCGACGGCCATATGTCGAGGCCCTGCCCTGTGAGGCGGCGGCCGGGGACGGTATGTGCGGCGATACGCAGCGTCGTCGCGTAGAGGCTGTTCATCGCCGTCCAGCCCCAGACCGCGGGCGCCGCGAGGATCAGGCCGTCGACGGCGGGCGGCTGCGGCAATGTCATGGCGCGCATGGCGACGGCACCACCCATGCTGGTGCCGAGCAGGTAGACCGGCAAGCCCGGATGGCGCGCGCGCAGCAATGCAACGACGGTGGCCAGGTCTTCGGCCATGCGGGTGTCGCCGGCCCAAAGCCCGCGACCCGGTGCGCCGCCGAAACCGCGCTGGTCATAGGCATAGAGCGCAAGCCCCTGCGCGGCGAACCAGGGGCCGGGACCAGGCTCGGCGAAGGCATTTCCGTAGTCGTTGAAGCCGTGCAGTCCAACGACGATGGCGCGAGGCTTTTCCGGCACGAAAGCATTCACGGGGAGACGCGCGCCGTCGGCCATGATGGCGGCGGTGACGGCCGAGCCATGTTCGAGGCGCGGCGCGAAAACAGGGCCGCCCACCGTCATCTGACGCGGGGCGCAGGCGGCGAGTAGCGCGACAAGACCCGCCGCGAGAAGAATGTTCGCTTTCATACGTCGATTGTGGCACCGGACAGCGCCGCAGGCGATACCTTCGATGGCGGTGAGGCGATGAGGCCCGGCGCCATGCGCAGGTTGCAACCGCAAAGAATGGAAAGGGCGTCGAGCGACGCGGAATCAGCTCACCGCCCGGAGCAGGTTGCGCGCGATGATGACCTGCTGCACCTGGCTGGTGCCTTCGTAGATGCGGAAGATGCGGACGTCGCGGTAGAAGCGCTCGATGCCGTAGTCGGCGACATAGCCCGCGCCGCCATGCACCTGCACCGCGCGGTCGGCGATGCGGCCGACGGCTTCGGAGCAGAAAAGCTTGCAGCAGGAGCTTTCGGTCGCGACGTCCTCGCCCGCATCGCGGCGGCGGGCGGCGTCGAGCACCATGCAACGGCCGGCATAGGCTTCCATTTTCGAATCCGCGAGCATGGCCTGCACAAGCTGGAGATTGCCGATGGGCGCGCCGAACTGTTTGCGCTCGGCGGCGTATTTCACGCTGTCCTCAACGAGACGGTCGGCGACGCCGATGCAGACAGCCGAGATGTGCAAACGTCCGCGCTCCAGCACCTGCATGGCGGTGACGAAGCCCTTGCCCTCCTCCGCCCCGAGCAGGCAGTCGGCGGGAATGCGCGCGTCATCGAAAACCACGTCGCAGATATGCGCGCCCTGCTGGCCCATTTTCTTTTCAGGTTTTCCGATATGGATGCCCGGAATATCGCGCGGCACGACGAAGGCCGAGACGCCCTTGGCTCCCGGCGTCTTCGGATCGGTGCGCGCCATCAGCGTGAAGGCATGCGCCTTGTTGGCGTTGGTGATGTAGCGTTTGGTGCCATTGACGATGTAGTGGTCGCCATCGCGAATGGCGGTTGCCTTCAGCGAGGCGGCGTCGGAGCCGGCCTCGGGCTCGGTCAGGGCGAAGCTGACGATGACCTCGCCGCTGGCGATTTTCGGCAGCCAGTATTCCTTCTGGTCCTGACGGCCATGCATCACGATGCCCTGGCTGCCGATGCCGACATTGGTGCCGATGACCGAGCGGAAGGCCGGCGAGGTGCGGCCGAGCTCGAACATCAGCAGGCATTCCTCCTCCATGGTGAGGCCGAGGCCGCCATATTCCACCGGAACGGAGATGCCGAAGAGGCCGAGGTCGCGCATTTCCTGCACGATCTCTTCGGGCACCCGGTCGGTCTCCGACACCTTGTCCTCAATGGGGCGCAGGCGTTCGTCGACAAAGCGGCGGACGGAGGAAATGAGCTGTTCGCGTGTTTCGGCGTCGAGGGCCATGGGATTCCCGCTGGTCAGTGACAAAGCTGCGGGAATTTAGGCCATTCGAGGCGGCGCGGTCAAAAGCCGCGACGGATCGGTAGGTGGCGGATCAGGACGCGGCGACGGGCCGCGCGATCGAGGCGCCCAGAATACGGTCCGCCCGCTCGCCGCCGATCGAAAGCGGCAGGTAGACACCTTCGAAGGTGACTTGGCCGCGACCGGCGTAGTCCATGCGGCCGCAGGCCGCATAGGGCCGGCGCGAATCGGCGACGAATTTGTAGAAATCGAAAAGCAGCGAGCCAAAGCCGGACTTGTGCTCGTTGACGTCGAGAACGGGGCGGCCGCGGAAATTGGCGCCGTGTGCCGCGACAATATCTTCGCCGAGAAGGCGATAGGTGAGATCGAACGGCTCCCAGTTCACCTGCAGCATCAGCAGATTGGGCATGAAGCGGGCGAATTTGATCGGATCCATGTCATCGGGACGCGGCATGTCGCGCGAACCACGGACGCTTTTCCAGTACTCGAGCATGTGAATGCAGAGCGGCTCCTTCAATTCCTTCAGACGAAGGAACTCAACCGATTCCGCACCGATCCCGTCGATGACGTCCTTGTAATCCGCAATCTGCGCCATTGGCCCTGCGCCCCACCTGCCCGCGACACTTGCCGCTCAACGCCAGCATGAGCCCAAGCTGCTAACGGATTATGAATCTCCCCTGATTTCCTGTGGAAAAGAGACGAATTTGGAAAACGCGCCCTTCCTGATAGAAACGCGCATCCGAAATTCACAACCTGCGGACCTGTTCATGAATATCGAGGCGCCGGGCCGGCTGTCCGGCTATGAAACATGGGACGGCCACGACCCTTTCGAGGACCATGCCGGACCGTTCTACTTCCGCCAGCATCCGGACGGGCGCGTCACCAGCGCTTTCGAGGCCAAACCGCATCACTGCAATGGCGGCGGCTTCCTGCATGGCGGGCTGCTGTTGACGTTTGCCGACTTTTCGTTGTTCGCGATCGGCCGGTCTGTTCTTCAGGGACCGTCGGTCACGCTGTCGCTCAACGGCGAATTCACCGCTGCGGCGGGCGCCGGCGAATTCATCGAGGCGCGCGGCGACATCGTGCGCAATACGGGAAGCATGGTCTTTCTGCGCGGGCAGGTGTTCACGGGCCACGATGCGGACGAACGCATCCTGCTCAATTTTTCCGGCATCGTGAAGCGCGTGAAGAAAAAGCCGCTTTCCGCCTGACCTCCGATCAGGACATGCGCGGCAACACATGCGGCATCGATGTCGTGGTCCAGCGCTCGTTCGCCCCGGTGTTGGAGTAGTAGACCGTGGCGGCGATAATGCGGTCGACATGTTCGCCGTCGCTCGACAACGGCAGATACACCGCTTCGTAGTTGTTGTAGCTCCTGTCGACCAGGTCCTGCGTTCCACCCGCGCCAACCGCGCGACGCGCCGTTGCGACCCATTTGAAGAATTCATGCAGCAACGTGCCAAGACCCGGAAGTTCCTCGTTGAGCGACGACAAGGAGCGGCCCTTGGGATTGAAGCCAAAATTGGCGATCACATCCTCTCCGACAAGACGGAATGTCAGTTCGAAAGGGTCGTGGTCGACCTGGACCATGAAGATTTTCGGTGCATACCGCGCGAAGTCCGCAAGATTCAGGTCTGCGAGAGCCGGCATTTGCCGGTTTCCTTTTTTCCGGGTCCAGTAATCGAGCATGAACTTTGTCATCGGGTCCGCCAATTCGGACAGGCGGATGAAGCGTGTCGCCGTCGCCCTGGCGGCTTCAATCATCTCCTCCCTGGTCGTCATTCGCATTCCTCTGATCTGCGGCAGCGCTCTCGGCATCGTCCACCCTTGTCGATGATGGATAGCGTCGGTTAACGCGGTTTTAACGCGCGGCAAGGCGCGGCGCGGCGAAGCGCCCCGTTTCGGTTTGGAAAGGCGATACGCCCTGCTACAAACGCGCATTGCGGCCAGTACGCGGCCCAGCCCTGTCCCGGACGGAGCCGGCGGAACGAGGAAGGATTTCCCATGGTGACATTGAGCGTCCTCGACCAGTCGCCGATCCGCAAGGGCGGCGGCGCGGCCGAGGCCATCGCCAATACGATCGCGCTGGCGCGCGCCGCCGAACGCTTCGGCTATCGCCGCTACTGGCTGGCGGAGCATCACAACACATCTTCCTTCGCGGGCTCGGCGCCGGAAGTGCTAATCGGCGCGGTGGCGGGCGCGACGTCTCACATTCGCGTCGGTTCGGGCGGTGTGATGTTGCCGCATTACAGCCCGCTCAAGGTCGCCGAATGCTTCCGCGTGCTCGAAACGCTCTATCCCGGACGGATCGATTTAGGAGTCGGACGTGCACCCGGTGGCGACATGCGTACCTCACGAGCGCTGCAGCCGGGGCCGCAAGCCTACGATGTCGGTGTCTTTCCGCAACAGGTGGAGTTGCTGACTCAATTCCTCGAAGACGCGCAAGGGCTCGCCGGCGAGGCTGGCGGCTTTCCCGCCGACCATCCTTACGTGGGACTTCACGCGACACCGCGCGGGCCGGGCATGCCGGATCTCTGGATGCTGGGATCGGGCGGTGACGGCGCCGTCATCGCCGCGCAATTCGGCATGGCCTATTGCTTTGCTCACTTCATCAATCAGGATGCCGGCACGCAGCCACTGGATCTTTACCGGCGGAACTTCCGTGCCTCGCGAAATCTTTCCTCGCCGCGCGGTTCGCTGGCCGTTTCGGTTACCGTGGCGGAAACAGAGGAAGAAGCGAAGCGCATTTCCGCGTCGCGCAATCTGTGGGTGATGCATCTTCTTCAAAACCGCGCCGGACCGTTTCCCTCGATCGACGAGGCGCTGGCGTATCCTTATACGGACGAAGATCGCGTCATGCTGCGCGCCATCGAACAGCGCGGCATCACCGGGGCGCCTGAGCAAGTGCGGGCGCGGCTTCTGGCAATGGGCGAGACGTATGGGGTGGACGATTTCGTGATTCTGACTATTACTTATGATCAGAAGGACCGGCTGCATTCCTACAAGCTGCTGGCGGAAACAATGGGTATCGGGACGACCGACTAGACGCGCGCGGAAATCGGCCTAGTTCATGCTGGCGCATGCGCTGAGTGCGTGCGCGGCGGAAAGGGGTTTTGCGATGGTTAGTGCCTTGATGTCTGCCAGACGGCGCCTGATCGCGGCGCCGCTGTTGTCATTCGTGAGGCGGGTTCTCCCCGCCATATCCGATACGGAGCAAGCGGCGCTCGACGCCGGGACGGTCTGGTGGGACGCCGCGCTTTTCTCTGGCAACCCCGACTGGCGGACAATCCTCGACACGCCGCCCACGGCGCTCAATGACGAAGAACAGCGATTTCTCGACGACACGACCGACGAGCTTTGCGCGATGCTGGACGATTGGCGCATTTCGAGCGAGCTCGAGCTGCCGGAAGACGCCTTCGACTTCATGAAGACCAAGGGCTTCTTCGGGATGATCATTCCCAAAGAGCATGGCGGTCTCGGGTTTTCGGCGGCGGCTCAATCGGCCGTCGTCGCCAAATTGTCGACCCGCAGCATCACCGCCGCCGTTACCGTGATGGTGCCCAACTCGCTTGGGCCGGGCGAACTTCTGCTGATGTACGGCACCGATGAACAGAAAGAGCGATACCTGCGGCCGCTGGCGCGCGGTGAGGAAATCCCGTGCTTTGCGCTCACCAGTCCGGTCGCCGGGTCCGATGCCGCATCCATGGAAGACGAAGGCATCGTCTGCCGCCGCGCAGTCGACGGCAAGGAGGTCCTCGGCTTAAGCCTGACTTTTTCGAAGCGTTACATCACATTGGCGCCGGTTGCGACCGTCATGGGGCTGGCTTTCAAGCTGCGCGACCCGGACAGGCTGCTCGGCGGCGCGGAAGATCGCGGCATCACGGTTGCGCTCATTCCCACCGACACCAAGGGCGTGACGATCGGGCGGCGTCATCTGCCGAGCATGCTCGCTTTCGCGAACGGTCCGATCGAAGGCGAGGATGTTTTCGTTCCGCTTGACGCCGTGATCGGCGGGCAGGAACGCATCGGCGACGGCTGGCGAATGCTGATGGGCGCGCTCGCGGCGGGGCGCGGGATATCGCTGCCGGCCCTTTCGACCGGCGGGGCGCAGTTTGCGGCGCATACGACGGGCGCCTATGCGCGCATCCGCGAGCAATTCGGCCTGCCTGTCGGCAAGTTCGAGGGTGTGCAGGAAGCGATGGCGCGGATCGCACGGATCGCTTACGAACTCGAGGCCGCGCGACGCCTGACATGCCAGGCGATCGATGCCGGCGAGAAGCCGGCGGTGATTTCGGCTATCATGAAGTATCACGCAACGGAGCGCATGCGCGATGCCGTCAACGACGCGATGGATGTTCACGGCGGGAAGGGAATTTGCGACGGGCCGAAGAATTATCTCGGGGCGGCGTATCGCGCCATTCCCATCGGCATCACCGTCGAGGGCGCCAATATCCTGACGCGCAGTTTGATCGTATTCGGCCAGGGCGCGATCCGCTGTCATCCATATCTGCTGGCCGAGATGGAAGCCGCACAAGACGAAGACAAGGCGCGGGGCCTTGCGGCTTTCGATGCGGCGATATTCGGACATATCGGCCATGTGTTCGCGACATTCGGCAGGGCGATGCTGCGGGCGTTGACGGCCGGCGGGTCGGCAACTGTGCCGGATGCCGGGCCGCTGACCGCGGATGTGAAGCGCCTGTCGCGCTATTCAGCGGCATTGGCGCTCGTGAGCGAAGTCACGCTCATATCGCTCGGAGGCGCGCTGAAGCGCATGGAAAGCCTGTCCGCGCGGCTCGGCGATGTGCTGAGCGAACTCTATATCTCGTCGGCCGTCGTCGCGCGCTTCGAGCATGATGGGCGTCCCGAAGCCGACCTGCCGCTTGTGCGCCTGTCGCTGGAAAGTTCGATTCATCGTATCGAACAAAGTCTCGACGGCTTTCTGGAAAACTTCCCGAACCGATTTCTGGCGGCTGTCATGCGGGTGACGGTTTTTCCCTATGGCGCGCGGCGGCGGCCGGCGCCAGATGCGCTTGCCCGCGAATGCGCCGAATTGTTGCTGGCGCCGTCGGCAACGCGCGACCGCCTGACCCGCGGGATATACGAACCGCGCGGTGACGACGAGGTTGCGTTGCTGACCCAGGCCTTCGGCAGGGTTCACGAAACGGTTGAGACCCGGACGCGGCAACGCAAGGGTGCGACCCTCAGCGAGGCGGAAATTCGGGCGCTGGCCGAAACCGACCGGCTGGTGCGCATCGTCATCGGCGTCGACGATTTCGACGCCGGAGAACTCTCTCCCCGGCACGCGGAGACGCCGCCGGGGGCGACGCAGCAACGCAGGGTCGTGTAAGCTTTGCTGCAGATTCGTTCTTCCGGTTTTCTCATTGGACGTCCCGCCCATGACCCAGGATCAGGCCGTCATTCTCGCCATACTGGCGGGCACCGTGGCGATGTTCGTCAGCCAGTCGGGCG
>PHEO01000122.1 GCA_002841195.1 Alphaproteobacteria bacterium HGW-Alphaproteobacteria-11
GCCTAAGGCTTTTCCCGTTATGGCGGCACGAAACCGAAGGCCGCCCACGGCCCCGGAGAAGGAAGAAAAGATGAGCCGCGTTACCGGCCTCCTTGTCGCCATCGCCCTCGTCGCGGCGGTTTTCGCGGGCGGGCTCCTTTATCTTGATCGGGCGGTTGCGCCCGAGGCTCAGACTGTGGAGAAGGTTCTCCCCGATGGTCAGTTTCCGCGCTAGGCGCGGGCGCCGCGCCGCCTGCCTCGCGCTCCTTGTCTCCGTCGGTATGCCGGCGGTGCCCAGCGTCGCCCAGGAAATGAACGTCCTGCAGGCGCCCGTCGGCATGGAACCCGTTCATGCGCCGGCATTGCCCGCGGGGAGCGGCCAGGCGGATGGACCGCGGAGCATCGTACCACCGGGCTATGGGGCCACCACGCCGGCTTCCGGTCGGTCGTCGCCGGGTATGCAGGCGGTTTCGCCCGCCTTGCCTTCGCAGCTATTTCCGACCGGCCGTCAATCCAGCGAGCCCGCTGTCCGCGTGCTGAGCGCCGTGCCGGGCGGCGAACGTTCGGATATCGAGATCGGCACGCTGTCTGGCGTCGATACGTCCAGCGTCGGGCTTGTCGGCTTGCGGGACGGCGGCTTCGGTCCCGCCATGTGGCAGGGTGCTTCGCGCGCCGACATCGAAACCTATCTTGTCCGAATGCCAGTAGCGACCGGCTCACCGGTCATGGACGATCTCGCGCGGCGTTTGTTGCTGACGGGAGCACGACCGCCGGAAGGCGCCGGCCGTGGCGTTCCGCTGCTGGCGGCGCGCCTCAACAGGCTTCTGGCGGCGGGTCGCGCCGACGAAGCGCTGCAACTGGCGATGGCGGGCGGTGCGACCCGTGCGCCGCAGGTCGCGGTCGAACTGGCGCGTGCGGCGCTGGCGGCGGGCGACGACAACCGCGCCTGCGCGGCGCTTGCCGATATTCCGCCCGGCAACGATCCGGCGCGAAACGACATGGCGGCTTTCTCCGTCAAGCTCAGCGCCTATTGCCAGATCGTTGCGGGCAATCCCGAGATCGCCAATCTGACGCTCGATCTTGCGCGCGAGGAAGGGCTCAACGATGCCCTGTTCTTCTCGCTGGCCGGCCAGGCTGCCGCGGGCATCAGGCTGCGCGCGCCGGAGCCGAACACGCTCAGCATCGTCGATGCGGCTTTCTACCGGCTCGCCGGGCGCGACCTGCCTGACAATGTCGCCGAGATCGCCGCGCCTGCTTTGCTGCCGGGCCTTCTGCGCGACGGCGAATTGAAGGACGAGGTGCGTTTGGCGGTGGCCGAGCGCGCGGCGCGTTACGAACTGATCGATGGCCGCGAGCTTGCGACCTATTACAAGATGCCGCGCTTTACCGACGAGCAGATGGCGGGTCTGCTGACATCCGACATTCCCGAAGCATCGCCGATGCGGCGCGCCATGATCCATCAGGCGATCGGCGGCGCGGTTGCCGCCGACGACCGCATAAGGCTCTTCAAACTTGCTTTTGCGACGGGCGAGACGGCCGGGCTCTACTATCCGACGGTCGAGGCGCTGTATGATGAGCTTGCCGGCATGACGCCGTCCGACGCATTGCGCCCGATGGCGCCGGCCGCGATGCGGGCCTTTCTGGCGCTCGGCGAACGCAGCAAGGCGGCGGAGTGGATGTCGGTGATGAACGCGGCGCCGGGGCTCGGGCGCGACGGCCGCGAGCTTGCGGCGTTGATGCGGATTTCGGGCGGCGCATCGGCGGCGTTCGAAAGCGAGAGCGTGTCGGCTGAAATCATTGCCGACCTTCGCTCGGGCGAGCGCGCGGCGCAGATTTTCGCGGCCTGCGAGGCGATGCTGCTCGATGCGCTCGGTCTCTCGCCGACGCCCGCCGTGTGGGAAGCGCTGCTCGATGCACGCAATGCGCTACCGGGTGACGCGCCTTCCGAGGCGCTGCTCGATCAATTGCAGATGGCGGGCCACAAGAATGCCATCGGCGAAACGGTTTTGCTGACGCTCGACGTATTGGGTCTGGGTGGGCCCGGTGCGGCACATCCCAGAGCGGCGGCGCAGGCGACGGCCAGCCTCAAGGCGGTCGATCTCGAAAGCGAGGCCCGGCGACTCGCTCTCGAAGCGCTTCTCGCGCGCAGCTTTGCCGGACGTGGTTGAGTAACATCGGGTGATTGGAATGTCGAAAGTATCCGTGGAGCGCGGGCTTCATCTTGAAGCCTTTCTCGAAATGCTGAGTGCCGAGCGCGGCGCTGCGCGCAACACGCTCGACGCTTACGAACGAGATCTGAAGGATTTTTCAGCGTTTCTCGCGACACGTGGAAAATCGCAGACCGAGGCGACGGCCAGGGATATCCGCGACTATCTGGAATACATTGCCGCGCAAGGCCTGTCGGCGTCGACGGCAGCGCGGCGGCTTTCCGCGATCCGCCAGTTTCACGGATTTCTCTTTGCCGACGGTGTGCGCAAGGACGATCCCTGCGGTTCGATCGAAGGACCGCGGCGTGCGCGGCCCTTGCCCAAAACACTCACCGTCGAGGAAGTGGACGGGCTGCTGGCCGCGTCGCGGCTGGCGGCGGATGGACGGACGCAGGAAGAGGCGGTACTCGCCTACAAACGCGCGCGCCTCGTTTGCCTGATGGAAGTTCTCTACGCCACAGGTCTGCGCGTGTCGGAGCTGGTCGGGCTGCCGCTCTCGGCGGTTCGCGGCGACGAACGGTTTCTGTCGGTCAGCGGCAAGGGCGGACGCGAGCGGCTAGTGCCGCTGTCGGAAACCGCACGCCTCGCCATCGACACCTATTTGCCGTTGCGCACGCAGCGGCTCGGCGACAAGACGTCGCCCTGGCTTTTTCCGTCGCGCGGGCGGCAGGGACATCTCACGCGGCACCGGTTTGCACAATTGCTGAAAGATATCTCGATTGCCGCCGGGCTCGATCCGTCGCGCGTCTCGCCGCATACGCTGCGTCATGCCTTTGCCAGCCACCTGCTCGCGAACGGCGCCGATCTGCGCGCCGTGCAGCAAATGCTCGGCCATGCCGATATCTCGACAACGCAGATCTATACGCATGTGCTGGATGAGCGGCTGAAAGACCTGGTGGAAACGCATCATCCCCTGGCGAAGAAGGGCAAGGTTTCCTAGTGCTTCGCGCTAGAGCCTGACCCGCGCCAGCTTGTCCGGGTTGCGCATTGCGTAGACCGCAGCAATGCGGCCGTCGGCGACGGCGAAGGCCAGGACCGTTTCCAGCTTTTCGTCTTTCACAAGCAGCAATCCCGGCCGGCCGTTGACCGTGACCGGGCAGGGTTCAAATACGCCCTGCTCCTTTTTTGCGATCCCGGCGAAAAACCGGCCGACCTTGTCTGCGCCGTAGATCGGATTGAGTGCCGCGATCGCCTTGCCGCCGCCATCCGAATAGAAGACGACATCATTGCTCAGACATTCGATCAATGCCTGCGGATTGGCGGTGGCGATGGCGTTACCAAAAGCGGCGGCGAGGCGCGCATGTTCGCGCGCGCTGGTGTCGAAACGCGCATGCTCGTCATGGACGCGGCGGCGGGCGCGGCTGACCGTCTGGCGGCACGCCGCTTCCGATTTTCCGAGCAGCGCTGCCAGTTCGCCATAGTCATAATCGAACGCGTCATGCAGCAGGAAGGCGGCACGCTCCTCCGGCGCAAGACGCTCCAGCACATGCAGAAGCGCCATCGACACGTCGTCGGCTAGCGCAAGGCGGTCTTCCGGCGTCGGTTCGGCATCGGCCTCGACCATCGGCTCGGGCAGCCAGGGCCCGACATAAGTCTCGCGGCGCGCGCGGGCGGCGCGCAGCGCATCGATGCCAAGCCGGGCCGTGGTCGTCACGAGCCAGGCTTCGGGATTTCGGATCGTCGCGGGGTCGATGCGGCGCCAGCGCAGCCAGGCTTCCTGCACCACGTCCTCGGCGTCGCTGACCGAGCCGACAATGCGGTAAGCGACCGAGAAGGCGCGGGCGCGGTGCCGTTCGAATATCGCGTCGTTCTCGGCCGGTTTCGCCGTAGCCGTCATGCCGCTGCCTCCTTCGGCCGCGCATCGGCGACCTCGCCCTCGATGACGACGCGCTGGCAGGACTGACCATAGCCCAAAGCACGCTTCATTGCCGGATAGTTCCGCACGCTTGCAATCTCCAGCGCCAGTTCGGCAAGACCGGCCTTGCCCCAGTTTCTTTCGATCATGGGGCGCAGCTCCTCGGCGCGAAAGTCGCGCGTCGCGACCGCATGGGCAAATTCAAAGGCCAGCCGGTTCTCTTCGCTGAGCGACGCGGTATCGCCCGTTGCCGCAGCGCGCACGACGGCGGGCGAGATATCTTGTGCGAGGGCGAGATTGACGCCGATCTGGACGCAAGGCCCGCAATCTTCGGCGCGCAGGGCGCCGAAGCCCGCGACGCAGTAAACTTCCGGCGGCAATGTCTTCACATAGCGGGACGCCATCATCGCAATCGTGAAGCGCCAGAAGGCGGCGGGCGAGCCGGCATGGAGGTCGCGCGCATAGTCCGCGCTCGATCCGGTGAACCGCTCCTGCGTGTCGATGAGGCGGCGTGCAAGAAATCCGAACATGATTGTCTCCTTTGCGCGAGGGTCAGGCACGATGTGGCGCGCACCACCAGGTGAGGAACGCGCCAACGAATGCGGGGAGGAAGACGCCCGGCATGTCCATCAGGACGTGCTCGGCGGGCAGGCGGCCGGCCGCGATGTCCCAGACGTGCAGCAGGGCATGCAGCCCGAGGAAGAGCGTGCCTGCGCCAAGAAGCGGCACGGCATGGCCGGGCCAGCGGATCGCTGCGAAGGCGAGCAGCGCCAGCGTCAGATAGGCCATGCCGATGTCGCGGACGAAATGCGGGTTGTAGGGGCCGGTGTTCGCGACGCCGTCGATGCCGGCATACCAGCCGGCAGGGTCGGCCAGCATCCAGAGCGCGTTGCCGAGCCAGAGCCCGCCCCAGAGGACGAGGGCGGCGGGTTTCAGCAGGCGCATCGTCGAACTTCGATCCGCAAGGGTGGTCATTGTCGGGCTCCCTTAAAATCATACCTTCCCGTTCAAGACGAAGCGGCGGGCGGTGTTGTGACAGCCATGTGTGCCTCGGCCGCGAGAGCCGCAGGATTCCGCCGTTTACCCTGGAGGCAGGGGCCGGTTGACAAGGGCGCGGGGGCGGGTCAGTGTGCCGCGCACTTGCAAAAAAGTGGGCCCGCGCCCGGGTCCGCCGCGGTGCCTTTGGCGGGTTGGCGGACGGGCGGGAGTTGCCGGAGCGCGATGCACACCTACCTCGATTTCGAGAAACCGATTGCGGAACTGGAAGGCAAGGTGCAGGAGCTGAAGCTCCTCGCGCAGGACGATCCGTCCGTCAGCATTTCCGACGAAGTGTCGAAGCTCGAACAGAAAGCCGCGCAGCTTCTGCAGGACATCTACACGTCGCTGACGCCCTGGCAAAAGGTGCAGGTGGCGCGGCATCCGGCGCGGCCGCATTTCCTCGATTACATCGAACGTCTCGTCGAAGACTTCACGCCGCTTGCCGGCGACAGGCTTTATGGCGAGGACGCGGCCATTGTCGGCGGCATGGGGCGCTTTCGCGGGCGCACCGTCATGTTTATCGGCCACGAAAAAGGCTCCGATACGCAAGGGCGGATCAAGCACAATTTCGGCATGGCGCGGCCGGAAGGCTATCGCAAGGCAATCCGGCTGATGACGCTTGCCGAGCGCTTCGGCATTCCGGTCGTGACGCTTGCCGACACGTCGGGTGCTTATCCCGGCATGGAAAGCGAAGAGCGCAGCGTTGCCGAGGCGATCGCGCGTTCGACCGACCGGTGCCTGTCGCTCGGTGTGCCCCTGATTTCGGTCATCATCGGCGAAGGCATGTCGGGTGGCGCCATCGGTATCGCCTGCGGCAACCGCGTGCTGATGCTCGAGCACTCGGTTTACAGCGTCATATCGCCCGAAGGCGCCTCCTCGATCCTGTGGCGCAGCTCCGACAAGGCGAAGGAGGCGGCGACAGCGATGAAGATCACGGCGCAGAACCTTCACGAGCTTGGCGTGATCGACCGGGTGCTTCCGGAGCCGGTGGGCGGCGCGCATCGCGAACGCAACCAGATGATCCGCGAGACCGGCGACGCCATTGCCGAGGAACTGCGCGGCCTCGAAAAGCTCGATGCCGATTCGATCCGGCGTGTCAGGCGGGAAAAATTTCTCGCAATGGGACGGTTAGGGCTTTCTTAACTTTCACATCCCACCTTCATTCGAACATTCCGGGTTGCTGGCACTATTGCACCCGCATGGGCAGGCGACGGCCGTGGGGGCCGTCTCGCCGGATGGAGGCGCGTCGATTCTGGCATTTCCCGAATTTCTGCGCACGGCCGGCGCGCGGCGGTTTTTTTCCTATTGGGACAACCTGCCCAAGGCCGGATTTGCGCCGGACCGGAAGGATTTCAGTCCGGCGGCCATTGCCCCGTTGATGCCGGCCGTCACCATTCTCGAGATCGTATCGGACGAACTCATTGTGCAGCGGCTGGCGGGTACTGCCGTTTGCCGTGCCATGGGGTTCGACCCGACCGGCGGCAATGCGCTCGACCTCGTGGCACCGGAAACGCGGCCGCACTATCTTTCGCTCCTTCGCGCCCAAACATCGACACCCTGCGGCAGGTGGAACATGTTGCGCGTCCGCCGCGAGAATCTCGTCGAGCGCGCGGAGGCGCTGACGTTGCCGATGTATCACAGCCTTTCCGAACACTGGATGATCCTCAGCTATTTCGGCTCGATCGAGACGGTGGCCTATGAGCACGGGCCCTACGAAATCCTCGCTTACGAAGATACGCAGTGGATCGATCTCGGCGCGGGCGTTCCCGACCTCGTCTGATCAGCGAGCCATTTCCGCGAATGCCGCGCGCACATCGTCGGCGAAGAGCTCCGGCTCTTCCATCGCCGCGAAGTGGCCGCCCTTTTTCATGATCCGCCAGCGAATGATATTGTAGGAGCGCTCGGCCCAGGAGCGCGGCGTGTCCGGCAACACGTCGATCGGATATTCGGAATAGGCGGTCGGCACCGTCACCTTCTCGCCCGGTTTCAGCAGCGCCGATCCCTCGGCGGGTCCGGCCTTGTAGAGCGTGTTGGCCGAATTGATCGTGCCGGTGAACCAGTAGATCGAAAACTGGGTCAGAATGTCGTCGAAGGGGAAGCGCGCGATCATGCCGTCCATCGTCGTTCGCTTGTCGGTGTCGCCGAGCCGGTAGTATTTGTCGGCGAGCCAGCCGGCCAAACCGGCTGGGCTGTCGGTCAGCGCAAAGGCCAGCGCCATCGGCTTTGTCGACTGGATTGACCGATAGCCTTCCTCGCGCCGCCACCATTTCTGCATGCCGGCAATCCAGTGACCTTCTTCCTCGCTCACCGGCGGCTGGCTTTCATGCTTCAGCGACGGGCGGAGCGGCAGCATGGTGAGATGGATGCCGAGCAGGGCGCCGGCGTGCTGGAGCGCAAGGCGTGAGGTGACGAAACTGCCCCAGTCGCCGGCCTGCGCCGCATAGCGGTCGTATCCGAGCACTTCGGTCATCAGCCGGTGCCAGAGATCGGCGATGGCGGCGGGTCCGATCGGCTTCCTCGGCAGCGAGGAAAAGCCGTAGCCGATCAGAGACGGCACGATGACGTCGAAAGATGGTCCTTTGCGGCCGTATTTTTCAGGATGGGCGAGCGGGCCGATCACATCCAGAAATTCCCGGAAGGTCGAGGGCCAGCCATGCGTCAGAATCAGCGGGATCGCGTTGTCGCCGGAGCCGCGTTCATAGAGGAAATGGATCGTGTGATCCTCGTCGTCGGCGTCGGTGAGCGTCGTGTGGAACTGGGGGAAGCGGTTGAGGTTTTCCTCCGCCTTGCGCCAATCGAAATCGTCCCGCCAGTATTCGATCAGGCGTTCCATGTAAGCGAGGTTCGTTCCGTATTCCCAGCTTTCATTGCCGAGTGGTTCGTTGGGAAAGCGCGTGGCGCGCAGGCGGCGCTTCAGATCCTGAACTTCCGCTTCCGGAATGCGGATCGTGAAAGGGTCGGCCGGGACGATGCGATGTGTCATGGCGCTCTCAGCCCCTGACCCGCTGCACGAAAGCGCGAACTTCGTCGACGAAGACCGTACCGGTCTCGAGTGCCGCGAAATGTCCGCCATGCTCGAAGTCGGTCCATTGGACGACGTTGTAGCCCTTCTCGACCATGCTGCGCGGCGGAAACTTCAGGAACTCCTTCGGGAAGTTGGCGATGCCGGTCGGGACTTCGATTTTCGTTCCCGGCGTCATGTTGTTGCCGCCTTCCTCGAAGAGACCGCGATAGAACCATGTGGCGGTGTTGAAGGTGCCGGTGACGAGATAGATCATGATGTTGGTGAGCATCTGGTCCTTCGAGAAGGCGTTCTCGATGTGCTCGCGACCGTCCGGCCCGCGCCTGTCCGACCATGAATGAAGTTTTTCGACGATCCATGCGGCGGCCCCGACGGGGCTGTCCATCATGGCGTAGGAAAGCGTTTGAGGTTTCGTCATCTGCAGGCGCAGATAGGCGCCTTCAAGTTCGAAGACCATTGCCGCGCCCTGCGCCCATTGCTTTTCCTCGTCGGTTTCGGGAAGAGCGGCCGGCCGCAGGCCGAACATATTGAGATGCACAGCCTTGCAACCGCCCTTCGGCGCGCCGTGATTATAGGCGAGCCAACCGGAAACGACCGCGCCCCAGTCGCCGCCCTGGGCGATGTATCGCTCATAGCCCAACACATCGCGCATCAGCTTGTCCCAGAGCGCGGCGGTGCCGCGCGGGCCGATGGGTGTTTTCGGTTTGCCGCCGAAGCCGTAACCTGGCAGCGACGGGATCACCAGATTGACGCCGTCTTCTGCCTTGCCGCCGAATTTTTCCGGATGCGCTAGCGGTTCGATCACATCGAAGAATTCGAAAACCGAGCCCGGCCAGCCATGCGTCAGCAACAGCGTCTCGGGGTTGGCGCCGGAGCCCTTCACGTGAATGAAGTGAATGTCGTGACCGTCGACGGTGGCGCGGAAATGCGGAAAGCGGTTGAGGTTTTTTTCGGCGGCGCGCCAGTCGAACGTCGCAGCCCAGTAGTCGCAAAGCTCCTTCATGTATTCAATGTCCGTACCATAGGCCCAGCGGTCGCCGCCGGCGGCGATTTCGGGCATCTCATGCCATTCATAGGCGCGGACTTTCTTGAGGATTGCGTCAATCTTCCCTTGCGGAATATCGACGGTGAAGGGCGTGGGCGATGACATGGGGCGTGGCCTCCTCGGCGTGGTGTTCTTGTTGGGGGCGATTATGGCAGGGGCGCGCGCGCCCGCAAGCGATTGC
>PHEO01000335.1 GCA_002841195.1 Alphaproteobacteria bacterium HGW-Alphaproteobacteria-11
CCGGCCGGCGCGGTTTCTGTTCTCCGGCGTTGCGACACAGTTTTCGGCGGCGGCGCGTCTCGACGGCAATGGCCGTCTGGAGATCGGCGGCGACGATGCGCCGGTCCGCGTCGATAGCGGGCTCGTTGCCACGGCGCAGTCGGCGACGTTCCGCAATCTCGTGCTGTCGGCTGGCGGCACGACGCTGAACGGCGCCGCGCAGGCACGCTGGGCGGATCGCCCGGTCTTCTCGCTCGAACTCACATCCGAGAATTTCACCGCCGCGCCGCTGCTTGAGCGGCTGCTGCCGGCCGGTGGCGCCGGCGGCATGCCGCATTCATCATTGTTGGCGCTGCCGCTTCCCGGCTGGATCGATGGCGGGGTGCATGTTTCGGTCGCGGCGCTGGCGTTTCCGGGTGCAATCGTCCGCAATGCGGAGTTGACGCTTGCATTGGCGAACGGCGTTCTCGATGTCGAGACGGCGCGCGGCGAGCTTGGCGGGCAGACCGAAATCTCGCTGACGGGACGATTGATCCGCCGCGACGACAAACCGGATTTCGATGGGCGGATCGACGCGCGCAGCGGCAATCTCGCGGCGTTGGCGCATTGGCTCTCCGCCGACAACGGCGAGGTCAATGCCCGCCCCGTGCCGCGCGGTGTGCCTTTCTCGTTGCGGACGCGCCTGCGGGCGACGCCCGATGCACTCGAGTTTACGGCGCTGACCGCCGATCATACGCGCGATCTTGCGACACCATCGCTTCGCGGCAGCGTCGGCTACCGGAGTGCCGGCAACCGGCCGCTGATCGATGCGGAATTGCGCGCGACGAATTTCACCGCGGATCCGTTGCTAGCGTTGCTGCCCGGCAATGACGATCCGCTGAAGTTTCTGGCATCGAACGACATCGCGCTGCGGATGCGCTCCGAAAGCCTGGGCATCTGGGGCGAGGAATTTCGTGGCCTGCTCGTCGATGCTTCGCTGACGGATGGCACGCTCGATATCCGGCAACTCGAAGCTGACGACATTGCCGGCGCCCGGCTTTCGTTTTCAGGCCAGTTGAGCGGCGTCACGACTGGACGGCGCGACGACGTGAAGGGAAATTTCACCGGCCATATCGAGGGCGAGCGCTTCGGCGGGCTGCTGGCGCTCGGCAATTTTTCCGTGCCGGATGCAAGCGGGCCGGTTTCGATCGAGGTGACGGGTGCTTCGGGCGAGGCCGCAGACAGCGACCTGCGCGTCGACACGCTGACATTGAAGGGAACCGTGCGCGGCAGCCGTGTCGATGCCGTGCTGAAGAGGCGTCATGGCAAAAGCGGTCTTGAGGGTCTCGACATCGTCGCCAATGCGGCCAACGACGAGGGGCGCGTTCTTCTCGAACAGCTTGGGCTCGAACCGCGCGACGGCCTGACGGCCCCAGGCTCGGTCTCGCTGCAGCTCGAAGGCGCTGGCGACGAACCTTATCGGGTAAATTTCCGCGCCAATATCGGCAGTATGACGCTGACGGCCAATGGCCGCGCCACCAATCCGTTCGAGGCGCTGCGCTTCGAGGGGCGGGCCGACATCGCGGCGTCCGGCATCCTCTCCGTGTTTTCGGCTTTCGGCGCGCCGGAGCCACTTACGCGCTGGATCGGCAAACAGGCATCCGGTTCCGGCTTTGTATTTTCCTCGGCGGTGATTTGGGACAAGCAAAGTCTTTCGCTTTCCGGCATGGAGAGCGTTGCCGGCAACTTCCGGTTGTCGGGCGATGCCCTGTGGCGCGCGGGGGAGGGGGACAAGCTTCCCTCGCTCACCGGAACGCTGGAGGGTAATGCGCTCGATCTCACCTCGCTTGTCGGCTCCGAGGATGAGGCGTGGCCGGCGGCGGCGC
>PHEO01000336.1 GCA_002841195.1 Alphaproteobacteria bacterium HGW-Alphaproteobacteria-11
CGCCGAACGCTACGCTGGCTCGATCACGAGGGGGTTGCTCAGTGCTCCGTCCGGTTGTGCGTACCGTCCCTCGCTACTACGGCCGGGGCAGCAATGTTGAGCCCCTCTTCGCACCTTGCTCGCAGCGGACGGCAACCCCGTTCCCCACGACCGTTGGGGAAACCGCTCCCAAAATCTGCGTGACTCCGAGTGCGCCGATCGCGGGTCCCGATCCGGCGATGATCGGGTTTTCAATCGGTTCGAAGTGGCCCGGCCGCCCCCTGTCCACCGTCGATGGCGTGTTTCTCGACGACGAGTCCAGCCCCCGAGAATCCGTTTCTCGGGGTGTTCTTGATTCTCTGGGCTCCGAGAATCTCGTCAGCACCCTGTCGAGAGAATCTGAGCGTGGCTCTGGCGGCCGAGAATGCGTCCAGCGAGTTTCTCGCCGGCCCCAAGAAAGTGGAGGTGGTGCGCGAGGTCAGCGCCGCAGCTCACTCCGGGATCGCGTCTGGCGATCGACCGGCAGGGGGCAATGGGTTTCCTCCGCAGGATGTGATGGGGTTTCCTCCGCAGGATCTGATCGGTTTCCCTCTCTGGGGGGAAACGGGGTTTCCTCCGCAGGATCTGATCGGTTTCCCTCTCTGGGGGAAACGGGGTTTCCTCCGCAGGATCTGATCGGTTTTCCTCCGCAAGATCTGATGGTTTTCCCTCCCTGGGGGGAAACGGGGTTTCCTCCCCAAGATCTGATGGGTTTCCACTTCCCAGGATGTGATCGGTCCAAGGCTCAAAACGGTCGAGTCCTCCGTAGTAGTTGTCGTCACGGAGGAGGACGATGTTGCCTACGCCACCAGCCCCCCGAGCCGCGATCTACGCCCGCGTGTCCACGACCGACCAACGCACCGCGATGCAGGTCGAGGAGCTGCGCCAAGTCGGAGCCCAACGGGGATGGGTTGTCGTCGGCGAGTACGTCGATGAGGGTGTTTCTGGTGGCAAGCAGTCCCGACCCGCACTCGACGAGCTGATGCACGCCGTCCAGTCCGGCGACGTAGATGTCGTCGCCGTCTGGCGCTTCGACCGCTTTGCCCGGAGCACCCAGCACCTCCTCTCCGCCCTGGAGGAGTTCCGCACCCTTGGCGTGGGCTTCGTGTCGGTCCGCGAGGCCATCGACACCAGCACTCCGGTCGGCAAGATGATCTTCACGATGGTCGCTGCCATCGCCGAGTTCGAGAAGTCCCTGATCCAGGAACGCGTTCGTGCGGGCGTGTCCCGTGCCCGAGGCCAGGGGAAGCACTGCGGTCGTCCCCGCCGAGACATCGACCTCGACCTTGCTCGGCTCCTCATGGATCAGGGCCACGGCATCCGCAGGACCGCCCGGATGATGGGCATCGCGAAGACCACCCTTGCTCGCCACCTCAGCGAGTCCGGTGGCGTGTCCCGAAAGTCCGTCCCGGTTGGGAAGGCCTGAACGAGCGTCGTAGACGTGCCCGAAAGTCCGTCCCAGAACCCACCAAGCGGCCGTCCCGAAAGCTGATGGTTGCGGGACACCATGTCGAGACAGTGCTACGGCCTCGGCGTCTGGGCGTTCACCTGGGCTTGGCCGATGATGAGCCATGCGTGGATGGCAGAGAAGTACGCCCCGACCGCCCCCGCCACCTTGCTGACCGCTCCCGGCTCGCCGGTCAGCAACTGAACCGCGAGGTCGCCAGCGAGGACCTTGCTCGCGTGGAACAGCCTCTCCGTGACATGGTTGAAGTCGAGGAACTGCCCAACCTCCGCCCCGATCTCATCCCGGTGGTTGAGCAGCCACCGCACGAGTGCCCTCTCCCCGTCCGTTCGCGCGTGGAACGTGAAGTAGTATCGCAG
>PHEO01000123.1 GCA_002841195.1 Alphaproteobacteria bacterium HGW-Alphaproteobacteria-11
ATGTTGACGGCGAGCCCGGCCGGGGCGACGGCGAGCATCGGCCCGGCCAGGATGTCGCGCGGTTCCATGATGCGCGTCGCCGCCTCGAACAGGATCCAGGCGACAAGGCCCAGCATCACGATGCCGTTGGTGAAGGCCGCCAGCGTTTCGGCGCGTCCATAGCCATAGGAACGCGCGATATCGGCCGGCTTGCGCGCCAGCCGCGTTGCGAGCCAGGCCAGCATCAGCGCGCCGGTGTCGGTCAGCATGTGGCCGGCATCGGCGATCAGCGCCAGCGAGCCCGACAACATGCCGCCGATGAATTCCACCACCATGAAGGTGCCGGTCAGCCACATGGCGAGGAACACGCGGCGCTCATTGGCGTGGCTGTGGTCGTGGCCGTGTGCGTGGTGATGATGCGCGGTCATTCCGCCTCCTCGGTCACATGGGCGATCATGTCGCGAATGACATGCGCCACATGCTGGTCATGCACCCGGTAGAAAATCTGCTTGCCGCGCCGCTCGGGGCTGACGAGCCGCGTCGCGCGCAACAGGCGAAGATGATGGCTGACCAGCGAGACCGAGAGGCCGAGCATGGCGGCGATCTCGCCGACGGCGCGCGGGCCTTCGAGCGTCGCCGTCACGATGCGCAGGCGGCTCGGGTCGCCCAGCATCTTGAACATGTCGGCAAGCTCCACCGTCTTGTCGTCGTCGAGCAGGGGCGGTGCGGTTTTGGAGGTTCTCGGGGCGGCCATGATGAACCATACAATTGAACACTTGTTCAATTGTTGTCAGGTGGCGGGGCGGAGCGCAAGGCCCTTAGTCGTCATCCGAACGGCCGATGCCGTTCAGCACGTCGCGCAGCTCGTCGGCCCGGTCGTCGGGTATCTGGCAGGCGGTTTTGATCCTGTCCGGCACCACCCGAATTCGCTCGCGCATGGCTTCGCCCGAAGATGTGAGGTCGACGAGCACCCTCCGTTCGTCCTTGGCGTCGCGGCGGCGGGAAACGAAGCCGCCCTGTTCCAGGCGCTTTACCAGCGGCGTGATCGTTCCGGTATCCATGCCGAGTTTCGTTCCCAACTCGCCGACCGAGCGCGGGCCGGAGCCGAGGAGCTCCAGCATCACGAGATACTGGGGGAAGGTGAGCCCCAGCGCGTCGAGAAACGGCTTGTGCATCCGCACGAGGCGATTGGCAGCGCCGTAAAGAGCGAAGGAAAGCTGTTTGTCCACATCGGGAAGCGTCCGGCCGGCGGATTTGGGCATTATTTATTCTCTTGCGCGCTTATATCTAGTACACTAGATATATTTCAGGACACTAGAACGTGGAGCTGCTGTCGATGATGAGGCTGAAAGCGGAGGCGGGCAAGATGCAGGAAGCGATGCCGTTTCACGAGGTTGTTCGTCGCCGCAAGTCGGCGCGCAGCTTCCTTGCCGATCCCGTGCCCGATGCCTTGCTCCGGTCCGTGGCCGAGGATGCCCGCCACGCGCCGTCGAATTCCAACGTGCAGCCATGGGTCGTTCACATCGCATCCGGCGAGGCGCGCGACAGGCTGAGCAAGGCGATGCTCGAAGCCGCGGCAGAAGAACGGATGACCCCCGACTTTCCCTTCAGCTACGACGATCTCTACGGGGTCTACAGGGAACGCCAGCAAGCGCAGGGCGCGGCTTATTTCAATGCGGCGGGCATACCGCGCGATGCCGCCGAGCAAAGGCGCTACGCCATGTTGCGCAATCTGGAATTCTTCGGCGCGCCGCATGTCTGTCTGCTTTTCATGACGCCGGTCTACGAACCCGTTCGCGTGGCGGGGGATGTCGGCATGTACGGCCAGACCTTCCTGCTTTCGCTCGCGGCGCATGGGCTTGCGGGCGTGCCGCAGACGCTGCTGAGCCTCTTTGCCAACACCGTGCGCGAGGTTCTCGGTATCGATCCGTCGCTCAGGATGCTGTTCGGCATCTCGTTCGGCTATCCCGAACCGGACAATCCGGTGAACAGTTTTCCGCTTGGCAAGGCGCCGGTCGCCGAAACCGTAACTTTTCATCGCTGAGGCCGCGTCGGCTTCCGTTCCGGCAGGCCACCCGATGTGCTAAACCCCCTCCCGTCCAACCTTCGGAGGCTCCATGCGCATCGGCACGCCGCTTTCCCCTTCCGCTTTCCGCGTCATGCTTCTCGGCTCGGGCGAGCTCGGCAAGGAAGTCGCCATCGAGTTGCAGCGCTACGGCGTCGAGGTGATTGCGGTCGACCGCTATGCCGACGCGCCGGCGCAACAGGTGGCGCATCGCGCGCATGTGATCGCGATGACCGACGCCAAGGCCTTGCGCGCGCTGATCGAAAAGGAACGTCCGCATATCGTCATTCCCGAGATCGAAGCCATCGCGACGGCGGAGCTGGCGAAGATCGAGGCCGAAGGGATCGCCGAAGTGATCCCGACGGCGCGGGCGACGCAGCTCACCATGAACCGCGAGGGCATCCGCCGGCTTGCCGCCGAGGAACTCGGGCTTCCGGTGTCGCCTTATGCTTTTGCGTCGAGTGCCGCCGAGTTGAAAGCCGCCATCGATGGCGGCATCGGCTTTCCCTGTTTCGTCAAACCGGTCATGTCGTCGTCGGGCAAGGGGCAAAGCCTGCTCGAAGCGCCGGGCGGCGTGCAGAAAGCCTGGGACCATGCGATGTCGGGCGGCCGGGTCGAGGCGCCGCGTGTCATCGTCGAGGGCATGGTCGATTTCGACTACGAAATCACGCTGCTGACCGTGCGGGCGAAACGCGCTGGCGGCGTCGGCATCGAGACGCAGTTCTGCGCGCCGGTCGGGCATCGGCAGGTCAAGGGTGACTATGTCGAGAGCTGGCAACCGCAGCCGATGAGCGAAAAGGCGCTCGCCGCCGCGCAGGACATCGCGCGCAAGGTCACGGAAGCGCTCGGGGGCAGGGGGATATTCGGCGTCGAGCTTTTCGTCAAGGGCGACAAGGTCTGGTTTTCGGAAGTCAGCCCGCGGCCCCACGACACCGGCCTCGTGACGCTCGTCACCCAATATCAAAGCGAGTTCGCGCTGCATGCGCGCGCCGTGCTCGGCCTGCCGGTGTCGGTCGACATGATTTCGCCGGGCGCCAGCGCCGTCATTTATGGCGGGCGCGACGAAAAGAGTATTGCCTATGAGGGGCTCGATCAGGCGCTGGCGCTGCCGGGCACCGAGGTTCGCCTTTTCGGCAAGCCGGAAGCCTTCGCGAAGCGGCGCATGGGCGTCGCACTGGCGCGGGCGGCGGATGCCGACGAGGCGCGGGTGCGCGCGAAGCAGGCGGCCGGTCTCGTCAAACCCGTTTCGGGCTGACACCCCGAGAATTATTTTCGGCCGGGGCTCGCGGCGGCATCGCAAACGCTCTATCTATCGTCGGCATTCCCTTCGGGCAGGCGTTTTCGCGCCGTGGCGACGGATGGCGTGCGAAGGAGTTGGCGATTGACGCTGCTGTATCTGGTTCTCGGTCTGGCTCTGCTTCTCGGCGGCGCGGAGTTTCTGGTCAAGGGTGCGGCGGGGCTGGCGACGCGGCTTGGCGTCTCCCCCTTCCTGATCGGGCTGACGCTGGTCGGCTTCGGCACTTCGTCGCCGGAACTGGTCGCGAGCCTTGAAGGCGCCTTTCGCGGCTATCCCGGTATCGCGGTCGGCAATGTCGTCGGCTCCAACATCGCCAATATCCTGCTCATCATCGGCGTTGCGGGTCTTGTCTGGCCGATGACGGTCGAGCGCGGAACGCTGAAGCGCGACGGCACGATGATGCTGGCCGCTGCGGCGGCGATGGTCGCCGTCTGCGTCTACGGCTTCCTGTCGCGTGGCGTCGGCATCGTCTTTCTGCTGCTGCTCGCCGCCTATCTCGTCTACACCTACCGCGCCGACCGCAAGTGCCAGGACGGCACCGCCGATCTTCACGCGGCCGAGGCGGCTTTCTTGCAAGCCGGACCGCGTTTCGGGCTTCTGGTCGAACTCGTCATGGCGCTTGGCGGCCTCGTCGCGCTGGTCGCCGGCGCCTCGATGCTGGTCGACAGCGCGGTCATCCTCGCCGACAGGTTCGGCATCTCCGACTCGGTCATCGGTCTCACCGTCGTCGCCATCGGCACCTCGCTGCCGGAGCTCGCCACCTCGGTCCTTGCCGCCTTCCGGCGCAATTCGGCCATCGCCATCGGCAACGTGGTGGGCAGCAACATCTTCAACGTGCTCGGCATCGCCGGCACGGTCGCCATCGTCAGGCCGATCACGGTGCCGGCCGACATCGCCTCCTTCGACATCTGGGTCATGGGGGCGGCGACGCTCGTCTTCCTCTTCTTCGCCTTCACGGGCGCGCGGCTCGGACGCATCGAAGCGCTGCTGCTGCTCATCGGCTACGGGGCCTATGTCGGCTTCCTGCTGGCGTGATGTGACAGATCGGTGACAGATTTTTGACAGTTCGATGACAGTCGGCTGGCATATACGCAAATCGACCTTTGCTTTTTCGCGTTCCCTTGGGAATGCAAGGCCCCTATGCTGTTCGCGCAAACCCGGATATGGAGCGCTCGGCGGGGGCTAAGCCCATGAATTGGGACGATTTACGGTTCTTTCTGGCGGTCGCCGGTGCGGGCAGTCTGTCCGGTGCCGGGCAGCAACTCGGCGTCAACACCACCACGGTGCTCCGCCGCGTCGCCTCGCTCGAAGACGACCTCGGCGCGCGCCTCTTCGAACGTGAGCGAACCGGCTATCGCCTTACAACTGCTGGAGAAAAGCTCGTTGAGGCGCTGGAGCCCGTCGACCGCCGGCTGTCGGCCTTGCCGCGCGATTTCGCGGCTGCCGGCGGTGGCGCCGAGGGTATCGTCCGGCTGGCGGCCAGTGACGTCGTCGCCGCTTCCCTGCTGGCGCCGGAGCTTCCCTCCTTCCGCCGCGATCATCCGGGTCTTGAGCTCGAAATCGTCACCGATCCGCGTCTGGCAGCGGCCGGCGCCGCACCGCGCATCGGCAATCCGCTGAAGGATGTCGATGTCGCGCTGCGGCTGGCGCGTCCGACGCAAGGCGACATGCTGATGCGCAAGGTCGGCGAGATGGCCTATGGGCTCTACGCGGTGCCTGCCTATCTCGAAGCGCGCGGCCGGCCGCGGCAGATGGCCGACATCGCCGGTCACGACCTGATCGGCTTCCCGCGCAGCGAGACGCCGCTCGGGCCGGTGTGGTGGTTCTCGCGCGCCGAGAAGTCGGCGCAGGTGGCGCTGCGGTCGTCCAGCGTGATGGCGCGCGCGGAAGCGGCGCGGCGCGGGCTCGGACTTGCCGCCCTGCCTTGCATCCTCGCCGATGCCGATGAGGGGCTTGAACGCGTTTTCGGTCCCGACATGCTCGGCGCGCTCGAGATGTGGCTCCTTGCCCGCAACGACCTCGCACAGCTTGCCCATGTTCGCGCCGTAATGGAGTTCGTCGTGGAGGCAGTCAAACGCCATCGCGGGGCGCTTGAAGGGCGCGCGCAGGAGGTCATGGAACTGCCGCCCCAGTCTCGTCCAAACCATTGAAAACCCGCGAAAATTCCGTCTTGGCCATTGCCATTCCGCGTGGTTCTGGCGTAAAAATCCTGTGCAGATGCGGGACGGGTTAGCCTTAACGCGCTCTTAGTTTTCCGACCGCTACGGTTGGCGTGGCGTCGGTCGTGAGGTTTGTTGCGTGTTTCGAGGCGCCCGGGGGGCCAGATGCCGTCTCGCCACAGTTTCGACTCACGACATTCGTAGGCTGAGCGTCGGCGAAGGACTTCTTCCGAATCGGCTTCGAAGCGGATCATCGGCGCCCGGTGCGCGGCGGTTGTTTCGGGCAGCGCATTAACCAAAACGCCACCATAAGTGGTGAAACTCCGAAGTTCGTGGCCGCGATGTCTCAGGTGTCCGGCAGCACTCTCTCAAGGGAATGAAAACAACATGCTTTCCGGTCTGCTCGGCATGTTCTCGGCCGATATGGCAATCGATCTCGGCACGGCGAATACACTGGTCTACGTCAAGGGCCGCGGGATCGTTTTGAACGAGCCGTCGGTCGTCGCGATCATTGAAAAAGGCGGGAAGAAGCAAGTTCTCGCCGTCGGCGAGGAAGCCAAGATGATGCTGGGCCGCACGCCCGGCAACATCCAGGCGATCCGGCCGATGCGCGATGGCGTGATCGCCGACTTCGAAATCGCCGAAGAGATGATCAAGCATTTTATTCGCAAGGTTCACAACCGGCGCTCGTTCGCCAATCCGCAGATCATCGTTTGCGTGCCGTCCGGATCGACGGCGGTCGAACGCCGCGCCATTCAGGAATCGGCGCTCTCGGCCGGTGCGCGCCGGGTCTATCTGATCGAGGAACCGATGGCCGCCGCGATCGGCGCCGGATTGCCGGTGACGGAGCCAACCGGCTCGATGGTCGTCGATATCGGCGGCGGGACGACCGAAGTTGCCGTGCTGTCGCTCGGCGGCATTGTGTATGCGCGTTCGGTGCGTGTCGGCGGCGACAAGATGGACGAGGCAATCATCGCCTATATCCGCCGTCATCATAATCTGCTGGTGGGCGAGGCGAGTGCCGAGCGTATCAAGAAAGAAGTGGGTTCGGCTGCCATTCCGCCGGACGGCGACGGCATGACCATCGAGATCAAGGGCCGCGACCTGATGAACGGCGTACCGAAGGAAATCGCGATCGGCCAGCGCCAGATCGCCGAAAGTCTGGCCGAGCCCGTGGGCGCCATTGTCGAGGCGGTGAAGGTCGCGCTCGAAGCGACGCCGCCCGAACTCGCGGCCGACATCGTCGACAAGGGCATCGTGCTGACGGGCGGCGGGGCGCTGCTCGCCAATCTCGATCAGGTGCTGCGCGACGAAACGGGGCTGCCGGTCAGCATTGCCGACGACGCGCTTTCCTGCGTTGCGCTCGGCACCGGCAAGGCGCTCGAACATATTCGGACGATGAAGCACGTTCTGTCGTCGGTCTACTAGGACGAAAGACTGTTCCCTTGAGGAACGCGGAAGGCGGGAACAGGGTGGGCCGGCCGGCAGCGAGAGAGCAGTAAGTTGTAATGGATTCGAACCGGACAGCGCTGCCGTTCCGCGAGTTTTCCCACAGAATCTCGCTTGTCTTCATGTTGACGCTCGCAGCCGCGCTGCTTCTGCTCGGGCGCGCCGAAACCTATGTCTTCGATCAGGCGCGGCAGGTCGTCACCGACCTGGCCGCACCGCTGCTCGAAGTCGCGTCGCGTCCGGTGGCCGCCGCACGGCGCATCATCGAACGTACCGACGAATACGCCTATGTGTTCGACGAGAACGAACGGTTGCGGGCCGAAAATGCGCGTCTTCTCGCCTGGAAGGAAATGGCGCTCAACCTCGAAGCGCGTGTCGCGCGCTATGAAGCGCTGCTCAACGTTCAGCTCGATCCCTCGATCAATTATGTCAGCGGGCGCGCCGTCTCGGATGCGGGCGGTCCCTTTGTCGATACGGTGCTTGTGAATGTGGGGCGCGAGCAGGGGGCGAAGAGCGGCCTTGCGGTCGTCGACACGGACGGCCTTGTCGGGCGCATCGTGTCGACCGGCCCGAAAGCCAGCCGCGTGCTGCTGCTGACCGACCTCAACAGCCGCGTCCCTGTGGTGATCGAGCCCGCGCACTACAAGGCCGTGCTGGCGGGCGACAATACCGAATGGCCGAAACTCGAATATCTGACGAATGTCAGCGCCGTCTCGCCCGGCGACCGTGTCGTGACGTCCGGCGACGGGGGATTGATCCCGTCCGGCTTGCCGGTCGGTCTCGTCATTCAAACGAATGACGGCAATTTGCGCGTTCAGACATTTTCAGATCGGGGGCGGCTCGATTTCGTGCGTGTCCTGCAATACGAGTTTCCCTGGCAGGTCGAACGGCAGGATCCGCCCGATGTGCTGAAAGGCCCGCCGGCTTCGTCCAGCGGCAGCGCGGCGAGCGGCTCGGCCGCCGTGGCGCCTGGCGGGGCGGAGTAGCATCATGGTCCGTCTCGAACCTTATTCGCCAACACCGGCCTCCCGCGCCGGCCGTATTTTCACGATCGTCGCCCCTTTCGTGATGGGGCTCGTATGCGTTCTGCTTTCCTTCGTGCCGTTCGGACGCATCGTCGGCTCGTCGCTGACGCCGGCTTTTGTGCTGATGGCGATCTACTACTGGGCCATCGTGCGGCCCGAGATGTTTCCGCCGATTGCGGTCTTCACGGTTGGGCTCATTTTCGACCTGTTGTCCGGCGGCATTATCGGGCTCTGGGCCTTTGTCTATGTCGTTACCTATGCCGTGGTGATTTCGCAGCGTTTGCTGTTGGTCAATGCGCCCTTCACGGTCTTTTGGTTCGGCTTTCTGGTCGTTGCAGCTTTCACGGGCGTGCTCGCCTGGGCTGTGGTTTCCATTTTTTACGGAACGCTCGTGCCGCCGTCCACGCTGGTGCGGCACATGGTTTTGACGGTGGCGGTCTTCCCGATCTTCGTTATGATTTTCGGGCGGATACAGACGCGCGTCCTGCCGGGAAGCTGAGGCAGGCGATGGAGCGTGGCATATGCAGATAAGCGGACGCGACAATACGCGATTCCAGGCGTTCACGCGGCGCGCGGCGTTGCTCGGCGCCGTACAGGGTGCTGCGTTCGTGGCGCTGGCGGGCCGCATGTATTATCTGCAGGTCCTGAAATCCGATCAGTACACGATGCTTGCCGAAGAAAACCGCGTCAGCATGCGGCTTCTTGCGCCGCTCCGCGGCAATGTCGTCGACCGCTATGGGCGTATCCTCGCCTCCAACCGCCAGAATTTCCGCGCCATGATGATCTCCGAGCAAACGGCGGACATCGAAGAGACGCTCGACCGGCTGTCGCGGATCATCGAAATCAGCGACTTTGCCCGGCGGCGTATCCTGCGCGACGTTCAACGCTCGCCACGTTTCATGCCTGTGACGGTTGCCGAGGGGCTGACATGGGATCAGTTCGCCAAGGTCAACATCAATGAACCCGATCTTGCGGGCATCGTTCCCGATGTCGGCGAGACGCGCGACTATCCGTATGGGGAAGAGATCGCGCATATCATGGGCTATGTCGCCGCCGTGTCGGAAAAGGACATGGCCGAAGCCGAGACCGACCGTCAACTCATGCGGCTGCCGGGCTTTCGCATCGGCAAGGAAGGTATCGAGAAAACCTATGACAAGGAGCTGCGCGGCACGGCGGGCTCGAGCCATGTCGAAGTCAATGCCTATGGCCGTGTGATCCGCGAGCTTGCCAAGGAC
>PHEO01000337.1 GCA_002841195.1 Alphaproteobacteria bacterium HGW-Alphaproteobacteria-11
GATTGCGCGCGTGCTGAAGTTTCTGCGCGACGATCCGGCCTGCCACTTCGCGACGCTGCTCGACATCACCGCCGTCGACTACCCGCAGCGCGCCCGCCGTTTCGACGTCGTCTATCACCTGTTGTCGATGCACCAGAACCAGCGCATCCGCATCATCGTCGAGACCGACGAGGAAACGCCGGTGCCGAGCGTCGTCGGCATCTACCCGTCGGCCAACTGGTACGAGCGCGAGACCTTCGATATGTACGGCGTTCTCTTCAGCGATCATCCGGACCTGCGCCGCATCCTCACCGATTACGGCTTCAACGGTTATCCGCTGCGCAAGGATTTCCCGCTGACCGGTTATGTCGAGGTGCGCTACGACGACGACGTGAAGCGTGTCGTCTACGAGCCGGTGAAGCTCGTTCAGGAGTTCCGCAGTTTCGATTTCGCAAGCCCATGGGAAGGCGTCGAATATCTGCTGCCGGGCGACGAGAAGGCGGAGAACTGACCGATGGCCGAACAGGAACTCCGCAACTATCATCTGAATTTCGGACCGCAGCATCCCGCCGCGCATGGCGTATTGCGCCTCGTGCTGGAACTCGACGGCGAAGTGGTCGAGCGCGTCGACCCGCATATCGGTCTCCTGCATCGCGGCACCGAAAAGCTGATCGAGTACAAGACATATCTGCAGGCGACGCCCTATTTCGACCGGCTCGATTATGTGGCGCCGATGAACCAGGAACATGCCTTCGTGCTGGCGGCCGAAAAGCTGCTCGGCCTCGAAGTGCCGCGCCGCGGCCAGTTCATTCGCGTCCTCTATTCCGAAATGGGCCGCATCCTCGCCCATCTGCTCAACGTGACGACGCAGGCGCTCGATGTCGGCGCGCTGACGCCGCCGCTCTGGGGCTTCGAGCAGCGCGAAAAGATGATGATCTTCTACGAGCGCGCATCCGGCGCCCGCCTCCACGCGAATTATTTCCGCGTCGGCGGTGTGCATCGCGATCTGCCGCCCAAGCTCATCGCGGACATTTATAATTTCTGCGACCCGTGCGAACAGGCGCTGGACGACCTTGAGGCGTTGTTGACCGGCAACCGGATTTTCATGCAGCGCAATGTCGACATCGGTGTCGTCTCGCAGGAAGACGCGCTCGCCTGGGGCTTCTCCGGCGTCATGGTGCGCGGCTCCGGCATGGCCTGGGACCTGCGCCGTTCGCAGCCCTACGAAGTCTATTCCGAGCTCGACTTTGACATTCCGGTCGGCAAGAACGGCGATTGCTACGACCGCTATCTGATCCGCATGGACGAAATGCGCCAGTCGCTGCGCATCATGAAGCAGTGCATCGAAAAAATGCCCGGCGGTCCGGTGCATGCCGAAGACGGCAAGGTCGTGCCGCCGTCGCGCGCCGAGATGAAGCGTTCGATGGAAGCGCTGATCCATCACTTCAAGCTTTATACCGAGGGCTACCGCGTGCCCGAAGGCGAGGTCTATGCGGCCGTCGAGGCGCCGAAGGGCGAATTCGGCGTCTATCTCGTCTCCGACGGCGGCAACAAACCCTACAAGTGCAAGATCCGCGCGCCGGGCTACGCCCATCTGCAGGCGATGGATCATCTGTGCAAGGGCCACATGCTGGCGGACGTCGCCGCCATCCTCGGCTCCATCGATATCGTGTTCGGAGAGGTGGACCGGTGAGCGTTCGCAGACTTGACCCCAACCAGCCGGCGGACTTCGCCTTCACGCCCGAAAATATCGAATGGGCGAAGGCGCAGATCGCGAAATTTCCGCAAGGCAAGCAGGCCTCGGCGATCATCCCGCTGTTCTGGCGCGCACAGGCGCAGCATGGCGGG
>PHEO01000124.1 GCA_002841195.1 Alphaproteobacteria bacterium HGW-Alphaproteobacteria-11
CAATATCGCCCTGATCGAAAATCGCCTGCCGACCGCCGGCGTCGTTTACGCGCCGGCAAAGGCGCGCATGTTCTTCGGCTACGGGCCGGGCATGGCTTTCGAGCAGAAGATCGCAGCCAATCACGATGGCACGGTGCCGGGCGACGACGTCCGCCGCATCGCGGCGCGCATACCCGCCGCCGACGGACTTGTGGTCATTGCAAGCCGCACCCACCGCGACCAGAAGACCGATGAATATCTGAACCTCTACAAGGTGAAGGAATTTCTCGCCGCCGGATCGTCGCTGAAGTTCTGCATCATCGCGGCCGGCGAAGCCGACCTCTATCCGCGTCACGGACGCACGATGGAATGGGACACGGCGGCGGGCCATGCGGTGCTTGCCGCGGCGGGCGGCACGGTCACCCAGCTCGACGGCACGCCGTTGATCTACGGCAAGGTCGAGCGCGGTCTCGATAATCCGTTCTTTGTGGCGCGCGGCGCCGGCGCTTGACGCACCCCGAGACCCGGGCCGGTTCAGTGAACCGGTCCGGGTCTGGTGCTGTCGAGGCCGTCGAAAAGAATCGGCTCGGTCGGCGCGAACCGGCGAACTGGCCCCCCGACCGTCGGGGGTCCGCGCCGACCCCGCCTGACATCTCTGCCGGCGGAGAGCTGATCGTGAAAACAGATTGCAATCGCCATGCCGCCGATTTCAGGGCTGTTCGCCCCCTCACGGCACGAAACCGCAGAGACTTCGGGGCCCGTTAACGCCGGCCGTGCCGGATCGGGACGGACTTCAGGGCTTCTTGACGAAGGCGCCGGCGGCGTTCTCGACATACTGGCCGGACGGCGTCTTGGCAATCAGCTTCTCGGCGGCGAGCTTCTCGACCGCATTGAGCGACGCGCCCGACGTCCGCGCCGCAATCTGCTGATAGGAAGCGCGGCGGCGCAGATTGATGTCGTCGACGAGCTGGCGAAGTTCAGGCGTCGGGCTCGACGTCACGATACCGACATAACCGTTCTGACGTTCGCCGACGAGGCCCTGCGCCTTGGCGGAATCGAGGTCGATCGCGAAGGCGGGAGCGGCGAAGGCCAGACCGGCCAGAAGTGCCAGCATCGCCACAAGAGATTTTGCAAAGAGGGCCATGTCGTTCCGCTCCTCAGAACAGGTCGGGGTTGTCGGCGAGCAACTGGTCGAGGTCACGATCGACCTTGATGCGGATTTCCTGCTCGATCTTGACGTTGAGATTGATTTCGATGGGCTTGTCCGGCGCCTCGATCTTGACGGTCGGGTTGCAGCCGGCAACGAACAGGGCGGCGGTCAGCACCACTGAAAATCGACGGGCGAATTTGGATTGATCTCGATTCATGGTCCCGTCTTGTCGGCTGGGGGCGTGACCGCCGGGGCGGATTGATCCCTGATGAGTTCCATTGGCCGGAAACCAACGGTACCACGTCGTAGCACGTCCGCAAGCGATCCCTCCAGCTTCACATTGATAGCAAAAGGATAGCCGTCATAGAGATCGGGGTTGGAACCGCGCAGTCCGAGCCGCAATACAAGCTCGCCATTGGCATTGCCCGACAATCCACCCGTCAGCTCCGTGTAGTGAAAGTTGCGCAGCGCGTCGGTGAGCAGTTTGGTCTGTTCGCCAGGCGCGATGTCGCTGCCTGCGCCGAGATAAACGATGATCCCTTCGTCTTCCGCCGCCAGCGCCCCGTCGAGCAGCACAGGATCACCGTCGCGAAGCACGACGGGAATTGTGCCGCCGATTTGTCCTGTTGCCGTCAGACCGGGAACTTCCACAATGCTCAGAAGCGTCTCAAGATCGACATGCTCGACCGTCAGGTCGAAACGCGCGTCGGAAGCCAGCACGTCCGCGCCGCGCGACACCAGCACCACCTGCCCGCTGGCAAAGGGCCACCGCGCATCGGTAATGCGCAGTCCCTCGCGGTCCATGTCGAATGTGACAACACCGTTAGCCAGCGGAAGTCCGGCCTCCAGCATGCGCACACGAAGCGTTTGCGGTCCGCGGGTCCGCGGCGGCAGAAGGCTCGCGAGCTTGACCGTGCCGCCGATCCCTTCGAACGTTGCCGCCGGCGTGACAAAACCGACATTCTTCAAAATCGCTTCGCCGGAACTCGCAATTCCGCCTTCCGCGACAGAGATGTCCGCGACATAGGATGCATTGCCGCTCATTCGCGTCACCTTGCCAAGCAGAACCGGCAGCAGGGTCTGCAATTCGACCTTGCCCGGCGCGAAGCCCAATTCGCCGGCCGCACGTAGATTTCCTTTCTGTGTATCGGCATCGTAGCTGCCGGTGAAATCGCCGAGCCGCGCCCCGGCAATCGCCGGCAATGCGCTGCGTGCAACAAGGCGCCAGTCGAGCACAGGCGCGCCGAACGCCACGTCGCCCTCGACACGCACCGACGCAAACCGCTGCGGCGCAGTCAGGTCGTCGATGCGAAGGGCGGAAATCCCGACCCGGTAAGGCGATGCCGTCGGACCGCCAAAGCCTTTCGAAACTTTCACCAGACCGGAAAACGATGCTGAACCCGCCGCTGTTTGATGAAGCGCAAATTTATCGAGATCGATGTCCGCCGTCGCCAACACGCCGTCGGGCGAAATTTCAGCCTCGGCCCGATAGGCGACTGCGCCGGTCAGATCGAGGTGGTACGACGCAAGAAGCGGCGCCAGCATTTGCGGCCTCAACCCGCCGCGGGCGAACGCTATCGTACCTTCGGCGCGGATATTTCCGGCGCGGCCGGCCGTATCGTAGTTTCCAACAACATGCCCGAGCGCCGTTCCCTCCGCATCGGCCGCCGCGCTGGCGAGGACGAGATCGAAACCGAACACACCCTCGTTCAGTTCGACGCGGCCCGCCGCAACAATCGGCGCGAGACGTGGCGATCCGGTTTCCTCGATTGTCATGCCGGGCAGCGATACCGCGATAGCCGTGCCGGACGGCATCACGTCCGCCGGACCGGAAAGCAAAGCCTCGCCCCAGGGCGTCGACAATGCGATCTCGATACGCTCCGCCGCGATCTCCGGCAGCATCAGTGGACCACCGCCCGCATCGCCCGACAGCAACGGATCGAGAGCACCGAGCGAAATGCCGCCATTCTCAAGCCGAACGCGTAGCCGTGCCTTGCCGACATTGACCGAACGTACGCGCCCCGACAGAAGCTCGCCCGCCGAATAGGTCACGGTGACGCTGTCGACGACGGCATCGCCTTCGCCGATGTCGATATCCGCGAGCACGATGCTCCGCAGGCCGAGAAACACGACGCGGAAATTTGCCGGGGCAACGCCGCGATCCGACAAGGCACGCGCAATTGCCTGTTCGGCAACCGCCAGCCGCTCGGTCCACAACCATGTGGCCCCGCCCGCAGCGACCAGCAGAACAAGTCCGAAAACAAGGGCCAGTCTGCGTTTCATGGACATCTGCATACGTCGCCGTTCGCCTGTCTTTTCCTGCAGGTGCGGGCCCCGGCGGTCATTGTTTCGCCATCCGCTGCCATCATGATTTCCCCGGTTGAGCTAAACTCTCGCATAATTTGAGGGCGATTCGATGGCGCGAAGCTGCTGGAGAACAAGGAAACCGAAATGAAATCCAATACGAGCCTGCAGACATCCACCAGCGGCGCAGCGCGCGGCTTTTGGGCCCGGCATCTGGCAGCATCGCTTGTCGCCATGGCCGCCATCCTGTTCGCGCCCGCCGCATTGGCCCAATCGGAACAACGGCCGGCCGTCGACCGGGGCGAGGCCACATATAGCGAGGAAGAAATCGTCCGCGAGGCCGGCGACTTTTTCGGCGACGTTTCGAAAGGTTTGGCCGACGCTGTCCACAGCATTTTCAAGCGCTATGGCGAACCCAACGCCTATATCAAGGGCGAAGAGGCAGGCGGCGCCTTTGTCGTCGGCCTGCGCTACGGCCAGGGCGAACTGGTGATGAAGAACGGCACCCGCCAGCGCGTCTATTGGCAGGGCCCGAGCGCCGGCTGGGACTTCGGCGGCAATGCGGTCAAGAACTTCACGCTGGTCTACAACCTGCCAAATGGCGAGGCGATTTATCAACGTTTTCCGGGGGTTGAGGGCAGCGCCTTCCTGATCGGCGGCATCGCCATCAACTACCAGCAACGCGACGACATCGTGCTGGCGCCGATGCGGGCCGGCGTCGGCCTGCGGCTCGGCGCGTCGGTGGGCTATCTGAAATACACCAAATCGCGGGAGTGGCTGCCCTTCTGACCGACCTGCAAGGTGGATGCAGGCACCTTTTTCTGGCAGGCTTGCGCCGGTTTCAAACCCCGCCCGCCCGCGACAAGAGGATCACATGATCGAGAGCCTGATGCTGATGGCGCTTGGCTTTTTCATCGCGACCCTGTTTGCGATCATTGCCGCGCGTCTGGTCTGGCGGCGTGCGGTCAAGGTGACGGAACGGCACCTCGGCGCGGCCGGCGAGGATGAAATCGCGGGCGTATCGCACAATGCCGAACTCGATGCGCTGCTGGCGCGCCAGCGCCGCGAAATCGAACCGCTGCACAACGAAATCGCCGCGCTGAACGAAAAAAGCGAGGCCCTGCAAGCAGATAGGGACCGGCTGCGGGACGCGGTCGAGGCCGCCAAAGCCGAAATTTCGGCGCGCGACGCGCGGGCCGCGGCCCTGGCGCAAGAGCTGAAATCCATCGGCGCCGCGCTGGCCGAACAGACGAACCGTCAGGACGAAACGCGCGAAACCCTGAAAAACCTCAGCGAAACCGCGGCGCGGCTGGCCGAAGACGCCGCCCCGGCCGGCGACGGCGACGAGGCCGACCGGCAGGCGCTGGCGGCCATCGCCGCCTCCATCAACCGCATGGACGACGAAAACCGGCAGGAAACCGCCGAAAATGACGGCGATACCGCCGACGACCGGCTGACCGCCGAGGCCCAGCTGGGCGACCGCACGCTGGCGGCGCGCATCCGCGCACTCCAGGCCGGCGTCGCCAACTAATCCCGCCGCCTGCTAGCCCTTTCTTTTCATTGCCGGAATCAGCGCAAGCTGCTTTGCTCGGACTGGAATTTTACCGGGAGGGCTGACAATGGGTTTCGCATATCCGCTAACCGGAATCGTGACGCTGGTCACGCTTCTCGTCTATTTCTGGATGGCCTTTGAGGTCGGAAAAGCCCGCGGAAAACATGACGTTCCGGCGCCGCGCATGGACGGACCGGACGATTTCCTCCGTGTACTGAGGGTCCAGGGAAACACCGCCGAGACGCTGCTGATCTTCCTGCCGGCACTCTGGCTCTTCGCGGCCACGGTGGGCGACCTCTGGGCCGCCGCGATCGGCCTGATTTATCCAATCGGCAGAGTGGTTTACGCCCGCGGCTACTACGCGGCGGCGCTGCAGCGCTCGACCGGCTTCACGATCAGCCTGGCCTCAATGGCGGTGCTGACGATCGGCGCGCTGATCGCACTCATCCTGCAGGCGGTCGCAATCTACCTGTAGGCGCGAGCAGCGCTCGAGAGGCACCTTCCGATGACCAATATTCGCGCCTCGCTGCTCAAGCGATTCAACGCCTTGAGACACAGCCGTATCGCGTTGATAAAGCACGAGAATTCGCTCTTTCTGGTCGACCGCGCAAACCGCCTCGACGAAAAAATGATGGGCGGGCTGGACTGGGAACGGGCGCTGCGCGACCGTGCGGTGAAAGAGATAAAGGACAACAAACTCGACCTTTTCCTCGACATAGGCGCCAATCTCGGCCTCTACACGATCGACCTCCAGCGCCGCGTATCGCCGCTGGAAACACTGGCCTTCGAGCCGCAGCCCGACAGCTACAACCAGCTCTGCGGCAACATTTTTGCCAATGGATTGAGTGACTTGGTACGCGCCGAACGGATCGCGCTGAGCGACCGAAGCGGCGAAGCGGTGATGCAGGTCGACAGCGACTCCAACATTCATTCCGGCCTTGGCGATGCGGACTTGTACGACAAAAGGAAGTTCGACCGCGAAATCCGCGTCCCGCTGGCCCGCTTCGACGACCTCTATGCCTTTGAAAACAGACGAATTTTCCTGAAAATGGACATCGAAGGCCACGAGCTCCAGGCGCTGGCCGGCATGCGCAACCTGCTGACCCGCAACAAGGCCAGCCTGCAGATCGAATGCAGCGACCCGCGCATCGACCAACTGAGGGAGCTGATGACCGAATTCGGCTACCGGGCGACCGGCGAGCTCGTTTACGACCGCTTCTTCAGCAACCTCTAATACACTGATTTAAAAGGAAAATTGGCGTCCCCTAGGGGACTCGAACCCCTGTTTTCGCCGTGAGAGGGCGACGTCCTGGACCGCTAGACGAAGGGGACGGATCAGGCGGCGCCCCTTCTAGGCCGGTTCGGAATCCCGCGCAAGGGCAATCGAAAATGCCTAGGGCGTGAGCCCTAAATCCGCTCCTCCGCGCTGCGGCATTCGACCGCACCGGACAGTAAAACGCGGATTTCCACTCCGCAGCAACAGAAATTACGCAAGCGTTTTCAATGGCTTGTGGTGCAATTCATTCGCATCGCAACAAACATGAAATTATTGCAACGCACAAGAAATCCAGTTGACAATCTGTCACGAAAGCCGGATATTTATCTCACGAAAACGCGGTCGACCTCCTCCCCGACCGCCTTTCAGATCGCCGCCAGCGCCATCCTCCCTCCTCCCCCGGCGCTGGCGGCGCCCTCCCCCTCCCCCGACAATTTCCCGAACGAAATCAACCGCTTGAGCATGCTCACGCGGCCGCAATGGCGCGCGTCTGTCATCGAACTGTCACAAATCGCACCCGCGCGCCGAAAAGCGAGCGACGCCAAAGGCTTGCGCCGAAATCCGCCGCGCGTGCGGGCCGACTGTCATCGAACTGTCAAAAAACTGTCACAAAACGCGGCGGCAACGCGCCGGGCGGAACGGCATGGCGCCGGTGAAGGACCGCGAAAAAAAGTAATCCCCGGTTTTTGACGCGAGGCCGTTTTGTGCACGCAGAGGCGCAGAGCCGCAGAGGAGGAAGAGAAAAAATCGTCCACCAGAAATGATACTGATTGGCGCGTTCCGCGCCGGAAGAGTCTTCCTTCGCGCCGAAGGCGCAATCAATTCTCGTCTCTGCGTCTCTGCGCCTCTGCGTGAACCCCTTCTTCCCCTTCACTCCCGCGAGGCGAAGCCCGATTGCGGGACCAAGTGGATGCGGCCAAGCTCGAACCCGGTGCGGGCATGGACGATGAGGATGGTCTCGGCGCCTTCCGACGCGAGATGCACGGCGAGGCGGTCGCCATCCATCGCGACGATTTCGCGGATGCGCTCGCCCGGCGCGACGCCGATCTCCGACACGCCGAAGCGCCCGCTAGGGCCCACCTCGCGCTCGCCAAGCGAGGAGGCGCGATTGGCGATGGTGACAATGACAACGAGGAAGCCGACAACCATCAGCGCCCCCAATCCGCCGACGACGAATTTCAGCCTCCGGATATTTTCAGGCGTGTTGAGCCCGGTGGGCGGCGGCACATCGCCCGATGGTGTATCTTCGCCCATGATGAAAGCCGCTCCCGCATTGCCGGATGAAACGATCGCCGTCACCGTCGCCGAAGGCGAGGCGGGCGCGCGCCTCGACAAGTATCTCACCGACGCCCTGGCAGGCAAGCCGGAAGGGGGCAAGTTTGAAGGTGGCAAGCCGGAAGGGAACGCCGCGCCCCACGAAACGCCCTCGCGCGCGCGCATCCGGCAGTTGATCGAGGAAGGCCATGTGGCGCTCGAAGGCGCGGGCGGCGCAAAGCCGGTGGCCGAGCCCGCGCGGCGCGTCAAGGCGGGCGAGCGCTGGCGCGTGACGCTGCCCGCACCTTCGCCCGCGAAACCGCAAGGCCAGGCGATCCCGCTCGAAATCGTCTACGAGGATCAAGACCTGATCGTGGTGATGAAACCGGCGGGCCTCGTGGTGCATCCCGCACCCGGCAACCCCGACATGACGCTGGTGAACGCGCTGGTCGCGCATTGCGGGGAGACGCTGTCGGGCATCGGCGGCGAGCGGCGGCCCGGCATCGTCCACCGGCTCGACAAGGAGACGAGCGGGCTGATGGTGGTGGCGAAATCGGACCGCGCGCATAAGGGCCTCTCGGCGCAATTCGCCGCGCATGGCCGCGACGGCAAACTGGCGCGCGCCTACACGGCGCTCACCTGGGGCGTGCCGGCGAAGAAGCGCGGGACGATCGACGCCAACATCGCGCGCTCGAGCCACAACCGCGTCAAGATGGCGACGGTGAAGGCGCGTGTCGGCGAGGACGGCGACGACATCACGGGCGGGCGCATCGCGATCACGCATTATGCGGTGAAGGCGGAATATGCGGACGGGCTTGTGGCCCGCGTCGAATGCCGCCTCGAAACCGGCCGCACCCACCAGATCCGCGTCCACATGACGGCGATCGGCCACCCGCTGCTCGGCGACCCGACCTATGGCACGGGCATGAAAAGCCGCAAGGCGAAACTCTCCGTGGACGCACAAATCGCGCTGGAGCGCTTAGGGAGACAGGCGCTCCACGCGCATCACCTCGGCTTCGAGCATCCGGTGACGGGGGAGAAGATGAGCTTCGATGCGGAACTGCCGGCGGATATGCGGGCGCTGGTGGAAGCGTTGGAGGGGTGAGGGACGGTTTGCGCAGCAAATGAAAAGGTCCGGTGGACCTTTTCAAGTCCCGAACGCCCGGAGCGCAAGCGAAGGGCCGTGGCGGCGCACTTCACCGGGGAGAGGGAGGGAGCCGTCGCCAGACGGCGGAAGGGTGAGGGGTCGCCGCAGCATTATGCGGATGTGAATCCGCGAAGGGCGTTCACGCTCCGGGAATTTCCGGTCGCTCAACCGGCATATCTGTTGGTAGCTCCACAACCGGGGTCGGCTCTTCGTTCATCCCGCTGACAACAACGTCCAGCGCTTCCGCCGCCGCGTCGTTGGCGGCAAGCGCCACATCCTGCATACCCTTCGAAGCGTCGGGTGCGGCTTCCGCAGCGCCTTCGTTCTGTTCGGGCTTCAGTTGCGGCGGCTTGGGACGGAACGGTTGCAGATGCTGGCCGACATTCTCGTAGAACTCGGGCACGAGCCTTTCAAGTTCCTCGATGAAGGTCTTGTTGCCGCTGAAACGACCGGCAATGTCGCGCACCATCATCACCTTGAAGCCGACGGGCGTTCCGGCGGCG
>PHEO01000338.1 GCA_002841195.1 Alphaproteobacteria bacterium HGW-Alphaproteobacteria-11
CGGTTCCGCCCGCCAACCTGTCCTTCAGCGTGTCGAGCCGCACCGACGGCACATAGGCATCCGCAATGCCCGCATAGATCGCATCCGCCGCCTTCAGCCGCGTTCCCGTCAACCCGAGATACATGCCGGTCTCGCCGGGACAACGCGGCAGAAAGTAAGTGCCGCCGACATCCGGAAAGAGCCCGATGCCCGTCTCCGGCATCGCAAAGGTCAGCTTCTCCGTCGCGACGCGATGCGACCCATGCACCGAAATGCCGACGCCGCCGCCCATGTTGATCCCGTCCATCAGCGCCACGTAGGGCTTCCGGTAGCGCTTGATGAAAGTGTTGAGCTTGTATTCCTCGCGCCAGAAATCGAGCGCCGTCGGATCGCCGGCGCGTCCCCAATCGTAAAGCGCGCGAATGTCGCCGCCCGCGCAGAACGCCTTGTCGCCGGCGGCCTCGACAACGACACATTGCACATGAGCATCGTCTGCCCATTCGATCAGCTTTGGATGGATCGCGCGCACCATGTCGAGCGTCAGCGCATTGAGCGCCTTCGGCCGGTTGAGCGTGATGAAGCCGGCCGCGCCGCGCCGCTCGAACAGGACTTCCGCTTCCTCGCTCATCGTCAGCCCTTCAGCAACTCGCGCGCGATGATGACGCGCATGATCTCGTTGGTGCCTTCGAGGATCTGATGCACCCGCGCATCGCGCAGATGCCGCTCCAGCGGAAAATCCTTCAGATAGCCGTAGCCGCCATGGATCTGCAGCGCCTCATTGATGACATTGAAACCGACATCCGTCGCGAAGCGCTTGGCCATCGCCGCCTGCATGGTCGCGTCCGGTGCCTTGGCGTCCACTTTCGTCGCGGCTTGCATGATCATCAGCCGCGCCGCTTCGAGTTCGGTCGCCATGTCGGCAAGCTTGAATTGCAGCGCCTGAAATTGCGCCAGCTTCTTGCCGAACTGTTCGCGCTCGCCGAGATAGGCTTGCGCGCGTTTCAGCGCCGCCCGCGCCGTCCCAAGCGAACAGGCGCCGATATTGAGGCGTCCGCCATCGAGCCCCATCATCGCGATCTTGAAGCCCTCGCCCTCTTCGCCGATCCGGTTCGCCACCGGCACACGGGCATCCTCGAAAATTACCTGCGCCGTCGGCTGGCTGTTCCAGCCCATCTTGCGCTCCGGCGCCCCGAAAGAAAGCCCCGGCGTCCCCTTTTCGACAACGAGGCACGACACGCCCTTCGGTCCTGCCTCGCCGGTGCGCACCATGCAGACATATATGTCGGACGTGCCCGCACCCGAGATGAAGGCCTTGGCGCCGTTCAGCACATAATGGTCGCCTTCGCGCACCGCCTTCGTCTTCAGCGACGCGGCGTCCGATCCGCTCGACGGTTCGGTCAGGCAGTAGCTCGCGATCAGTTCCATCGGCGTCAGCCGCGGCAGCCATTTCTGCCGCTGCTCTTCATTGCCGAAACGGTCGATCATCCACGACGCCATGTTGTGGATCGACATGAATGCCGCCGTCGACGTGCAGCCTTCCGACAACGCCTCGAAGATCAGCGCCGCGTCGAGCCGCGTCAGCGCCGAACCGCCCACATCCTCGCGCACATAAATGCCGGCAAAGCCGAGCGCCGCCGCCTTGCGCATCGTCTCGACGGGAAAAAACGCATCCCGGTCCCAGTCGGCCGCGAAGGGCGCCAGTTCGTCGGCCGCGAATTGCCGCGCCACGTCCTGAAATGCTTGCTGTTCCTCGGTCAGCTCGAACCGCATTCAATATCCTCCCCGAACGGCGCCCGAAAAGGCGTCGAAGCGGTGATAATCGCCCCCCTTAACCCTGTC
>PHEO01000125.1 GCA_002841195.1 Alphaproteobacteria bacterium HGW-Alphaproteobacteria-11
CGACTTGCGGTCGCGTCGCCCTGATACGCTCGAGCAGCTCCGGCATATGTGCGATGCCGGTGGATGCGGCCACGCGCCGCGAAAGCTCCGCTGACTGATTGAAGCGCCGCGAAAAGAGCCGCCGCTTGTGAAGTGGTACTGGCGCCAGAATATCCGCGTCGGCCAGAAGCTCCGCCCCGCTGCGCACCAGCCAGCGCGCAAAGGCCGGGCCCGCCTCCATCCGGTCGCCATATTTGAACCGGTGCAGCAACGCCGCCGCGCGGTCGTTGTAGCGCATCGCCGCGCGCGCCCGCGCATAGGCCGGCGGCTGGGCAAGCGCCACTGCGCTCACCGTTTCAGGGCCGGTGTCGAAGGAAAACGGCAATCCCGTGACGGCGCAGAACGGCCGCTCGATGAACTCGATTTCACTCCAGCAGCGCGCGCAAAGCGCCCCATGCGCGTCGACGCCGCGCCCGCAGCCGAGACATAGCGGCGGCAAGGCAATGTCGGCGAACCGCATGGCGCGCCGCCAACCCGCCAACCAACGATCCGCCATACGCGCTTCGGTTCCCATGATGCCCCCGTGCCGGCGCCAGCATATCACGCACGCGCCCCTTGCGGGCGAGGGCCCCGCCGACCATGATGCCGGCCATGCCGACCCCCGCCCCGCCAACGCCGTCCTCGGGCCCGATGCGTGTTTTCGATCGGACGGCGCATGCGCGCCACCGCGCCCGCGCCGCCGCCGGTTTCACCGAGCATGACTTTCTGGTGCGCCGCGCCGCCGCCGACATCGCCGAGCGCATCGGCGGCATCAACCGCGATTTTCCAATGGCGCTCGATCTCGGCTGCCACCGGGGGGCGTTGGCTGCAGCACTGACGGACGACGCCAATGCGGCGGCCAAGGTGGAGATGCTTGTCTCGGCCGACCTCGCGCCGGCCATGCTTGCCCATGCACGGGGCCCGCGCGTCGCCGCCGACGAGGAGGCGCTGCCCTTCCGCGACGCCAGCCTCGATCTTGCGGTCAGCATCCTCTCGCTGCACTGGGTGAACGACCTGCCCGGCGCCCTGATCCAGTTGCGCCGCGCATTGAAGCCGGACGGACTGTTCATGGCCGCGCTTTTCGGCGGCGACACGCTGACCGAATTGCGCCACTCGATGGCTGAAGCGGAAATTGAATGCGAGGGCGGCCTCAGCCCGCGCGTCTCGCCCTTTGCCGATATTCGCGACATGGGAAGCCTGATGCAGCGCGCGGACTTCGCGTTGCCGGTCGTCGATGCCGACCGCGTGACCGTTCGCTATGCCGACCCGATGCGGCTGATCGCCGAGCTGCGCGGCATGGGCGAGACCAATGCCCTGGCGGAGCGCCGCCGCACACCGATGCGCCGCTCGACGCTGATACGCGCCGCGCAGATCTATCGCGAAAAATTCGGATTGCCGGATGGGCGCGTGCCCGCCACTTTCGAGATCGTGACGGCAACGGGCTGGGCGCCGCATGAAAGCCAGCAGAAACCGCTCCGCCCCGGCAGCGCCGAGGCACGGCTCGCGGAAGCGCTGGGAACGAATGAACGCAAGGCCGGTGAAAAAGCCGGAGGCTGAACGAAGAGAACGAAGCCCGTCAGGCGAAGGCTGCCGCCACGACGCCGAACAGATCGTCCCTCAGCGTATCGCTCATCAGCGCAACCGCGCCTGCAATGGCGATGGAAACGCCGCCGGCGATGATGCCGTATTCAATGGCGGTCGCGCCGCTCTCGTCCGCCGCAAACGACTTTGTCAAACCCGTCAACTTGCCGATCATTGCCTTCGTCCTTCCCCACCGGTTGCGAGAGGAACGCCGGCGCCCCTCTCAAAGCAGATCGCGTAGCGCGGCCACCAGCGGCTCGTCCGCCGGCGGCATCGGGTAGTCCCGCAACCGCGCGGGCCTGACCCATTCAAGCGCCTGCCCCTCGATCGGGCGGGCCCGCCCTTCCCAGCGCCGGCACACATAGAGCGGCATCAGGAGGTGAAAATCCTCATAGGCATGGCTCGCAAAAGTGAGTGGCGCGAGACAGGCCTTCGTGACGTCGATACCGAGCTCTTCGCGAAGCTCCCGGATCAGCGTGTCCTCGGGCAATTCGCCCGGTTCCACCTTGCCGCCCGGAAATTCCCAAAGCCCCGCGAGCGGTTTGCCCTCGGGACGGCGGGCGATCAGCACCCGCCCGTCGGCATCGACAAGCGCGCACGCCACGACAAGCACAAGCCGCTTCGGCTCGCTCGTCCCGCTTTCGCGCTCTTCCACCATGTTGAGCCTGTGAGGGTTAATGTTTTATAGGGCCGAACGACCCGGACAGCCGATAGCGCGAATTTTAGTTAAAATCCCGTAACGGCCTGACACTCAACTCCGGTAGTCGGCGTTGATGCGGATGTAGTCGTAGGTGAGGTCGCAGGTCCAGACGACGGCGGACGACTTGCCGACGCCGACATCGACTTCAATGTCGATATCCGAACCCTTCATATGGCGCGCGACCGGCGTCTCGTCATAACCGGCAACCGCCATGCCGTTCTTGGCCACATCGACGCCGCCGATGCGGATGGCAAGCTTGTCCCTGTCCGCCGCTTCGCCGGACTTGCCGACCGCCATGACGATGCGGCCCCAATTCGCGTCCTCGCCGGCGATCGCCGTCTTGACCAGCGGCGAATTGGCAACCGTCATGGCGATGCGCCGCGCCGCCTGGTGGCTTTGCGCGCCACCGACCGCGATGCGCACGAACTTGGTCGCACCCTCGCCGTCCTTGACGACCTGATGCGCCAGATCGAGCATCAATTCATCGAACGCCGCGCGAAATTCACGCAACCGCGGGTCGCCGGCGCGGGTAACCGGCGCTTCGCCGGTCATCGCCGCACCGGTCGCAAAGACCATCACCGTGTCGCTGGTCGATGTATCGCTGTCGACCGTGATCGCGTTGAAACTCTCGCGCGCGCCGAGCATCAGCAGCGTCTGCAGGATCTTCGCCGGGATCGCCGCATCGGTGAAAATGAAGACCAGCATCGTCGCGAGATCGGGCGCGATCATGCCCGAGCCCTTGGCGATGCCGTTGATTGTGACTTCCGCGCCGCCGACGCGGACGCTCCGTGTCGCGACCTTCGGATAAGTGTCGGTCGTCATGATGGCGCGGGCAGCTTCGTCCCACAGATCGGGCGCGGCCTTGCTCATGGCCGTCTCGATGCCGGCGACGACGGGGCCCGCATCCATCGGCTGGCCGATGACGCCCGTCGAGGCGATGAAAACATCGCGCTGGCGGCAATTGCCGGTGGCGGCCGCGGCCGAGGCTGTCGCCTTGACGGTCGCAACGCCGGCCTTGCCGGTGAAAGCATTGGAATTGCCCGAATTGACGACCAGCATCCGACCCTCGCCGCCATCGGCAAGATTGGCACGACACCATTCGACCGGCGCGGATGCCGTTTTCGAGGTTGTGAAAATGCCGGCGGCCTGTGTGCCCTCGATCATCTTTGCGACAAGAAGGTCGGTGCGGCCCTTGTATTTGATGCCGGCCGCCGCGACACCAAGCGTAACGCCACCGACCGGCGGCAGTTCGGGATAGCTGCGCGGCGCCAGCGGCGAAACCTTCGGCGCGGATTTCTTCTTCGCCCGGACGCCGGGCGTGGCCGGCTTTTTGGGCCGTGCCGATTTGCGTTGGGCGCGCGGTTGCTTGGCCTTGCTGCGCGGTCCCGCCTTGGCTTTCGCCTTGCTCTTTGACTTGACGCTCACCTTGCGCTTCGGCTTCGCCGAAGACCGGACGCCCGCGCGCGCTTTTTTCCTGACCGCCATAACCCGCCTGCCTCGAAACTGAAAATCCGGTCCGCTCTTACTGCGCCTGTGGCACGATCTGCGGCCGGCCGCCGGATGGCACCTCGCCGGCGCCGACGACATCTATCTTCGCATCGGCGCGCAATTTCTCCATCAGCTTTTGCCCTTCCTCGCGCACGATCGTACGCGCAATATCCTCGCGCGCTTCTTCCAGTGTCGGCTTCGGCACGTCGCGCAGATCGACAAGCTGGATCAGATGCCAGCCGAAATCGGTCTGGACAGGCCCCGACACCTCGCCGGGCTTGAGCGCAAATACCGCATCGCCAAAGGCCGGCACCATTTCTTCTCGGTGAAACCAGCCGAGATCGCTGTCCTGGGGCGTGCCTGGGCCGCCGCCATATTGCGCCACCGCATCGTCGAAGCTGAGGCCGGCGGCAATTTCGGCGGTGATTTTGTCGGCCTCGGCGCGCGTCTGCACCAGAATATGCCGGGCATTCGCCTCCTGTTCCGGCGGCGCCTTGACGATCTCGGTCTCGTAGCGCGCCGCGATGGTGGCATCCGTGACCTTGTCCTGCATCAATTGCGTCCAGTAGAAGTCGCGCAGCGCTTTTTCAGCGAAATACTTCTGACGGCTTATGACTTCCGGATGATCCTCGACCTTGGCGTTGCGCGCCGCCTCGGCCACGATGCGCCTGTCGATCAACATGCCCAGCAGGTACTGGAAGCGCTGCTCGGGTTCGAGGCGGGCCAGCGCCACGCCCATTTCCTCATCCGCCAGCGCCACGTCCGAATAGCGGATCGGCGTTCCGTTTACCTCGACGATGGTGGCGTCCTGCCCCTCCGTTTGGGCGAATGCGGGCGTCGCCGAACCACCCGCGATCAGCGGAACGGCAAGCGAGAGGGCCAGCGCAAGCGCGGCCGGACGGCGCGGGAGAAACATCGGGGAAACCTTCCTGTACATTATGCACGGGCGGCATAAAGCTGCCGCCGGGTAACTTAAGCCGCCCGTTCGAGGCGGAATTTTGGCGCGCCATCATGACCTCCGCGCCAAACCCGCACAAGGACCCCGCCATTACAGGAATTTAAAGAAAACCGCCCGCTTTCCGCTCTCGGACGCCGCCCGCGCGGGCACCCGGTTTCATTGACAAGGCATCGGCCGCCCCTTACATCGGGAGCGCACCGCAAGAGGATTTTGACCTGATGGCAAGCTTTGGCGCGCTCGCCAAGCGTCTTTTCGGCTCTTCCAACGACCGAAGGATCAAGGCTTATTCGGCCCGGGTCGAGGCGATCAACGCCCTCGAACCAGCACTGGCCGCCCTGGACGACGCAGCGCTGCGCGGCAAGACGGCCGAATTCCGCGCCCGCCTCGACGCCGGCGAAGCGCTGGATGACCTGCTGCCCGAGGCATTCGCGACGGTGCGCGAAGCCGCCAAGCGCACGCTTGGCCAGCGCCACTACGACGTCCAGATGGTCGGCGGCATGGTCCTCCACGACGGCAATATTTCCGAAATGAAGACCGGCGAAGGCAAGACGCTGGTTTCGACGCTGGCGGCTTACCTGAACGCGCTGCCCGGCAAGGGCGTCCACCTCGTCACCGTCAACGACTATCTGGCCAAGCGCGACAGCGAGTGGATGGGCGAGATCTATCGCTTCCTGGGCATGAGCGTCGGCGTCATCATGCACGGCCTCGACGACAACCAGCGCCGCGAAGCCTATGGCGCCGACATCACCTACGGTACCAACAACGAGTATGGTTTCGACTACCTGCGCGACAACATGAAGTACCAGCTCGCCTCAATGGTGCAGCGCGGACATCACTACGCCATCGTCGATGAAGTGGACTCGATCCTGATCGACGAGGCGCGTACGCCGCTGATCATCTCGGGCCCGCTCGACGACAAATCCGACCTCTATCTCTCCATCGACGAAATCATCCCGGAAATCGTTGAAGCCGATTACGAACTGGACGAGAAAGCGCGCACCGTCAATCTGACCGACGACGGCAACGAACATGCCGAGCAGTTGCTGCGCGACCGCAACATCCTGACCGAGGGCAACCTCTACGACATCGAAAACATCACCATCGTCCATCATGTGAACAACGCGCTTCGCGCGCACAAGCTGTTCCAGAAGGACAAGGACTACATCGTCAAGGCCGGCAAGGTCGTCATCATCGACGAGTTCACCGGCCGCATGATGGAAGGCCGCCGCTATTCCGACGGATTGCACCAGGCGCTGGAAGCAAAAGAGCGCGTACAGATACAGCCGGAAAACCAGACGCTGGCCTCGATCACGTTCCAGAACTATTTCCGCATGTACAAGAAGCTCGCCGGCATGACCGGTACGGCGCTGACGGAAGCGTCCGAGTTCGGCGACATTTACGGCCTTGAGGTGCTCGAGATTCCGACCAATATGCCCGTCGCCCGCGTCGACGAGGACGACGAGGTCTACCGTACCGCGCGCGAGAAGTACGACGCGATCATCCTGCAGATCGAAGACTGCGCCAAACGCGGCCAGCCCGTGCTGGTCGGCACGACCTCGATCGAGAAGTCGGAAAAGCTCGCCGAACTCCTGAAGCAGAAGAAGGTCAAGCACAACGTCCTCAACGCGCGCTATCACGAGCAGGAAGCGCATATCATTGCGCAAGCCGGCGTTCCCGGCGGCGTTACCATCGCCACCAACATGGCCGGCCGCGGCACCGACATCCAGCTCGGCGGCAATCTCGACATGCGCATCGCCGACGAGACCGCCGGCATCGAGGATGAAGGTGCGCGCCAGCGCAAGATCGACGAAGTGAAAGCCGACGTCGCCGTCAAGAAGGAGCGCGCGCTCGAAGCAGGCGGCCTTTATGTCATCGGCACCGAACGCCACGAGAGCCGCCGCATCGACAACCAGTTGCGCGGCCGTTCCGGCCGTCAGGGCGATCCCGGCCATTCGAAGTTCTATCTCTCGCTCGAAGACGACCTGATGCGCATTTTCGGCACCGACCGCATGGACGGCATGCTGCAGAAGCTCGGGCTTGAGGAGGGCGAGGCGATCGTCCACCCCTGGATCAACAAGGCTCTGGAGAAAGCCCAGCAGAAGGTCGAGGCGCGCAACTTCGACATCCGCAAGAACCTGCTGAAGTTCGACAATGTAATGAACGACCAGCGCCGCGCGATTTTCGAGCAGCGCATCGAACTGATGAAGGCCGAGGACGTTTCCGAAACCGTCAGCGACATGCGCCGTCAGGTGATCGACGACATGGTGACGCTGCATGTGCCGGAGAAGGCCTATGCCGAGCAATGGGACATGGCGGGCCTGAAAGCCGAAGTCGAAAAGACACTGGGCCTCGACCTTCCCGTCGAAAGCTGGGCCGAGGAAGAGGGCATCGCCGAGGAAGAAATCCGCGAACGTCTCTACACGGCGACCGACCGCCACATGGCCTCGAAAGCGGCGCAAGTCGGCTCCGACCTGATGCGTCAGGTCGAAAAGGCCGTGTTGCTGCAAACGCTCGACATGCACTGGCGCGAACACCTGATGATGCTCGATCACCTGCGTCAGGCGGTGGGCCTGCGCGGCTACGGCCAGCGCGATCCGCTGAACGAGTACAAGTCGGAAGCCTTCGAGCTGTTCGAAAGCCTTCTGCGCCGCCTGCGCGAGGACGTGACGCGGCAACTGGCCGTGGCGCAATTCGTGACCGAAGCGCAGGCGCCGCGCATCGAGGATGCCCCGCTGCCGGAGATGCATGCCCACCATGCCGATCCGGCAACGGGCGAGGATGAACTGGGCGGCGGAGACACGGCGACATTGCAGCGCCCGGTGCGCAACGACCCGGGCGTCGCGCTCAACCCGAACGACCCGGCGACCTGGGGCAAGACCCCGCGCAACGCCCCCTGCCCCTGTGGCTCAGGCAAGAAATACAAGCACTGCCACGGCGCACTTTGAAACGTGTACCCCAGCTGAGACCACATCAAAACAAACGGCCCGCCGGGGCACGGGGTCTCAGCCCTTTCGCGCCGCCAATGCCCGGCCGGCCCGGTAGTAGTGCCACGCGCCCCAGATATTGATGAACGACAGCATCAGAAGCGCGTAGCGCAACGATTCCGATTCATAAACCGGCGCCATCAAGTCGCTGAGTACGCCGACCAACTGCGGTCCGAGCCCGAGACCGATGATGTTGAGGATGAAAAGCATGATCGCCGAACAGAGCGCCCGCATTTGCACCGGTGCTCGGCTCTGGATCATCGCAAAGGACGGTCCGAGATAGAAAGCCCCGAGCAGCACCGTCGGCACATAGACGACGAGCGCAACCGTCGAATCAAACTCCAGAAAGAACCAGAGGATCAACGGCGCAGCCAGAATTTTCGCGAGCGCCACGATCCACATTTTCCATCGCATATCCTTCGAACCGAGCCGGTCGGCCAGCTGCCCGCCGACCACCGCGCCGATCACGCCGGCAACGCCGATGACAGCCGCGAGATAAACGCCGACCTCGAACATGGTCATGCCGTGGCTGCGCATGAAGAACGCAGCACCCCAATAGGCACCGCCATAACCGACGAACGAAACCAGCGTCACGCCGATGACTACGTGGCGCGAGACTTCATCCTGCCAAAGATGGGCGAAGGCAGCACGGATCTGCTGACGGGCGACGGCGACGTTGATTGGACCCCGTTCGGCGGCCGCCAGCCCGTCGGAATGGCCGCGCGGCGGCTCGACCAGCGTGAAACGAACGATCAGCGCAATCAGAACACCCGGCAGGCCGACGACAACAAAGGCCGCACGCCAGCCATATTCGGTCGCCACATAAGCGCCCACCAGAAAGCCGAGCATGATGCCGATATAGACGCCGAGCGCATAGATGGCGAGTGCCCCGGAACGCTGATGCTCGGGATAGAGGTCGGCGATCATCGAATGGGAAGGCGGACTCGAGCCCGCTTCGCCGACACCAACGCCGATACGCGCTATCGCCAGAGTCCAGAAGCCGATCGCGAAAGCACACGCGACCGTCATTGCACTCCACACCGCAATCGCAAGCGCAATGATGTTGCGCCGGCTCAGTCGATCGGCGAGAAAGGCGATCGGTATACCGAGGGTCGCATAGAAAATACCGAAGGCGATGCCACCGAGAAAACCCATCTGCGTGTCAGTCAGACCGAACTCCAGACGGATCGGCTCGACCAGCACCCCCATGATCTGCCTGTCGACATAGCTTGAGATATAAGCAAGCAGAAGAACGAAAAGCGCATAGCGTCTGTAGGCGGGCGAAATCGCGATCTGAGACGATCCCTTCGCCGTTGCTGCTTCGGCCATCCCCCGTATCCCCCTTTTGTATTTCTCTTGTGGCAGCCACACTACGGGCGTCCGCGGCTAC
>PHEO01000339.1 GCA_002841195.1 Alphaproteobacteria bacterium HGW-Alphaproteobacteria-11
TTCGATCTTCTGGCCACCGAAACCATTCCCGCGCTGATCCGCGGCCACACCGGGCCACAGCCGATCCGCATCTGGATTGCCGGGTGCAGCAGCGGGCAAGAAGCCTACAGCATCGCGATGCTGATTGACGCGGCGCTGGAAACCGCAGCGAAGCCGTGCGACGTTCAAATCTTTGCCTCGGATGTTGATGCCGGCGCTTTGGCAGAGGCGCGTGAAGGGGTCTATCTCGACACTTCCGGGGTTGGCGCGGCGCGCCTCGAGCGGTATTTCACGCGTGATGGCGCCGGGTTCAGGGTCAAGCCCCGGCTGCGCGCTGCGATCACCTTCGCACAGCATGACGTGCTTGCAGACCCGCCCTTTGCGCGGCTTGATCTGATCAGTTGCCGCAACCTGATGATCTATCTTGCGCCCGCCGCACAGGATCGGCTGCTGGAATCTTTTCATTTTGCTTTGGTGCCGGGGGGAAAGCTGCTTCTTGGCAAGGCCGAAACCGCTGGCGCACCCAATCTGCGCTTTCAGGCGGTTTCCGATTCGGCGCGGCTGTTTGCCAACTTGCCCCGTGCTGACCGTGGCGCACTGCCCGTACCCGTTTCACACACACGTCAGGAACACATGAAAGCCGCACCCCCCGATCATCGCCCCGGCGTGACAACCCCGGCGAAAGTTTCGCCCAAGGCGAGCGCGGCCGAGCTGCGCGCCGAACTTGCCGTAGCCCTACAGGAGTTGGCAGAGGCCCGCGCGGCCCAAAGCGCGCAGCGTGAAGACGCGCTTTCGCTTTCCGCGCAATATCAGGCGGCAAATGAAGAATTGCTCGCCTCGAAGGAAGAATTACAGGCGCTTAATGAAGAACTTACGGCGCTCAATACCCAGCTGCAGGAAACCCTGGAAGAGCAGCGCACCACGTCGGAATATCTGCAAAACGTGCTCTACAGCACCAATGTCGCCACACTGTTCCTCAACCCTGACCTGCATATCCGCTTTTTCACGCCAGCCACGCGCGCGCTGTTCAGCCTGCGCCCCGGTGACATCGGGCGCCCGCTGGCCGACCTCGCGCCACTGTCGTCAGACCAAGAACTGCTGGCCGACGCGCAGAGCGTGCTCGATGGCACACCCCTGATCGAACGCGAGATAGAGGGGCAGGGAGGAACTTGGTTCAACCGCCGCGTGCTGCCCTACAAGACCTCTGGCGACACGATTGACGGCGTTGTAATCACCTATTCGGAAATCACCGAGCGGCACAAGACCCATGAGGCGCTTGCCAATGCCGAGCGCGTGGCCCAGCACGCGAACGACGCCAAGACCCGCTTTCTTGCCGTCGCCAGCCATGACCTGCGCCAGCCGCTGCAAACTTTGGTGATTTTGCAGGGGCTCTTGATGACTGCGGTAACCGACGCGCGCGCAAGCGGCCTTGTCGAACGCCTGGGGGAAACGCTCAGCGCCATGGCGCGCATGCTGGATGTGCTGCTCGACATCAACCAGATTGAGGCGGGAGCCATTCGGCCCGAGAAAACAGATTTCACAATCAACGAGATATTCGAGCGGTTGATAAAAGAGTTTGGCTATACCGCGCGCGCGAAGGGGCTGCAGCTGCGCATGGTTCCCTGCGGATATGTTGTCAACTCCGACCCGGACTTGCTAGAGCAGATGCTGCGCAATCTGGTTTCAAACGCCCTCAAATACACTCCGCGCGGAAAAGTTCTGATCGGCTGTCGTCGGCGCGGCCGGGGCGTGGTCATCGAGGTCTGGGATACCGGGATCGGCATTGCCGAAAGCGAAATCATGGTGGTCTTCGAGGAATACCATCAGATCAA
>PHEO01000126.1 GCA_002841195.1 Alphaproteobacteria bacterium HGW-Alphaproteobacteria-11
GATCACGTTGTAGTCGCCGGCGAGCACCAGCGGCTCCTCGAAGGCCAGCAGCCGGTGCGCGTGGTCGATCAGCCGGTCCATCCAGTGCAGCTTGTATTCGAATTTGTCGCTGTCGACGGGATTGCCGTTCGGCAGGTAGATCGAGGCGACGCGTAATGCGCCCTCGGCGGTCGACACGACCGCCTCGATGTAGCGTGACTGCTCGTCGCCATTGCCGCCGGGCAGGCCGCGGGTTACGTCCTCAAGCGGCAGCTTGGAGACAATCGCGACGCCGTTATAGGTCTTTTGTCCGTGTACCGCGACGTTGTAGCCGAGTTCCTCGATCTCGCCGCGCGGGAAGGCATCGTCGAGACATTTCAACTCCTGCAGGCACACGATGTCGGGCTCGGCTTCTTTCAGCCACGCGGTCAGGTTCGCAAGGCGCGCCTTGATCGAATTGACGTTGAAGGTCGCGATCTTCATCTGTCCCCCCGCCTTCCCTCTGCCATTGCGGCTCCTTCCGCCCACTGAACGATCGCGTCGCCGTCCGGCAGCCCTTGCCCGACATCGATGAATTCGAAGTGGGTCGCGGGGGCCATGAAGATCGGCCGTCCGCCGGTTTCGGTGTAGGGTACTGTGCCGAGCGGCGTCACCACCATCACGATCAACCGGCCTTCGCCGTCGTCGGCGCGCAGCGGAAAGCCGACCACCTCCACTTCAGCCGCGAAACCGCGCCTGTAATCCTCGCGATGGACGGCGGCGAAACCGCAGGGCGTCGCGTGGAAGCCTTTGACACGTGCCGCGGCGCGCGCCACCTGCAACGGTTCGGCGAAGTCGCCATAGCGCTTGCCCGTGATGTTCATTCCCTGGCGCTCGACGAGGCCCGTGCCAACGTAGCGAAAAACCAGATCGCCATCCGCGAGTTCGGCGATCACCATATGCGGCATCAGCGGCGCGATTTCGGAAGAGAGCTTGAAAGCAGCCCGGGACGGGACGTCATTGCTTGTTCGGATGGCTTTCCAGTAGGTCTCCAGCTTTTGGCCGGCTTCGGTCAGTACACGACTATTCATCGGTTTACGCTTGCACCTCCCCCACAAAGAATCACTCAGGTGGGAAGAGATTACCGGCGTTTTCTCTATGGTAAAACCATGATTGTGCCATTACGGCACAATATCTTGAGTATATCCGTCCGTTAGACTGAGAAGGACGTACCGCAACCGCAGGATGACGTTGCGTTGGGATTGTTGATCTTGAAGGCCGAGCCGATCAGATCGTCCGTGTAGTCGATTTCGGAACCGGCGAGATACCCCACCGACACCGCATCGATCAGCACGGTAACGCCGTCCCGTTCAAGCACCAGATCGTCGTCCTGCTTGCTGTCGTCGAGCGTGAAACCGTATTGAAAGCCCGAGCAGCCGCCGCCTTGCACGGCCACGCGCAGCATGGTGCCTTCGCCCTCGCCATCGATGATTTTGGCGATCTGGCGGGCGGCACGCGCCGTCAGTGTGATCGGCGGGGCAAGTTCGGCGGTTTCGGTCATGCGGTCTTTCGTGCGTTCGGGCCGGAAACAGTGCTTTCGGCTTTGAACAATACCAGAATTGGCTTAGCAGATATGTAGGCGTCCACCGACCTGATTTCAAACCGCAAACAGGCTGTTCCGGGCCGAAAAGTTGAGGTTTTACTTGCCGATAGCCAATCCCGCGGCCACCGCCCCCTATGCCACGCGTGCCGAGGAAACGCGCGGGCGGCTTTTCGCGGAAGCCGAGAGCGCCACGCGGACGCCGTTCCAGCGCGACCGCGACCGGATCATTCATTCCAGCGCGTTCCGCCGGCTCAAGTATAAAACGCAGGTCTTCGTCTATCACGAGGGTGACAACTACCGGACGCGGCTTTCGCATTCGCTGGAAGTGGCGCAGGTCGCACGGTCCATCGCCCGTGTGCTCGGGCTCGACGAAGACCTCGCCGAGACGCTGGCGCTGGCGCACGATCTCGGTCACACGCCGTTCGGTCATGCCGGCGAAACGGCGCTGGACCGCTGCATGGATGGCTTTGGCGGCTTCGATCACAACGCCCAGACGCTGCGCATCGTCACCAAGCTCGAACGCCGCTATGCGCGTTTCGATGGCCTCAATCTCACCTGGGAAACGCTCGAAGGTCTGGTCAAGCACAACGGCCCCGTGGTGACGCCGAAACGCGGCGTCGATGCCTTGCCGCGCGCCTTGGCCGAATATGCGGAGACGCAGGATCTCGAACTGACGACCTATGCAGGCCCGGAGGCGCAGGTGGCGGCGCTCGCCGACGACATCGCCTACAACAATCACGACATCGACGACGGCCTGCGCGCAGGCCTTTTCGAGATCGAGGATCTGATGGCGCTGCCGCTGGTCGGCGACGCTTTCCGCGCCGTTCTCGACGAGTTTCCGGGGCTCGAAACCACGCGCGTGATCCATGAGGCGGTGCGGCGGCTGATCGGCGCGATGGTCGACGATCTGCTGGCCGAGACGCGCCGCCGGATCGCCGACGCACGACCGGCCTCGGCCGCCGATGTCCGCGCGATGGACCGGCCGCTGGTCGGTTTCAGCGCGACGATGCGCGAGCACAATGCGGCGCTGAAGACCTTTCTGATGCAGCGCATGTACCGCCATTACCGGGTCAACCGCTCGATGAGCAAGGCGCAGCGGATCGTCACCGATCTTTTCGAGCTGCTGCATCGGGAGCCCGACCTCCTGCCGCCGGAATGGCAGGAGGGCTGCGACGGAGCGGGTGGGCTCAAGACCTCGCGGCGGGTTTGCGATTTTATCGCCGGAATGACCGACCGCTTTGCGATTGAGGAGCACAGGCGGCTTTTCGACCTCCACGATTCAAGGGCCTGATCGGGGCTGGAAACGGGTCTTCGGCGCGGCTAGAGTGCGCGCCCGGCAGCCCCATAAGTGACGGCAACAATGAACATTTTTCGCAATTTCGAGGATCGTGTCGAGGCTGCCCTGAAGGCCCTCGAAAAAGAAGGCGCGCTGCCGGCCGGGCTCGACACCTCGCGCGTTGCCGTCGAACCGCCGCGCGATCCCTCGCATGGCGACCTCTCGACCAATGCGGCGATGGTGCTGGCAAAGCCCGCGAACATGAAACCGCGCGATCTGGCCGACCGTCTGGCGGCGAAGCTCGCGGCGGAAGAAGCCGTAACGGAAGTTTCCGTTGCCGGACCGGGCTTCATCAATCTTCGCCTCAACGCCGGTTTCTGGCTGGCGCGCATCCCCGAAATGCTGCGGTCGGGGCCTGCCTATGGCACAAGCGAGCTGGGCGCGGGCGAGGCGGTCAACGTGGAATATGTTTCGGCCAACCCGACGGGACCGATGCATGTCGGCCATGTGCGCGGCGCGGTTTTTGGCGATGCGCTGGCAAACCTGCTTGAAAAAGTCGGCTACCGCGTCTGCCGCGAATACTACATCAACGATGCGGGCGGGCAGATCGAAGTGCTGGCGCGCAGTGTCCTGCTTCGCTATCGCGAGGCGCGGGGCGAGGCGATTGGCGCGATCCCCGAAGGCCTTTATCCGGGCGACTATCTGAAGCCGGTGGGGCAGGCGCTTGCGGCAACGCATGGCGGCGATCTGATCGAAGGGAACGACGAGACGGAAGCGCTGCGGATCGCGCGCGAGGCAGCCGTCGAGGCGATGATGGAGCTGATCCGCGGCGATCTCGCCGTGCTCGGCATTACGCATGAAGTCTTCTTCTCCGAGCTTTCCCTGCACCGGTCGGGCGCGATCGAGGAAACGGTGAAGCTGCTGGAAGACAAGGGCCTCATCTATGTCGGCGTGCTGGAGCCGCCGAAGGGCGAGACGCCGGAAGACTGGGAGCCGCGACCGCAAACGCTTTTCCGTTCGACGCAGTTCGGCGACGACGCCGACCGGGCGCTCAAGAAGTCCGATGGAAGCTGGACCTATTTCGCGCCGGACATTGCCTATCACCACGACAAATACCGGCGCGGTTACCGGACGCTGATCGATGTCTGGGGCGCCGATCATTCGGGCTACATCAAGCGCGTCAAGGCGGCGGTGGCGGCGATCACCGACAACGGCGCCGAGATCGACGTCAAGGTCTGCCAGATGGTGCGGCTCTTTCGCAACGGCGAGCCGGTGCGCATGTCGAAACGCGCCGGCGATTTCGTGACCCTGCGCGAAGTCGTGGACGAAGTCGGCAAGGATGCCGTGCGCTTTATGATGCTGACGCGGAAAAACGATGCGCCGCTCGATTTCGACTTCGTCAAGGTGAAGGAGCAGTCGCGCGATAATCCGGTGTTTTATGTGCAGTATGCCCATGCGCGCATCCATTCGGTTTTGCGCAATGCGGCCGAGGCCGGTTACGATCTTTCCGACGGGGCATTGGCAAACGCCGATCTGTCGCGTCTCGGCGACGAGGCGGAACTTGCGCTACTTCGGCTGATGGCGGGCTTTCCGCGCCAGGTGGAGCAGGCGGCCATTGCGCATGAACCGCACCGGATCGCCTTCTATCTCGACGATCTGGCGGCCGCCTTCCACGCGCTCTGGAACAAGGGCAAGGACGACGCCTCGCTTCGCTTCATCCGCGAGGATGACAGGGATGCTACGCTTGCCAGACTCGCTTTGATTCGCGCTGCCGCATATGTCGTTGCCGCCGGTTTGGGGATTCTGGGGGTGGAGCCGACCGAGGAGATGCGCTGATGCCGAACCGGGATGGCCACTGGGACGAGGATCCGGAATACGACTTCGATCCCGACGTCGAGGACTACGAGGTCTATGACGAAGAGGAAGGGCGCCGCCGCGGGCCGCTGATGCTTCTCAGCGTGGTGGCGTTGCTGGTGGTCTTCGCCGGTGTCGTTTTTCTGGCCTATCGGCAGGGCGATACCGACGGCGCCATGCCGCCGTTGCTGCGCGCCGATGGCGAACCGACCAAGGAAGTCCCGGTCAATCCGGGCGGCAAAAAATTCCCGCATCAGGATGCCGGCATTTACGATCGCATTGGCGGCGATACGGCCGGGCGCGGCGAAGGCGAACAGTTGCTCCCGCCCGCCGAAGAGCCGCTCGCCATCGACCGGCCGTCCGAAATTTCGCCGCGCGACCAACAGGCCATGGACCGGCTGGCGCAGGCCATTGAAAGCGCGCCGCTGGAGCCGATTGTGCCGGGAGCGCCTCAGGCAGAGCCCGAGGCTATTGTTCCGTCGACGCCCGAGACGCCCGCGGAAACAGTGCCGCCGCCCGTTGCAAACAACACCGGCACGCATGTCGTGCAACTTGCGGCCTTCCGCGACGAAGCGGCAGCGCGCGATGCCTTCGAGAAGCTCCGGGCAAAGTTTCCCGAACTTCTCGGGCCGCTCGTCATCGACATCCAGCGTGCCGATCTCGGCGAGCAGGGCATCTACTACCGGCTGCGCGGTGGCTATCTCGAAAAGGATGCGGCCGACAGGCTTTGCGGTCAGCTCGATGCGCAAGGGCAGGGCTGCTTCGTCCGGCCGCGATGAGCGTTTCCGCAGCGATCTATGGATGCGCGGGGCTCGTACTCGATGAAGCCGAACGCGTTTTCTTTCGCGCGGCGCGGCCCTGGGGCTTCATTCTCTTTGCGCGCAACATCGACACGCCGGATCAGGTGCGGCGACTGATCGCAAGCCTTCGCGAGGCCGCCGGTCACGATGCGCAAATCCTGATCGACCAGGAAGGCGGCCGCGTTCAGCGCCTGCGTCCGCCACACTGGCATCGCTATCCGCCCGGGCGCGCCTATGGAGCGGTCCATTCCGCCGATCCCGAAACCGGCATTGAGGCGGCGCGGCTCGGCGCGCGGCTGATCGCCGAGGATCTTCGCGATCTCGGCATCACGGTCGATTGCCTGCCTGTTCTCGATGTGCCGGTGGCGGGCGCGCATGATGTGATCGGCGACCGCGCCTATGCTCAGTCGCCGGACGATGTCGCGGCGCTCGGCCGCGCGGCGGCGAACGGCTTGCTAGCGGGCGGCGTGTTGCCGGTGATGAAGCATATTCCGGGGCACGGGCGCGCCGGTGTCGACAGCCACAAGAGCCTGCCCGTTGTTTCAGCCTCCCGGCGCGAACTTGAGGAAACGGACTTTCCTCCCTTCCAAGCGCTGCACGACCTGCCGCTCGCGATGACGGCGCATGTCGTCTATGCGGCCATCGATCCGAATGCGCCGTCGACGACCTCGAAGAAAGTGATCGGCGAGATCGTGCGCGGCCAGATCGGGTTCGACGGATTGCTGATGTCCGACGATCTTTCGATGGAGGCGCTGGCCGGCAATCTGGGCGCGCGGGCGCGGGCGAGCCTCGCCGCCGGCTGCGACGTCGTCCTGCATTGCAACGGCCGGATGGCGGAGATGGAGGCGGTGGCCAACGAGGTTCCGCCGCTTGCCGGCCTCGCGAAGGCTCGTGCCGAATCAGCCGAGGCAATGCGGCTGCTTCGTGCCGAGCCGCTCGAACCAGCGGAGAATCATGCGCGGCTTGCCGAATTTCTGGCGGCTTATGGGCAAGATCGCTGGGGATAAACCGATAAACAGGGTACCGGGGCCAGAGGGTGCGCGGTATAAGGGTCAATCGTCCCCGGCCGATGGGCAGAATCGGATCGCGGATGCTTGGGGACTACAAGAATCCGGGTCACATGCACAAGGCAGCCATGAGCGAGGCGCCCACACAAGGCGAAGCTGACGACGGCGCACCGGCGGGTGACGCCGCGACTGGCGACGCCGTCTCGGCCTTCGAGGAAGGGCCGCTGCGGAGCGCCGCCGATCCCGGCGATACGCTGATCGTCGATCTCGACGGTTTTGAGGGGCCGCTCGACGTTCTGCTGACGCTGGCGCGCAACCAGAAGGTCGATCTCACCCGCATTTCGATCCTGAAACTCGCCGAGCAATATCTCGACTTCATCGCTCATGCGCGGCGGATGGAACTCGACCTTGCCGCCGATTATCTGGTGATGGCGTCGTGGCTTGCCTACCTGAAGTCGAAACTGCTGTTGCCGCCGCCGGAAGAGGAAGAGGGGCCGTCCGGCGCCGAGATGGCGGCGCGGCTCGCATTCCAGTTGCAGCGGCTCGAGGCGATGCGCAATGCGGCGCAACAGATTTTCGGACGTCAGTGCCGGATGGGGCTTCAGGTTTTCCAGCGCGGTGCGCCGGAAGGCATTCGCGTCATCAGGACAAGCAATTATCAGGGAACGCTGTACGAGCTTCTGAAAAGCTATTCGGAGCAGCGTCTGAAGGGTCACGAGACCAAATGGGAACCCAAGCGGCTTCCGATCATGGCGATCGAGGCGGCGCGCAAGCGCTTCGAGGCGATGATGGGCATGATGTTCGACTGGGACCGGATCGACAATTTCCTGCCCATCGACGATATGACGGCGCCGATGCGCCGTTCGGCGATGGCGAGCATGTTGAGCGCGGCGCTGGAGCTTGCGAAGGACGGGCACATGGAACTGCGCCAGGCCGGGGCCTTCGCGCCGCTGTTCCTGCGCCGCCGCGATGCCAAATCAGACCAGACCCCTCCAGAGAAGACCGAAGAATGACGGACGAGAGAGTGCAAGACAGCGAAGCCGAGGGCGGTATCGAGATGGAAATCGAGGAGGACGAGGGAGGCGGCACGGGCGATGCGCCCGAAAACGTCGTCCGGTTTCCGGTCAACGCGACCGAGCATGCGGCGCTGATCCGTATGGTCGAGGCGCTGCTATTCGCCGCCGCCGAACCCCTCGACATCGACAGCATCGCCAGCCGGCTGCCCGAGGGCGCCGATGTTGGTGCGGCGATCGAGGACCTGCAGCAGACCTATGAGGGACGGGGCGTCAACCTGGTCCGCGTCGCCAACAAATGGATGTTCCGGACGGCGGACGATCTCGGTTTCCTGATGGAACGCGAGGCGGTCGAGCAGCGGCGGTTGTCGCGCGCCGCGATGGAGACGCTGGCCATCGTCGCCTATCACCAGCCCGTTACCCGTGCCGAAATCGAGGAAATCCGCGGCGTCAGCGTATCCAAGGGGACGCTCGATGTGTTGATGGAAACCGGGTGGGTTCGGCTGCGCGGGCGCAAGCGGACGCCGGGTCGGCCGGTGACCTACGGGACGACCGAGGACTTCCTGGTGCATTTCGGGCTCGAAAATGTCGGCGATTTGCCCGGCATCGACGAGTTGAAGGCGGCCGGACTTCTCGACGGGCGGTTGCCGCCGGGCTTCGACGTTCCCAATCCGAGCGAGAGCGGCGGCGAGGGCGACGGCGAATTCGCCGAGGAAGAAGAGTATGGCGCGGCCCTCGACGAGCATCTTGCGCAGGACACGGCGGAAGAGAAATAGGCGCCCCGACTTCGTCCAATATCTGAAGTTCGCGACGAATTTCGTTTAAAATCACTTCGCTGTTGTGGTTTGTTAACCATGAGCCTTCGCGCGGCGCAGGCGGCGCGGAAAATCCGGAATGGTGTCGCAATCCGGCGGCGAAACGCCCATATTGGGCAAAGGTAATGCCGGTAACAGGGGCGCGCGCGTTTTCGCGCCGGTGGAGAAAGATATGCCGAGTTGGACACAAATACTGCTGGTCGTCGTACTGATCCTTCTGCTGTTCGGCCGGGGCAAGATCTCCGAGATGATGGGCGACTTCGCCAAGGGTATCAAAAGCTTCAAGCGCGGGCTTTCGGATGAGGAAGAGGCCGAGGCGGCCGGTTCCGAACCCAAGACCATCGATGCAACGGTCAACCGGGAAGAGAGTGCCGAAGCCAAGAACAAGGCCACAAACGGCTAACGGGCTCGTTTGAACGCGCTCCGGCTCGAGGCATTTCAGAAGTCATATGTTCGATATCGGATGGTCAGAGCTGCTCATCATTGCAGCGGTCGCCATCATCTTCGTCGGTCCGAAGGACCTGCCGCGGATGATGCGTACGATCGGCCGCTATGTGACCAAGGTCAGGTCGATGGCGCGCGAGTTTCAGAGTTCCTTTGAGGATCTGGCGCGCGAGACCGAGCTTGACGAGTTGCGCAAGGAAGTCACCGGCATTCGGGATGCCGCCACAGCGCCGCTGAAAAAACTCCAGCAGGAAATCGACAAGCCGGTCAAGATCGGCGCGGGCGGCGCCGGCGCTGCGGCGGCGGCTGCCGCATCGGAAGCG
>PHEO01000127.1 GCA_002841195.1 Alphaproteobacteria bacterium HGW-Alphaproteobacteria-11
CCGCTGCCCGAGCGTGACGCCCGCCGATGCCGGCGCACTCGGCGTGCTGGAACGCTATCTGGCGCCTCTGGGCTTCGCCTGCGAGCGGATGCGCTTTTCCGACAAGGACACGCCCGATATCGACAATCTCTATGCGCGGTTCGGCAGCGGAGGCCCTCATTTCTGCTTTGCCGGTCATACGGATGTCGTGCCGGTGGGCGAGGCTGGCGCCTGGACGGTCGACCCGTTCGCGGCGCGGGTGAAGGACGGGCGGCTCTACGGGCGGGGCGCCGCCGACATGAAGAGCGCCATCGCCAGTTTCGTCGCCGCGGCGCAGCGGGTCGTGGCCGAGAGTTTCCAGGGTTCGATCAGTCTGCTGATTACCGGCGACGAAGAAGGACCGAGCATCAACGGCACGAAGAAGATGCTGGAGCGGCTGGCGGCGCGCGGCGAGACGATCGATCATTGCATTGTCGGCGAGCCAACCTGCGTCGACCGGCTGGGCGACACGATCAAGGTCGGGCGGCGCGGCAGCATCAACGGATGGCTGACGGTGACGGGTACACAAGGCCATGTCGCCTATCCGCAACTTGCTGACAACCCGGTGCCGCCGCTTCTCGAAATGCTGCGGCAGCTCGACGCCCATGTGCTGGACGAGGGGACGGCGCATTTTCAGCCGTCCAATCTCGAGATCACCTCGGTCGATGTCGGCAACACGGCGACCAATGTCATTCCGGGAAGCGCGCGGGCCGTCGTCAACATTCGTTTCAACGATCTGCATACCGGCGCGTCGCTGGAAGCATGGATGCGGCGCGTCTTCGACGCGGTCGCCGCTGAGGCCGGCGCGCGCTACAGCTTCAAAGCGGTGACGTCGGGCGAGGCTTTCATGACCGAGCCCGGAAATTTCTCGGCGCTCATTGCCGAGGCGACCGAAAAGGTGACGGGCATCGTGCCCGAACTTTCGACCAGCGGCGGCACGTCGGATGCTCGGTTCATTCGCGCCTATGCGCCGGTCGTCGAATTCGGGCTCACCAACGCGACCATGCACAAGACCGACGAAAACGCCGGCGTCGACGACATTGCGCGGCTCGCCGACATCTACGAAGCGGTGCTGCGCGGCTATTTCTCCGGCCGGGCCGGCGCATGACCAGCGTCAACGAAATCACCAACGGGCTCACCGGCGCTTGGCGGATCGTCAAGCGCGAGGAGAGAGCGCGCGCATGTTTCGACCTTTCGGCCGACGGGGCGCTGCGCTCGTTCACGGGCCTCGCGCTTTCGCTTCCGATCCTCTTTTTCACCGCGGCGGCGCTCTGGCAGATCGCGCAATCGGAACTCCAGATTTCATTCGAAGTTTCGTTCGGCGCCTTCATCGCCGTCGAGATCGTGAGCACCTTGATCTACTGGGCGCTCTTCCTCGCCGCGATGCTGCGCGTCGCGCGGGCGCTCAATCTCGGACCCAACTTCACCGCCTATCTCATCACCTATAACTGGGGCGTGCTGCTGACTTCGGCGGCCTTCGCGCTGCCGCTGATCCCCTATTCGCTGGGGCTGCTGCCGGCGGGCGGCGCGATGGTGCTGTCGCTGCCGGCGCTGGCGCTGCTTGGCTGGTATCGCTGGCAGATCGCGCGGACCGTGCTCGGCGCCGAACCGGGGCCGGCGGCGGCGATCCTGATTTTCGATCTCGTGCTCAGCCTCTCGATCGACCAGTTGCTGGGGGCGCTGTTCCTGACCGGCGGAGGCCTATCCTGAGCGACAACCGGCCCATCGGGGTTTTCGACAGCGGCATCGGCGGCATCACTGTGTTGAAAGCGCTGCGCAAGCGGCTGCCGCATGAGGATCTCGTCTATCTGGGCGACACGGCGCGGCTGCCTTACGGCACCAAGAGCGCGGCGACCGTGACGGCCTATGCGACGCAGGCGACGCGGCACCTGATGAACCATGACGTGAAAATGGTGGTGATCGCCTGCAACACCGCGTCCGCCGTCGCGATCGGGCCGCTGACGGAGGCGCTGAAGCCGCTGCCGGTGATCGGCGTGATCGAGCCCGGCGCGAAAGCCGGCGTCGCGGCGACAAAGAGCGGGCGCATCGGCGTCATCGGCACCGAGGCGACGGTGAAGGGCGGGGCTTATGTGCGCGCGATCCATGCGCTGATGCCGGAGGCGAAAATCGCGCAGGCGCCCTGCGGGCTGTTCGTGACGCTGGCGGAAGAAGGCTGGGTGACGGGCGAGGTCGCCGAATCGGCGGCCAAGCGCTATCTGGCGCCGCTGTTCAAGGGCCGCGGCGCGCCCGATACGCTGGTGCTGGGCTGCACGCATTTTCCGGTGCTGGCGCGCGTCATCGGCAAGGCGGCGGGCAAGGGAGTGAAGCTGGTCGACAGCGCCGCGACGACCGCCAAGGCGGTGGAGGGGGCGCTTGCCGAACGCGGGCTCGCGGCGAAGCGGCGCGGCAAGGGCAAGACACGCTTCATGGCGACCGACAGCCCGGAGCGCTTCGCGCGTGTCGGCGGAATATTCTTCGGCGAGAAAATCGCCATGAAGGACGTGGAGCTGGTGGATATCAGGCCGAGCTGAGAAGGCCCCTCATCAGCCTTCGCGCGAAGCGCTTCGGCCGACAGGCCCTTTCCAATCGGGGAAAGAGCCGTTTATTCGTAATCGACCTGCAAAAGATAGAGCCCGTCGGGCGGGGCGACGGGGCCGCAGGCCGCGCGGTCCTTCGCGGCCAGCGCTTTTTCGACGTCGCGCTTCGTCCATCGTCCTTCGCCGACCATTTTCAACGTGCCGACGAAGGAGCGCACCTGATTGTGCAGGAAGCTGCGCGCGCGGACGGTGATTTCGATTTCCTCGCCGTAGCGCGACACCGAAATTTCGTCGACGGTTTTCACCGGCGATTTTGCCTGACATTGCACCGAGCGGAAAGTCGTGAAGTCGTGATTTCCGACAAGGGCTTGCGCGGCGGCGTGCATCGCATCCGCATCGAGCGGCCGGTTGACCAGCCAGGCCTGACCGCGATCGAGCGTCAGCGGCGCGCGGCGGTTGACGATGCGGTACATGTAGTGGCGTTTGACGGCCGAGAAGCGCGCCTCGAAACGGTCCGGCACTTCTTCGGCCGAAACGATCGCAACCGGGTGCGGACGCATATGGGCGTTGACGGCGTCGCGCAACGTGTCGGGTGCGACGGAATTTTCGAAATCGACATGCGCGACCTGGCCCAGCGCGTGGACACCGGCATCGGTGCGGCCGGCGGCGTGAACCTTCAGCGCCGCGCCGCAAAAGCCTTCGATCCCGGCCTCGACGACATGCTGCACGGAGAGGCCGTTCGCCTGCGCCTGCCAGCCGACGAAGGGCGAGCCGTCATATTCGATGGTGAGCTTGTAGCGCGGCATCAGCGCAGGCTCTCGCCGGGGGCGAGCGGGAAGCCGCGCAGGAATTCGCGCGCGCCGACCGGCGACTTGCCGGCGCGCTGGAGTTCTGAAATTTCGAGCGCCCCCTCCCCGCAAGCCACGATGATCGCGTCGGCGGCGGCAAGAACCTCGCCGGGTTTGCCCGAATTGTCGACGGGGCGGGCGCGGAGAATTTTCACGCGGATGTTTTCCGCGCCGCGCACGATCTCGAAAAATGCGCCGGGCGACGGCGTCAGCCCGCGAATATGGCGGTCGAGCTCGGCTGCGGGACGCGACCAATCGATGCGGGCCTCGGCCTTGCCGATCTTCTTCGCATAGGTGACGCCCTCTTCCGGCTGCGGCGTTGCCGCAAGCGCGCCGCGCGACAGCGCCGCCAATGCGCGCACCATCGCGCTCGCGCCGATTTGCGAAAGCCGGTCGTGAAGCGTGCCGGCCGTGTCGCCGGGTGCAATGGCGACACGCTCGGCGAGCAGGACGGGGCCGGTGTCGAGGCCTTCTTCCATCTGCATCACCATGACGCCGGTTTCGGCATCGCCCGCCATGACGGCGCGCTGGATGGGCGCGGCGCCGCGCCAGCGCGGCAGCAGCGACGCATGGAGATTGAGACAGCCCATGCGCGGCGCATCGAGAACCGGCTTCGGCAGGATCAACCCGTAGGCGACGACGACCGCGACATCGAGATCGAGCGCGGCAAAGGCCTGCTGCTCGGCCTCGCCTTTCAGCGAAGCGGGCGTGAAAACCGGAAGGCCGTGCGCTTCGGCAAAGCGGTGCACCGGCGACAATTGTTCGGCAAGCCCGCGGCCCGCCTTGCGCGGCGGTTGCGAATAAACCGCGACGACCTCGTGGCCGGCGGCGAGAATTTCGGCGAGGACGGGGACCGAGAAATCGGGTGTGCCCATGAAGGCGAGTCTAAGGCCGCTCACAATCGACCTCTTGCCGCAAAAATCTCAACGCGGCGTTCCGGCGATATGCTGCGCCCCCGCCCCGGAAAATTCTCGCGATGCTCGAATTTGCCGACCCTCCCCCCAGGGGCGGGTGAAGGATGGTCGTGCCGCGGTGCGCGGGCGCTCAAGCCGGTTCCTTTTCCTGCAGCTTCTTCTGCTTGATCAGCTTTTTCAGCATCATCGAGCGCTTGACGCGCGAGAGGTGGTCGATGAAGAGGATACCTTTCAGGTGATCCATCTCGTGCTGGAGGCAGGTGGCGAGAAGCTCGTCGCATTCCTCCTCGCGGATCTCGCCCTGATAATCGAGATAGCGCACGCGGCAGCGGGCCGGACGCTCGACGTCCTCGTACATGTCCGGCACCGAGAGACAGCCCTCCTCGTAGACGGCCGTGTCGTCGGAAGTCCAGAGGATTTCCGGATTGATGAAATAGCGCGGCGCGGGCTTCTCGCCGTCGCGGGCGAGGTCCATCACGATCACCTGTTTCGGCACGCCGACCTGGATGGCCGCGAGGCCGATGCCGGGCGCCGCGTACATCGTTTCCAGCATGTCGTCCATCAGGGCGCGCAGGCCGTCGTCGACCTTGTCGACGGGCTTCGACACTTCCTTCAAGCGCGGATCGGGCGCCGTGATGATTTCGCGTATGGCCATGGGCCTTCAGATAAGCCGCCGGTGCTTTGGGGTCAAGACGGGTGGGCCGATCGAGGCAGATGGAAACCGCGGATTCCAGCGGCTTTCCGACTGTTCGCCGACCGTGCGAGGAGACAGGAATCGGCTATAGTCCGCGGCTGGAGGAGATGAAATGGACGAAACGCTCATCGCAGGGGTCGTGGTGGCTGTGGCCGTCGTAGCTGCCGCTGTACTACTCGCTTTTTTCCGCAAGAGCGGTGCAAGGGATACTTCCGCCTTCGCCGAGCTGGAGGCCAAATTCGACCAGATAGACGGAACTCTGAAAGGTCATGGGGGTCAGCTTACCGCTATCCTCAGCGCGCAGTCGCAAGCATCGGGCGAGCTAAGCCGGACACTGAACGAACGGCTTACCCAGGGTTTAGAAAGCATTCAGACAAGTGTGCGCGCCATCGGTGAGAAGCTGGACCGGGATGTTGCCGCAATGGAAAAAAGCGCAGTGGAGGGCCGGGAAGCCTTACGCAACCTTGTCGAGCAGAAGCTCGACGCATCGACTACAAAGCATGCCGAGGCCGCTACCGCCCTGCGCACCGAGCTCACACAGAATTTCGACAAGACCAGCAATCTGATCTCCCAGACGCTTCGACAGTTGGGTGCGGATCAGCAGGAGCGACTCAATGAATTCTCGGCCCGGATTGGCGAGCTGACAAAACAACAGGCGGACGGGCAGGAGAAGTTACGCCAGACCGTTGAAGCGCGGCTGGATCTCCTGCGGACGGAAAACAGTAAGAAACTCGACGAAATGCGCCAGACGGTCGACGAGAAGCTGCAGTCGACACTCGAGAAACGCCTCGGAGAATCGTTCAACACGGTCAGCGAACAGCTCAAGCGCGTGCACGAAGGGCTGGGCGAAATGCAAAACCTCGCAACTGGGGTTGGCGACCTCAAACGTGTCCTGACCAATGTGAAGACACGTGGTACATGGGCCGAAGTACAACTCGGTATGCTGCTGGAGGATTATCTGACGCCGGATCAGTTTGTGGAAAACGCAGCAATGAATCCAAGCAGTTCCGAACGGGTGGAGTTCGCAATACGACTTCCGGCGCGAGACGGAGACGGCTCGCACATCTTCTTGCCGATCGATTCAAAGTTTCCGCGTGAAGACTATGAACGACTGGTTCTTGCCTCTGAGGCGGCGGATATTGCCGGAGTAGAGGCCGCAGCGGTCGCGCTCGAGAACTCGATCAGAAATTCGGCAAAAACGATCTCCGAAAAATACATTAACCCGCCTCACACCACCGATTTTGCCTTCCTGTTTCTCCCGACAGAGGGCCTTTTCGCGGAAGTGCTCAGGCGCCCCGGCTTTCTTGAAAAACTGCAACGCGACTATCGCGTCAATGTCGCTGGCCCCACTACACTTTCTTCCATGCTCAGCGCCTTTCAAATGGGCTTCCGCTCAATGGCGATCCAGCAAAGATCCGGCGATGTCTGGAAAGTACTTGGCGCTGTCCGCACAGAGTTCGGTAAGCACGGAGAAGTTCTCCGGAAATTGAAGAATCAGTTGGCCACAGCGGCCAACAGCGTGGACGCATTGGACAAACGCACCGGCATCATGAGCAAACGCCTCAAAGGCGTCGAAGCCTTGCCATCTGATACTTCGGTTACACTCCTCGGTCTGGTCGGACCGGCCTATGACGAACCGGATGACGAAGAGGAAGCAGAGGAATAGCCGCGCTCCTTTCCAAGTGTGCTGCGGAAAATTTGCAAAAAAGCGGTCGCAGCTAACGCTTTCTTTGCTAGGCTCGCGGCGGACAAGGACGCCCTTGGGGGGCGCCGACCGGGGCAAGGGGAACGGGCGATGCTGGCCGTCAGCGATTTTGTCAACGAGCTAAACAACATTCTCTGGGGCTGGCCGATGCTGGTCGCATTGGCGGCGACGGGCGTGTTCCTGACCGTCGGATTGCGGTTCATGCCGTGGCGCAAACTGCCCGAGGGTCTCAAGCTTTCGGTACGGCCCTCGCGCGGCGCCGGCGACATTTCTCCCTTCCAGGCCTTGATGACGGCGCTCGCGGCCACTGTCGGCACCGGCAATATCGCCGGCGTTGCGACCGCCATTTATTTCGGCGGGCCGGGCGCGCTCTTTTACATGTGGGTGATCGCTCTCATCGGCATGGCGACCAAATATACCGAGGCGGTGCTCGCGGTCGCGTACCGCGAGGTCGACGAACTCGGCAATCATGTCGGCGGACCGATGTACTACATCAAGAACGGCGTCGGCGCGAAGTTCCCGACACTGGCGCTGGTGCTGGCGCCGGCCTTCGCGATCTTCACGGCGCTTGCCGGCTTCGGCATCGGCAACGGCGTGCAGGCCAATTCGGTGGCGAGCGCGCTTCACGCCAATTTCGACGTGCCGGTGCTCGTGTCGGGCCTTGTAATGATGGTTGCGGTGGGGCTGGTGCTGATCGGCGGCATCCGCCGGATCGCGGAAGTCGCCAGCGCGCTGGTGCCGACGATGATCGTCGTCTATATCGGCGGCGCCGTCATGGTTCTCGCGATCAACTACGAAGCCATTCCGGCAGCGCTCGGCCTCGTCTTCTATCACGCCTTCACGCCGACGGCGGCCGAAGGCGGCTTTATCGGCGCCACCGTGATGCTCGCCATCCGCTGGGGTTTTGCGCGCGGCATCTTTTCCAACGAAGCGGGCCTCGGCAGTGCGGCCATCGCCCATGCGGCGGCCAAGACCGACGATCCGATCCAGCAGGGGCTTGTCGGCATGGTCGGCGTGTTCATCGACACGCTGATCGTCTGCACGCTGACGGGCCTCGTCATCATCACGTCCGGGCTGTGGACCAGCGGCGTCAACGGCGCGGCGCTGACCAGCGCGGCGTTCGGCGCATCCCTGCCCTGGGGCGGAGCGCTGGTCGCCATATCGCTGGCGCTCTTTGCCTTCACGACGCTGCTCGGCTGGAGCTATTACGGCGAGCGGGCGGTGGAGTTCCTGTTCGGGGTCAAGGCAATCTGGCCCTACCGAGTCGTCTGGGTGCTGGCGATCCCGGTGGGCGCGGTGACGAGCCTCGAGCTTGTGTGGAACATGGCGGACGCGCTGAACGCGATGATGGCGCTACCCAACCTGATTGCGCTCTTTATCCTCGCGCCCGCGGTCTTTGCGATGACGCGCAATTACTGGGCGAAAGACAAGTAGGCCGAACCGGCGCTCAGAACGGACGGCGCGACTTCATGGCGGCGGCCAGCGTGCCGTCGTCGAGATAGTCGAGTTCGCCGCCCACCGGCACACCATGCGCAAGCCGCGTGACCGAAATGCCGAGGCCCGACACGCGGTCCGTGATGTAATGCGCCGTCGTCTGACCGTCGACAGTGGCGTTCATGGCGAGGATCACCTCGGTGACTTCGCCGCCGCCCAGGCGCTCGACCAGTTTGCCGATATTGAGATCGTCGGGGCCGACGCCGTCGAGCGCCGAGAGGACGCCGCCCAGCACATGGTAACGGCCCTTGTGGGCACCGGCGCGTTCCAGCGCCCAGAGGTCGCCAACTTCTTCGACAATGCAGAGGGCGTGGGGATCGCGCGTGTTGTCGGCGCAGATCGCGCAAGGGTCCTGCGTGTCGACATTGCCGCAGGTCGAACAGATGCGCGCTTTCGCGGCGGCATCCGCCATCGCGTCGGCAAGCGGCGAGAACAGCGTTTCCTTTTTCTTGATGAGTTGCAGCACCGCACGGCGCGCCGAACGCGGGCCGAGGCCCGGCAGTTTCGACATCAACGCAATCAGCCTCTCGATCTCGGGGCCGGTGACCGCCATCGAGATCAGAGCCCGAAGCCGGGCGGGATCGGCAATCCGCCGGCAACCGATTTCATCTTCTCGGCGGCCAGCGCTTCCGCCTTGTGCTTGGCGTCGGCGGCGGCCGCCACGATCAGGTCTTCGAGGATTTCGCGCTCGTCTTCCTTCATCAGAGAAGGATCGATCGAAACCTTCTTGACCGCGCCCTTGCCCGACATGACGACCGCGACGAGCCCGCCACCGGCACGGCCCTCGATTTCGGCCGCGTCAAGCTCGGCCTGCATCGCCTCCATGCGGCCC
>PHEO01000340.1 GCA_002841195.1 Alphaproteobacteria bacterium HGW-Alphaproteobacteria-11
CCGCTTCGATGCCGCGCTTTTCGAGGATCGCGCGATTGTTCTCCTGCGCCGTCTCGTCGATCGGATAGAACCAGAGAATGCCGGCGACGCCGAAGCTGATGATGCAGGCCGGCCACACATAAACCATGCGCAGGCTGTCCAGCACGTCCTGCGTGTTCTCCCCGCCGGCCTTGAAGCCGATCGTATCGAGCAGCGCATAGGCCAAGAAGATCGCGATGGCGGCGCCGAATTTGCTGGTCGAGGTCAGCATCGAATAGAAGAGCCCCGTGCGCTGCTGATGCGTGATGACCGCGTCGTGATCGGCGACATCGGCCATGATCGAGCGGAACAGAAACGGCCCCGCCGCCATGTTGACGCCGAGCAGCACCCAGACGCCGAGCGCGATCAGCGGCTGCCCCGGCGGCACGAAAAGGATCAGCGGAATGGTGACCGCGTTGAACAGCGCCGACCACGACGCCGTCTTGTGCTTGCCGAAGCGGCGGCTGATCCACAGCATCAGCGGAATGAAGCCGACGCCGGAGAGAAAATAGCCGAGCAGCATCAGGCTCGAAAACTGCCCGAGCTTCAGCGCGTCCTCGGCGAGAAACAGGAACATCGAGGCGACAAGCCCGCCCGACACGCCGCCGATCAGGTCGGCCGCCAGCACGATCTGCAACGGCCGGCTGCCGACAAGCGCCCTCACCGCCTCCTTGAACGGCACATGGCGCGGCACCGGCGTCGGCCGCTCCGGCACTTTCCACACCGCAAGGCCGACGGCGATGGGCAGCAGGATCAGCACGAACCAGCCCATCGAGGCGACGCGCGCCTGGGCGACGTTTTCCGGCCCCGTCATCTCGATCAGAACCGGCAGCGTCAGCACCAGCACCATGCCGAGGATCAGCGCGATCTCGCGCGCCCCTTGCACGCGCGATCGCTCGTGATAGGCGGGCGTCAGCTCCGCGCCCCACGACATGTGCGAAATCGTCAGCAGCGTCCAGCCGACATAAAGCACGAACAGCCAGAACACGAGATAGACCGGCGTCACCGCAACGGGCGGCATGAACACCATGTAGACCGACAGCAGCATGATCGGCACCGAAGCGACGATCCAGTGCCGCCGCCGCCCCCACCGCGTCTCGAACTTGTCGGAAAGAATGCCAAGCACCGGATCGGTGAACACATCCCAGAACCGCGCCAGCATGAAGATCGTGCCGACCACGGTGAGCCCCAGGCCCAGCGTGCCGGCATAGAATGGCGGCAGGTGAACGACAAGCGGCAGCCCCATCGCCGAAATCGGCGCCGCCGGCAGCGCGAAGGCAAGCAATGTCCAGCGCGATAGCGGCTGTTTCGAATCCGGCGCACGTCCCGTCAGGGGCGCTGTCGTCATGATGGGGGCTCCTCCCGTTGCCTCGTCGCGGTCTTCGGGTCTTCGCGCCCGCGTGTCCGCTGTCCGCATTATCGCCAATGCCCGCCCGGAACCAAGACCCTTTCGGCGGCCGCGCCTCACATTCACGTTAGCTCCGCATGGCCAAACGGCCATGAGGAGCTAATCCCGCCAGCTTGTCCGCCGTAGCCCCTTGGCGAAGGCGGAAGCGCCCCTTGGCGCGAAGGCGGATCGCCGTCCCGACCGCTCACCCCCAACGCCCCACCCCGCAATTCCGTCGCGCAGCCCGGCCGAAATCGGTTGCCCGAACGCCGGCCAAAAATAGAGTTGTCACCCCGGCGAAAGCCGGGATGTGGATTCACATTTGAAGTGCAACAGTTGGATTGAGAAGATTTCGGCTGGGGTGCGGAAGTCAAGGCACTTTCGCGGGGTG
>PHEO01000128.1 GCA_002841195.1 Alphaproteobacteria bacterium HGW-Alphaproteobacteria-11
GAGGGTCGAGACGAGCAGCAGGCCCATGAACCGCCAGTCCCACCAGCCATAGAAAAAATAGCTGGCGGCCAGCAGCACGAGCTTGCGCCAATGCGGCGTCCAGCGCGCGGCCCAACTGACCGTGAAAACGATCAGAAAGAAAATCCCGAACTCTATGGTCGGAAAAAGCATGCCGCCCCGTCACCCGCACTCGAACAGAAGTCGCCCAGCCAACCATCAGGGGGGCATGACGGAACCAGACGCATCATCCCCGCCCGGGCCGAAAAGCTCAATAATTCCCTTAACTTATGGTTAACCACCCAAACCGGCTCACGGCCGGCAGATACCGCCTTTCGCCGTCTCGCGGGCGCCCATCAGCGCCGCCCACAACGCCTCGCCGAGACGCGCCGCGCCGTCCGGCCGAAAATGCACCCGGTCGGCATAGGCAAGCGGCGGCGCTTCCATGGCCCAGCGATGCACGCTGCAGCGTCCGCCCATTGCGGCTTCGCCGTCCCAGTAGAACGCGCCATCCTCGGCGGCGAGCGCGCGCATCGTCTCGCGCAGCGGGCCAAGCTTCGGCGGTGTCGCCCATCCGTCGCCGCAAGCCTCGCCGGTGCCCTGCCGCGCGCCATCGAAGGGACCGAGCAGCGCGAGCGACGCGCCGGGCGCGGCGGCCCGGATGCGGTCGATCAGGCCGCCCAGCAGCGCCTTGTGCGCGCCGAGATCGAGACCGTTGTCGAAACCCTCATTGGTGCCGTAGCCGAGAATGACGAGGTCGGGCGCCAGTGCGGCAAGCTGTGCATCGACGATGTCCTTGTCCCAGCGCTCGGTGATGGCCGCTGTCGCCGCGACGATGCCATGGCTGTCGTAGCGAATGCCCGGAGAGCCGTCATGGATGGCATGTGCAACCGACCAGCCGAGAAGGTGAACGGGACCGTTGCCCGCCGGCCAGAGCGCGGCGCGGTTTGCAGCGGCTGGAAGCGTCAGGCGCACAAGGCCCGGCGCGGCGCGGCGTGTCGACAGGCGAAAGGGCGCCGCGTCCCCGAGCTTCAGCATGACGGTCCCGGTGTCCGGCCCGCCGGCAAGTTCCAGCGTCAGCGCCGAAAAGGGCGCATCGGCGGTCATTGTCATCACCGCATCGTGACCGTCGGCGCTGGCGCGAAATCCCTGAACGCCGAAGGGGCCTTCGGTCGTCCGCAACAAACTCGAAACGACCACCCAGGGGCCGCGCATCGAAAGCGCAAAGCCGTCAGGTGCGTAGTAACGGAAGGGAACGCCCGGCATCAGCCCGCGCCCGGCATCGCCGAAACGCGCTTGCCAGCGCGCGCGCATTGGGCGTGTCAGATGATCGAGCGAGATGTGGCTGTCGCCGAGATGCAGCACGGTGAGCGGGTAGCTGCGCGTTCCCGAGTCAACCGCGTCGATCGCTGCATGAAAAGATTGAAGACCCGGAGGCGACGGCGGGCAGTCGCCGGCATGAGCGGGCGCGATGCAGAGAGCAAGAAGGATCGCCGCCGCAACACGCGCGGCGCGGGCGCGGGAGATGTCAGTTGACCGGGCCGGTCCAGCGCCAGTCATCGGATCTGCCGGGGCGTCTGCCGGATGCGTCATAGACAAACGGTTCCTGCGCAACGGGTTGCTCTGCCGCAGGAACTTCCGGCGCGGCGGCCTCGGCCCGCAATTGCAGCGGCGCCTCGGCAACGCGAATGGGTCCCCCGCCGGCTTCAACATCGGCCAGCATCGCCTGCGCTACACGCTCGCCCAGCAACTCGTAACCCGGCATCGTGAAGTGAATGCCGTCCTCGGCGCGCAACAACCGTGTGCGGCCGAAACGGTCGGCGCCGTAGGCCGTGTAGCCGCCAGTTTCGTCCGTAGCCAAACCATTGGTCCTGACGAAGGAAACGCCGTTGATGCGTGCCCGTTCCTCGAAAATTTCGTTGAACTGCGCCATGTCGCCGCCAAAACGCGGGCTGCGCATCACCGGCAATTCGAGCCAGTAGATGCGGGCACCGGTCGCTTGCAGCGTCGCCGTGAACGCGTCGACGCGGCGTTCGTAGATTTCGCGCCAGCCCGGCTCGAAAAGCGCATGGCGCTGGCCTTTTTCGACGATCGGCTGCCGGTCGTTGGTGCCCATGACGACGACCGCGATGTCGATGCGTGTTTCCGCCGCGATGTCGCGCACCGCTTCGTTCCAGTCGTAGTAATCGGCGCGCGAAAAGCCGGTGGCGACGCGCGATTTCTTGATGACGGTAAAACGCTTGTCCTGACGGAGCACATGGTAGAGCCCGGCCCAGGTGCCGTCGCCAAGCGAGTCGCCCATGACGACGACGTTGTAACGTCTTGATTCCGAGGGTTTTTCGGCAGCCCGCGGCGGCGCTTCGTCTTCGACCAGCGCGGCGCTTTCGACATGCGTGGGCGTCAGCTGCATCGGCTGCGCGGCAACGGCCGTCCACCTGAACAGCGCCAGCGGCAGCACGAGCGCCATCAGCAGCGCGAGGTGCGGCCGTTGATTTTCCAGCACTTTTGCTTGTGTTTTTGCGCCGCCCCGATGCATCGAATACCCCGAATACCTCAAATACGTCCCGCAACGGGACGTTTTGAGCCGCTGAATGGCCGTAACCCGCCCCTTGTCCTGCAGAGCCTGTGCCCTGACCGTCGCCTCAAAACGAGACAAAAGTCTAGTCGGCACATACAGGCTTGCCTAGACAGGGCCATGATAAGCCCACAGGATTGGCCGGGGATAAGTCTGACTGCCACGCAGGAAAACGGGTCTTCTGTCATCGAACTGTCAAAAAACTGTCACAAACACGCCCGCGCCGCCTGTCCGCGGCAAAAGACCTCGGGGATAAATCGCGGGAAAAAATAATTTATCCCCGCTTTCCGGGTCGAGCCTCAAACGGCGCTCCGCAAAAGCTCGGAGACGACGCGCTCGAGGTCCTTCAGCGAGGCGCAGGTGACGGCCTTGTCGCAATAGGGCTGGAGCTTGCGCATCTCGCTGTCGCCCGAATTCCACATCGTGCGCGGCTCGGGGTTGAGCCAGACGACGCGGCGCGCCCGCGCATGGATCTTTTTCAGAATATCGCCGCGCGGATCGCCGTAGTTGGAGCGCGCATCGCCGAGGATGAGAACGGTTGTGCGATGGTCGATGTCGCCAAGCGCGATTTCCTCGAAATCCATCAAGGCCTGACCATAGTCGGTCGAGCCGCCGCCATGCTCGCGCAAGGTCTCGACCAGCGCCTCTTCGAGTTTCTCGCGTTCGAAAAGCGCGGTCGTTTCGCCGAGCCGGCCGGAAAAGGCAAAGCTGCGAACGCCGGGCAGCACTTCCTGCAAGGAGTAGAGGAACATCAGCAGGAAACGCGCGACCTGTGCCACCGACCCGGAAACGTCGCAAACCGCCATCACCTTGGGGCGGTCGATTTTCGTCCGCTTCCAGACGGTGTGAAACATCAGGCCGTCAAACTCGATATTGGCGCGAATGGTACGGCGAATGTCGAGCACGCCGCGGCGCGCGACTTTCTTGCGGCGCGAATGAAGCGCGATCAGGCGCTTGGCCATCTTGCGCACCAGCTCGCGCATGATCTTCATGTCGGAACGGTCGATATTGGAAAGCCGCACCTGCGCCAGAACCTCCTCGCGCAACTGGCGGCCCGAATTGGCGGTGAATATCTCGAGCTGCTTCTCGACATAGTCGCGCACCTGGCCGCGCAAGCCTTCGCGCGCTTCCGCAAGCTGCTCGGCACCCGCCACATTGCCGTCGCGCTCGCGCCGTTCGATCTCCTCGTTGAGCCCATCGAGCCCCATCAACTCCATGATGCGCCGCGTGAACATGCCGCGCTGCGTGAAAAGACGGATGCGGTTGAGCTGCGCCTGACGCGCGCCCTCGGCAAGCGCCATCTGAAGTTCGGCCTGGTCGCCGCGTTCGAGCAGCGAGGCAAGGTCGGCGGCAGGCGAAGGTTCGCCACCCTCCCCCGGCTCGCCGCCCATGCCGCCCGACCCCGGCGCCGACGGACTGCCCGATTGCTGCGGCGACCCGTCCTCGCCCTCGCCGCCTTCGGCTTCCGCATTTTCGGCGGCATCCGCGCGGTCGTCATTGGCGGCGGGCGGACGGCTCTTGAACTGGTCGAAGGCAAAGAAGGCGTCGAAGGTTTCCTCGAAGGCGGCTTTTTCATCCTCGCTCTTCGCCAGCACCTGCGCCAGCGCATCGCGGAGCGTCATGCGGTCGTCGAGCCCGACCAGCCCGACGACGCGGCCGGCATCGATCGATTCCGAGGTCGAAACGCGGACATCGGCCGAACGCAACGCGCGGATGAAATCGCCGAGGACTTCGGTCATGGGACGGCTCCCCTACCTCGCCTGCACCGCTTTCGTCACCAGCGCGTTGATCTCGCCGTCGACATTGTCGATGTCGTCCTGGAATTTCAGCAGCACGTTCAAGGTATTGCGGACGAGATCGGCGTCGAGCTCACGGGCATGCAGCAGAACGAGCGTGCGCGCCCAGTCGATGGTTTCGCTGACGGCGGGGAGCTTCTTGAGGTCGAGCGCGCGAAGACCCTGCACGAAGGCGACAAGCTGGCGGCGCAGCTCCTCTTCCACTTCAGGCACGCGCGAGCGGATGATGCGCTGTTCGAGATCGGTGTCGGGAAACGGAATATAGAGATGCAGACAGCGGCGCTTCAGCGCGTCGCCGATTTCGCGCGTGTTGTTGGAGGTGAGGAACACGATCGGCGTCGTGCGCGCCTTGATGGTGCCGAGCTCGGGCACCGAAATCTGATAGTCCGACAGAAGCTCGAGCAGGAAGGCCTCGAACTCGTCGTCCGACTTGTCGATTTCGTCGATCAGCAGCACCGCGCCGCCCGGCTGCCACAGCGCCTTCAGGAGCGGCCGCGGCTCGAGAAATTCCTCGGAGAAAAACGTGTCGTCGAAATCATGCAGCCGCGTCATGGACTCCTTGAGACCGTTCGCGCCGGCCATCAGGTCGCCGAGCTTTTCCTTCAGCACCTGCGTGTAGAGAAGCTGCTTGCCGTATTTCCACTCGTAAAGCGCCTTGGCCTCGTCGAGCCCCTCATAGCATTGCAGCCGGATCAGCGGCTTTCCGACAAGCTCGGCGGTCGCCTTGGCAAGCTCGGTCTTGCCCACGCCGGGCGGGCCTTCGACCAGCAGCGGCTTTTGCAGCCGCTCTGCGAGGAAGATCGAGGTGGCAATATGGGCGTTGCAGATATAGCCGCGCGTCTCGAAGCCCTTGCGGACCGCTTCGATCTCGGCGGGTGCGTTTTTTTCGTTGCTCAAGCGATCATCGAGGGACGGAAAACCGCCCCTTCCCTGAATTGTGTGATTTTCGTTGAGGCAACCTAGCACAGCAGAACAAGGCCGGCGTCATGCCAAAAGCCTTGCCGCGCTGTGCGACGATGGGGCCAGATTGAACATCGGTGAACGAGGGAAGCCGAATTTCGAAATGCGGCAAGCTCGGCGAAGACTCGCCCATTGGGTTGTTTTTTCTTGATTTACTCGCCCAATGGGGTATAAAGAACTTATGCGGACTGTGGCCGAGACCAGCATCTTTCAGAAACGCGCGGCGGCCCTTCTGACCGGGAAGGAATACAGCGATCTGATCGTGTTTCTGGCCGCAAATCCGGAAGCAGGTGACGAGATCGTCGGAACGGGCGGCGTGCGCAAGATACGGTTCGGCGCCAGGGGCAAGGGCAAGAGCGGCGGTGTCCGCGTGGTCTATTACTACTATTCCGAAGATGCCCCACTCTACGCCCTGATGATCTACGGCAAGAACGAAAAGGCCGACCTATCCGCCAGCGACAGGAAAGCGGTTTCGGCACTGGCGACCGCAATCAAGAAAGCGGCAAAGCAGAAGAAGTAGAAGAAGTAGAAGAGGAGTATCGACGATGAGCGATTTTGCCAAGGAACTGATCGCTTCCATGGAAGAGGCACTCGAGCATGCCAAGGGCGGCAAGACCGGCATTCGTGTTCTGACGGTCCGGCCTGTGGATGTGAAGAAGGCCCGAAAAGCACTGAACATGACGCAGTCGGATTTTGCGACACTCGTCGGCACCAGCGTTTCCGGCCTGCAAAAATGGGAGCAGGGAACACGGCAGCCGCATGGCGCAGCCCGGACGTTGATCCGGCTGATCGAGCGCGCGCCCGAGGCGGTACGGGAAGCTCTTGAAGATCAGGACGAAAAGGTATCGGCGTAGTCGGTCGATGAAAGATCACCCAAAGGCGGCGCGGATGACCTTGCCGACGACGGCGGCCTGATCCGCGGCGCCGAGCTTCGACTTGATGCGCGAGAAATGCGTGCGGACGGTCGCCATCGAAAGTCCCTCCGCGCGCGCAAAGGCCGCCAGGCTTGAGCCCTCGGCAAAAGACGCCGCAAGCTCCGCCTCGCGCGGCGAAAGGCCGTACCAGGCGCGAAGCGCATCGCGGTCGATCCGGCGGCGGCGTCCTTCCTCGAAAATCCGGACAAGCGCGATCGGCGGCGCGCCGGAGCCATCGGCCGGCGGCTGGATGCGCTCGCAGCGCAGAAGAAAAACCTCGCCCTTGCCGTTTGCGACGCGGCCATAGCGGTCGGCGGGCCCGAAATTGTTCCCGGCACTGACCAGTCCGAACGCCTGATCCATCAGGATCGCGAGCGCGTCCTCGCTCTGCGTATCGGCGCCGGTGAGCCGTCCGTTCTTGTGGGCAAAGACGCCGCCGCTCTCGAGCACCCGGCGCGCCCGGCGATTGGCAAGAATGACATGACGGCTGGCGCTCAAGAGCAGCATTGCCTCCGGCGCGTCGGCGAAAAGAAGCGCCAGCCAGTCATGCTCGATCTGCTCCTGCGTGACGAGCGCACCGAATTCGAGCCGCCGCTCCATGAAATGCCAGACCCAGTCGGGATCGTGGTCGCGCGCCCATTCGAAAAGCTGGTCGAAGCGTTCGTTCATGTGCGGCTGGACGAATTCCGACAGTTCACGCGAATAGGCGTCGCTGAGCTGCTGCTTTTCGGCCGCGCTGCGGGACGTCGCGCCGGTACGGCGCCGCACGAACTGACCGATGCTGGCAAGCGCCGCCGCGGCCTGCGGCGAGAGCGGCTGGAGACGCTGCCAGGTGTCGGGAAGGCCCTGCCAGACATGGAGATGCGCCCGCCCGCCGACCCGGCGCAGCCCCTCGACCAGCAGCCGCGCGTCGTCGAGCAGGATGTCGTCGGCGCCGGCATGAATCAGCGTTTCGGGCAGGCCCGAAAGCTCGCCGAATACCGGCGAGGCCAGCGGATGGCGGGGATCGGCGCCTTGCAGATAGTCGATCGTCAGCATGGCCAGCAATTCGACATCGGAAGCGAAGCGGCCGGTGCGGATGTTCTCGACATAGGAACCGCCCGACATTGTGAGATCGACCCAGGGCGTGAGCGCGACGAAGCCCGCAGGCATCGGCGCACCCTCGTCGCGCAGCGCGATGAGGGCGGCAAGCGCGATGCCGGCGCCGGCGGTGTCGCCCATCACGACGAGCTTGGAGGGCGGGACGCCGCGCGCCAGCAGCGCCTTGCAGGTCGCGACCACATCCTCGATGGCGAGCGGAAAGGGATGTTCGGGCGCAAGCCTGTAATCGACCATCAGCACACGGCCGCGCGCATTGCGGGCCACCTGGTCGGCGACGATGCTGTGCATCGGCCCCCGGTTCATCGCGAAGGTGCCGCCATAGACATAGAGGACCGTCGGGCCGTCGGCCTCCGCCGCGCCGCACCAGACGGAAGGCCGCGGGAAGCCCGTCGCCTCGGCAAGTGGAATGGTCTCGACAGCGTTTTCCATCGGCGCCCCCGCCAGCGGGGACCGGAGATCCCCTTCACCGGCATCCTATCATCACTTGTGATGAGGACAGAACAGGCAACCCGGCTCTATCCCTTGTGAAAAGGGGCGGTTTCGCCACCGGCGTCGCAGGGAGAGCAGACCGATGACCAAGCGGATCGAGGACACGCGGCGAGCGGGGGTCTGGCGTCGCGCCGCGGCGCTGGCGGCCATTGCGGGTCTGGCGCTGGCAGGCGCGGCTGCGGCCAACGATGTCGACGGCGCCAGCGACCACCCGCTGCTCAAGCGCTACGAAGACTCCGTCATCATCGGCTACCACACGCGCGCCTATGACGAATTCGACATTGCGACCGGCCCCCACCGCAGCTCGGCCTCGAAACTCACCGACGCCCAGACCGTCGAAGGCGCGCATACCCGCATTCTCTATGTGGCGCCGGAGGGCCGGTCGACGCTTGAGGTGATGCGCAACTACCGCAAGGAACTGGCCGACGCCGGCTTTGAAACCATTTTCGAGTGCGGCGGCACCGAATGTGGAAACGGTCCCGATGCGCCGCGTGCCGGCTCCTATCTGATTACCAGCGCCCTTTTGAAGCGCGTCCCGCTGACCAATATGGGCCAGGTGACGCAATATGCGTTTTCGCAGCCGAACGATGTGCGCGCGCTGACGGCGAAACTCGAACGGCCCGAAGGCGCGGTCTATGTGTCGCTCGCCATTGCCATCGAAGGTTTCGACCAGTTCCGGATGACGGCGAAGAAGCCGCTGGTGCTGCTCGACGTGATCGAGACCGGCGAAATGGAACAGCGCATGGTGCTGGTCGAGGCGGCCGCCATGGCCAAGGCCATTGCCGAGACCGGCCGCATCGCGCTTTACGGCGTCTATTTCGACACCGACAGCGCGAACGTCAAACCGGAATCCGACGCAACGCTGGAAGAAATTGCCAAGCTGCTGACGGATGACGAGAGCCTGAAGCTCTATGTCGTCGGCCACACCGACAGCAAGGGCGCTTACGACCACAACATGTCGCTCTCGACGCGCCGCGCCGAAAGCGTCGTCGCGACGCTGACCGGAAAACACGGCATCGCGGCCGCGCGGCTGAAAGCGGCGGGCGTCGGACTGCTGGCGCCGGTTGCGACCAATGAAAGCGAAGACGGCCGCGCGCTCAACCGGCGCGTGGAACTGGTGCGGCAATAGGCGCGCGGCCCGGAGGTCGGCATGAACCACTCTGTCGCACGGTCGCTGACGGC
>PHEO01000129.1 GCA_002841195.1 Alphaproteobacteria bacterium HGW-Alphaproteobacteria-11
GCACGGTCGCTGACGGCGGGACTGACCCTGACCGCGATGCTGTGTATGCCGGCGCTGGCGCAACGTGAAGACGAGCGGCTGGAGCCGCCGCCGCCCTATACGATCCAGTCGCCGCCCATGACGTTCGAAGTCCCGTCGATGCCGCCGGTAACGGCGCCGCCCGTGTCGGCGCCGATGTCGACACCTGTGTTGCCGGGCGGAACGCCGCCCATCGCCAGCAGCGGCTCGCCCTTTGTTGCACCGGTCATTGCCGGAGCGCCCGCCAATCCGATGGCGCTGCTGAACAGCAGCGACCGCAAGTTCATCGACGAACTCGGGCAGCGGATCGACAAGATGATCGACGAGATCTCCGAAGCGCAACGCGGCGTCGCGCCGATATTGAGGGGCCCCGATGTGCTGCAGATGGCGGCCGATGCCTATGCAAGGCGCGGCGTCGCGCCCTCCGCGCCAGGCTTCCAAACCGCGACGATCGTCGTCGCCGGTTCCGCCCCCTATCTCAACGGCGGACCTTCGCTCGGCGCCCGGCTCCACCGTGTCAGCCTCAGCGACTCTTACCCTTTTCACGCTTACGGCATGACCGACGCGCAGATGATCGAGCGATATCTGCCCAAAAAGTTGACGGTACCGGAACGGGACTACAGCCCTGTCAGCTTTTCGACATTGCCGTTCTCGCGGGCGGAACCGCGAAGAGACGCGATGCCATTTATGCGGTCGGTGCCACGCAAGGCGCCGATCGACGATGATGTGATTGATGGCGTGGAGCGCGGCTTCTACACCCGCTACATCGAGATACTCCAACACTACCGCAAGGATCTGGCCGCGCGCCCTTGGCCGATCCTCAATTCGCTGGCCGCGAGCGGGCATGCGGATGCCGATGCGCTGGCGCCGCGCCGTGGGACCGTGACGCTGCCCCGCCGCGTCCGCGACGTGCTGGAGGCCGAGGTCGCCTATCTGGAAGGCGGCCACAAGATCTGGAAGAGCACCGAGAAGGAACTCAAGGAGGAACTCCTGCCGGCCTATCGCGACGCGGTACTGGACGGGCTGGCCGTTCACGCACGTCACTTGCAGGACGTCGCGGCGATCCAGATGCGCTGGGAGGATTACCTGGAAACCGCCGTCCTCGAATACGCGAAGATCCCGTCCGACGAGGCGGGTGTCTTGCAGCGCAGGGCAAAGCGCCGGGAAATCGACGAGATGGCGGATCGTCTGGAGAGTGAGGGATGGCGGGAGGCAAACGATTGTGGCTCGGAGACCCAAAGCTGGGTCGGGTTTCTCGACAGGAATCCGAGCGTCGCCTTTGACGGTCACTTCCAGCCGGACGGCTACCCTGTGGGCTGGGCCTATCGGGCGCCGATTGCCGGCAGCATCGACATCTTCAGCGGACTTCCACTGACCATTCCCTACGACAGCGACGATGGGGGAATGGCGTCTCTGCCGAACCGATTGCGGTACGCAATCGACAGCAAGCCGGCCTGCATCGGCGAGCCCGAACCTGAAATCCCGGCGCGGCTTTCGATCGTGGTGCCGCGCTTTGAGGACATGGACGAGCCGGCGCGTCTCGACGACGACGATCTCGCCGCGCCGATGCCCAAATATGTCTTCGAGCCGGTGGACGGCATTCACTTCGGTCACCCGTTCCATGTCGAGGCGTTGTTCGAGGCGGAACGTCCGGGCAGTACCTACAATGTGCGCCTGAACGGCCGATACTCGGTGCTGGTCGAACAGACCGAAGAAAACCCGCGCCTCTATCGCAGCACCACGCTGGTCCTGACCCATGCCGGCGTCATCCATGGAGGCGGGCGATGAAACTTTTCGGCTTCGACATTCCGCTGCCCGACCTCGCCACACCGGCGGGCATGGCCGTGGCCGGCGCAGGCGGCGCGGCGGCGCTGGCGGGCGCAGCCATGCTGGCGATGGGCGCATTCGGCGACGACGATCTGGCGCCGGTCGATCTCGCCGGGAAATGGGAAGTCGCCTATCACGACCGCATTCTCGGCCGGGTGCGGGGCAAGGCGACGGTGGCGGAAGGCGAAGGCAGCGCCGAAGTCGTGCTGACGCACCCGAAGACCAAAGAGGAATACACGCTGCGCTCAACCCGCTTCGCGCGCGCGGGCGACACGCTGAACGTGACGCTCGAAGGCGCATGGCCCGGCGCGGAAGGATATGTCGAGCCACCGCTCGGTGAGGAAAAACCCGTCGGCGCGGGCTCGCCCTATGAATGGCAGGGGCCGGAAAAGATCACGCTGGCCCATGGCGATTCCGAGGAGACATTCAAGGTTCTGAAGGACGCGCCCGTCGGCAAGCACAAGGTCGAACTGGAGCTTTACATCGGCGACGAGGCGCTGACCGGAAGCTGGAAGCAATGGGCAAACGCGGTGACGGGCCGCGACGAAAGCGAGGGCGGCCGCATCGCCGATTTCCGCTTCGCGGGCGACGGCACCGGCCGCGCCTACCAGACCGGCATCGAGACCTGGTATCGCCCGCGCCCGGTCATTCATCTGGTGACGCCGAGCGAAAACCAGCTCGCCATCCGCGAATATCTCGGCGCGAAATTTCCCTACCCCTGGAAGGCGGACGGTTCATCGGCCGGCATTCTGATCGATCGTCGCTACCTGCTGGTGGTCGGCGACGAGCTGCCGACCGAAACCGGCGAGACAGCCGAACTGAAATCGCTCGACGCCGATCTCGAGTATTTCGTCGAGGCCAAACGCTCGCAATATGGCGACCGCCCGACGGCGCAACTGATCCTCGACAACGCCTTCGCCCATATCCGGCAAAATCTGAAGCAGCAGATGCTGGCCGACGGCATCGGCAACGAGGCGCTCCTTCAGGCAATGATGGATGCGATCTACAAGAAGGACTGGATCCTGATCCGCGCCGAGCTGAAGCGCCCGGCCGCGCCGGGCCGCAAGGGCTTCACGCTGAACGGCGCCGAGGGGAGCTGGGTGCTGCGCTATGGCGATTTCGTTGCCGATTTCGCGGTAACGCGGCCGGTCGGCGCCGGCACCGAAGGCGCCGACCATGTGCTGATACCTGAGAAAATCTATCTGGAGTTTCGCACGGCGGCGCCGCTGCTCACCGATGAGTTGCCGGTTCAGCTCTGGGTCAATGACGAAGTGCATGTCTTTGCCGGCAACCGCACGATCATGGCCAAGCGGCTGCCGCGCACCAGGGAAGACGACGAGGCGCTGGCCGAACTGCGCGAGGCCGTGCGCTTCGCCGGCGGCGATGTCGAAAACGTCAAGCCGATCCATATTTACCGGACGCCGCCCATCGGCCTTGTCGACAAGGGACAGGAAGCATCCGGCGGCGCCATGGACCTGCCGGAGGTCGGCGACGACTGGCGCGTGACGGTGAAGGACGGCGACACGATCCGCGGCGTCAGCATCGCCACCGACATTTTGCGCACCGAGCCGTTCCACGCCCAGGCAAAGGTCGTCAATTCGCCGGCCGAAATTGTGCGGCACACGGCGCCGGGCCTCGGCGCGACGCAGAACCTGACATGGACGCGCGCCGTGATGGAAGCGGCGCGTTGCACCGGAACGCCGATCGAAACGCCCGTCGATTTCGATGCGCTGGCAAGGCGCAAGGCGGCAACATTCAAAAGCAAGGTCTATCTCGCCGACGCGGCAAAACGCGCCACGGGCAAGGAGCTTCTTGGCGCGATCCCCGGTGAGGGGTGGCTTGAGGGCAGCGCCCGGCTCGGCCGCGACACCGCCGCCGGCCTGATCCAGAGCCCGACCGCCTTTACCGGCGGCGAAACCTACACGCTCGACATGCTGGTTGGCGATCACGCCGCCATGCTGATCCTGCGCGAAGCCTTTATCGAAATGATGACGCGCCAGATCGAGGAAGTCAGCGCAATCCGCTCGGACGCCGCCATATACGGGTTCCGCGCCAGCGCCGAAATCCCCGCGTCCTACGCGCCGAACCATCCCTTCTCGACAATCGATGTCAAGGCGCCGAACGGCAAGACCGTCTTCTTCAGCTTCAGCTATGCAAGCGACGATCTGCTGAAGCAGGAGCTTGGCCTCGATGCGGCCGCCGCCGAAGCGTGGCGCCTCGACGCGACGCGGCAGATGCTGCGCGAATATCTGTCCTCGCTGCGCGCGGCGCTTGGCGTGGCGCGCGGGATCAAGACCTGCGGCGAGCACCAGAAACTCGTCGAATTGACGGGGCGCGGCTTTGCCGCCGTCAACCGCTACGCGCGCAGCCGGCTGATGACCGCGCAATCCATCCGCGGCGAACGCGACGATGCCTGGAAGGCCGACCGCGCGGCGCGGGCCTGGATGGCGGGCGTGCCGGTATTTGCCGAAGCGCTCTCCGCGCAGCAATCGCTTTCGGTGCAGGACACCAAAATCCTCCTTGTCGCCGCAACCATCGGCACATCGGCGGCGGCCGCGGGCGGCGGTCTCCTCGGCTGGGCGGCCGGTTACGAAGCGCTTTTCTTCAGCACCGTGGCGACGATGGCCGACGTCGCCAATGCCGCCCATGTGCTCTACACCGAGGTCGGCCACAAACTGAACACCACGGCGGAAGTGCGCTTTGCGCGCGGCGCCCATGCCGTTCTCGGCGATGCGCGTCTCGAACAGGCCCTCGCCGAAGACCGCCACTGGGCGGAAATCTCGGTCGGGCTCTATCTCGACGTCCTGCCGAGCGTCGCATTCTTGTCCGGCGCCGATTTCCTGAAGGGGTTGAAGGACATCGGCGGGACCTCGGCGGCCGTCTATCGCGGCGGCAAGCGCCTTGTCTCGCAGGCGCGCTCCATCGAACGCGGGCGCAAGCTGCTGGGCGAGGTGAGCGTCGGGACGGGCGTCGGCCAGGCCGCACCGCCGAAACTGGTGCAACTCGATCCGCCGAAAATACCGGCCGAGGATTTTTCGAAGAATTTCCCCGACGGCAAGGATGTGCAGCGCGCCTCGAACCTCGAACTCGACGACCTGATCGACCCGGCCAATCCCGGCAAGCTGCCGGATGTCGAAGACCTGGCCAAAACGCCAACCACGCCGCCGTCGCAACCGCGCGCGCCGCCGGAACCGACCGGCACCGCCGCCAGCGACACGATCCTCGAAGGCACGCCCGGTTCCTCCGCCGCCGGCGATACGATCATCGAGGGTACGCCCGGCGCACCGGCGACGCCCGCGCCGGGCAGCACCAGCGCCGACGACACGATCCGCGTCGGCCAGTCCGGCGATGGCACGGCGCCCACTTCCGGCGCGGACACGCAGCGCCTTCCCGAGGCCGACGCTGCGAGAGCCAATGCCGATCAACTCGACCGCATGCGCAGCGACGCTGCCGCCGGTTATGAAAAGGCCCGAGAGAATGCACAACAGGCCTTCGCCGAAGGCCGGGACATCACGCCGGGCGAGGGCAACGAACTCCTCAAAGGCGCACACACGGCTGCCGCACAAGAGGTCATCGAGACCGCGATCTCGGAAGCGCGCCGCATCGGTCTGACAGAATCCGAAATCCACGCGATCATTTCCAAATACGACGTCGCGTCGGGGCGCGGCGACCTGATGCGCTTTGCGATGCTCGACGAGTTGCAGCGCACCGCCATACCGCGCGCCGGTCTCGAGATCGTCGACGGGCTCTATGCCGAGGATGTGCTGCAACTGGTGACGCGCAGCTATACCGGCGCGGCCACGCCTGCGGAGCTCGCACTTCTGAAGCGCTGGATCGACCGGGCCGCCGACGCGGGCGAGGATTTCTTCTCCCGCCTGCAACGACAGGGCACTTACACCGATCTTGACGGCTTCGAGCATCTCGCCGACGCCGACGGCATTGCAAGCTTGCGGAAGCTCGCCGCCGACAACGACCTCTTGCCGATGGGACTTCTCGAAACCCAGGCGCTGACCGCAAGCGAGCGGCTGGCCGAAAGCTCGGTCGGCAAGGTCCGCGGCCTGCCCGAACCGCAGCGCATCGACGTGGCCAACGCGATCTTCGATGCGCGCCGCCTCGCCGCCGAAGCGGGGCTCAGGGCGCTCGACGCAACCGAGCAGGCGGCATTGCGCATCGCCGAGAGTGTCGCAGGCGACGCAGGCGGGGTTCCGGCCTGGGCGCGCGGCCTCGACAGGGCCTCTTACGAGAAGATCGCGCATCTGGGCGGCCGGGCGGATTTTCAGAAACTGATCGAAGCCGATCCGTCGATCCTGCGTCAGGCTTCCGGCGACCCCGATGTCCGCGCGGTGATCGAATTGCAGCCCTATCGCGATCCGGCCGAATTCCAGAAAGCCCTCGCCAACGAGCGCAAGCGCGTCAAGAGCCCCCTGCCCGGCGCTTTCGACGAGGCGGCCGAGGACCATTGGCTGCCCAAGCAAGTGATGAAGGACGGCAAGGAGCAGCCGGTCGCTTTCAAGCATGAAGTCCTGGAAGGCGACGGGAAGAAGTTCAGCACCGACAAGTTCCTGAACGGCGGCGACGACGTCGCAGTCGTCGAGCGCGAACTCGGCCTCGCCGAGCTGCCGGAATTCGCCGGCTCGAAGCAGATGACCTGGTCCTATATGGAGGCCAAGCTCCTGCCGGACTTCTTCGACAATGTGAATGTGCCGATGATCAGCGACCGCGGCACGAGCTCGGCGGCCATGCTCAACATGCGCGCCTTCCACAATCTCGACATACCCTATGGCGATCCGTCGCTGAAGCTGATCAAGATGTCGAACGTGGAGAACGCCAACACCAGCGTGCAGATCGCCTGGATGAAACGCGTCTATGGCGCGGACTGGACCAAATATCTGCGGAACACCCATTCGGTGCGCTATGCCGAATCGGCGCTCAATCAAGCCGGCTTTCGCATCAAGGAAGTGAGGCTGGGCAGTGAACCGCCGCTGCGGATGAACGCGCGCGGCATGGTGGAGGGCAATTTCTTCAAGGCCAAGGAATCGCCGATGGAGTTCCTCGCCCGCTATGGCGTTTCGCCCAACGAGGCGATCGAGACGGGCCACGACATTTACATCGTCGTGGAGCCCTTCGGTGCCGCAGCCCCGCGCGCCGCATCGGCCGCGCCTTTGCGGCGAAGGCGGCGGGCCGTGTCCGGCTGGCGGCCCGTGCGACGCACGTTACCGGTCAGGGCCGCGCAAGCTCGCCGAAGAGCCATTTCTGGTGCGCGTGGATCGCACCTTCGAGATGGCTGAGGCGGCCGGCGCGCGCGGCGCCGCTCATGAGGCCCCGCTGCACACCCTCGCAGGCGGGCAGATCTTCCATATGGACCGCGAAAGTGCCTTCGCGCAGGAAGGTTTTGAGCGTCTCCACGTCCGGCACGTCGAGCGACGCCGGATGCGCGAGGAGATAGACGGTGAGCTTGAAGCTGTCGACGCTCTCGATCTCCATGCGGTACCAGATGACACTGTCCGCAAGCACCGCAAGCAGCATCGAGGGATAGACGTTGAAGACGGAGAAGCCGCGCCGCGCGCGCTCGGGAATGCCGTCGAGCGGCTTGAAGAGCGTGTCCGAAAGCCCGTCATCCTTGTGCGGCATGCGCAGCGCCGCGTAAGGCCCGTTCGTCTCGTCCGCATGGGAGATCGCGGCCGGATAGTTCGGCTCGAAGGTTTCCGGATGGATGGCGAAGTGGTGATAGGCCTCCATGAAATTGTCGGCGAGCACCTTCCAGTTGTAGCGCTGGTCGAACTCGATCCGGCCGACGATTTCCATCTCGTCCATCTTCCAGGGCGCGAACTCCTCGGCGAGCGGCGCGAGCGCGTGCGACAGCGGCGTGGCCTCGCCGCTCAGATTGACGAAGATGAAGCCGTTCCAGACCGCGCAGCCGAAAGACGGCAATGAGCAGTTTTCACGCTCGAAGCCCTCGGCCAGCTCCATCAGCGGCGCGGCCATCAGCGAACCGTCAAGCGCATAGGTCCATTTGTGATAGGGGCAGGAAATCGTGCCCGAGCTTTCCGCCCCGCTGCCGAGCAGCATCCAACGGTGACGGCAGACGGCGGAAAGCGCGCGCACCGCGCCGTCTTTCCCGCGCACGATGAGAAGCGGCTCGCCCGCGACATCGATGCGGAAGCGGTCGCCGGGACTGGGGATTTCCGAGGCGCGGCCGACCGCAACCCAGTTGCGGCGGAAGACGCGCTCGCATTCGAGCGCGAAGATCTCCGGCGAGGTGTAGAAGCCGGGCGGCAGCGTGGACGCTTCGGCAAGAGGCCGCAAGACAGCGGCCCGGCCCTCATGCAGGAGGCTCTCGAACGAGGCTTTCATGGGAACACACCAGTTTCGACCATGCGGCGAACCGCCCGTTCCTATTCCCGGACGATCACCGGCAATTCGGTGATGCCGCGAATGAAGTTCGAACGCAGATATGCCGGTTCGCCGACCACTTCCACCTTCTTGAAGCGCTTCATGATCTCTTCCCAGAGCACGCGAAGCTGCATTTCGCCGACACGATTTCCGATGCAGCGATGAATGCCGAAGCCGAAGGAGAGATGATGCCGCGCGCCTTCACGGTCGATCAGGAATTCGTTGGCGCGGTCGATCTTGCTGTCGTCGCGGTTGCCCGAGACATACCACATGGCGACCTTGTCCCACTTCTTGATCTGCTTGCCGCCAAGCTCGGTGTCTTCCAGCGCCGTGCGGCACATATGGGCGACCGGGCTCTGCCAGCGGATGATCTCGGACACCATGTTCGGAATGACATCCGGGTTCTGCTGCAGCTTTTTGTACTCATCCGCGAACTGATTGAGAGCCAGAACGCCGCCGGTAATCGAGTTGCGCGTCGTGTCGTTGCCGCCGACGATCAGGAGCAGCATGTTGCCGAGATATTCGTTCGGCGACATGTTTTTCGTCGACGGGCCATGCGCGAGCAGCGAAATGAGGTCCGAGCCCGGATTGGCAAGCCGGTCTTTCCAGACGCCGTCGAAATACTCCCAGCAGTTCCAGAGCTCCTTGAAAGCGTCTTCCGGCGTCTCGAAATAGGCCGGGTCGCCGATCCGCTCGACCGTGTCGGACCAGTGGATGAGCTTGTGGCGGTCTT
>PHEO01000341.1 GCA_002841195.1 Alphaproteobacteria bacterium HGW-Alphaproteobacteria-11
GGCGCAATTGCGCGCCCGCTGGACCTGCCTTGGCTACCGTTTCGAGGCCGAGGGCAAGGTGGTTGCGATTTCCGGCGATACCGTGCCCTGCCCCGGCCTCGCCCGGCTGGCCGATGGCGCCGACATCCTGGTGCAGTGCTGCTTTCTTGCCACCCCCGAGATCGAGGGCGAGCATTTCCGCCGCCTCGCACGGCACACCCTTGCCTGCGGTGACAGCGTGGGCCGTATTGCGGCGGCTGCCGGGGTCAAAACCCTGGTGCTTACCCACCACCGCCCGCGCAGCGACGACGCCATGCTTGCAGCACTGGAGCGCGATGTGCGCGCCGACTATCACGGGCGGCTGATTATCGCCGAGGATCTGACCGCAATCGAGCTCTGATCGCGCGGCCCCGGGCGGCGGTGCAGCGCGAACGGCTTGTGGCGCCGCGCCCCAGCCCTTATCCTGCCGCAACCGCCAGGCGGAATTATCGGACGAGGGCCAATGAAACGCGCGCAGTTTGCAGGATTCGGGTTGGCGCTGGCGCTTGCGGCATCTGCCGCCACCGCACAGCAGGTGGTGACCAAGCAATACGAGGACGGCGGCTTTTACGAAGGCACCTTCAAGGATGGTGTGCAACACGGCTACGGCAGCTATCGGCTGACCAACGGCTACGAATATGTCGGCGACTGGGCAAATGGCGTGATCGAGGGCCAGGGCCGGGCGCGCTTTCCCAACGGGTCGGTCTATGAGGGCGCCTTTGTCGCGGGCAAGCCCGAGGGCAAGGGCCGCATCGTCTTTGCCGATGGCGCCAGCTACGAAGGCGATTGGGTCGCGGGCGAGATTACCGGCGAAGGTATCGCGATCTACGCCAACGGCACCAGTTACAGCGGCGGTTTCGTGAACGCCGTGCACAACGGCAAGGGCGAGATGCGCAGCGCCGATGGCTACGTCTATTCCGGCGACTGGGTGATGGGCGTCAAGCAAGGCACCGGCGCCATTACCTACACCGACGGTTCGGTTTACGAAGGCCAGATGGTGAACGGCCAGCGCGAAGGCCAGGGGCGGCTGACCACCGCCGAGGGCATGATCTATGAAGGCGGCTGGCTGGCCGGGCAGATGAGCGGCGCCGGGCGGTTGACGCAGCCGGGCGGCGACGTGTTCGAAGGCACCATGCTCGATGGCAAGCGGTCGGGTCAGGGCAAGGTCACCTACGCCAACGGCGACATTTACGAAGGTGGTTTCGTCGCCGACCGCCGCCACGGACAAGGCGTGTTTCGCGGCACCGACGGCTATCTCTATGAAGGCGCTTGGGTTGAGGGGCGGATCGAGGGCGAAGGCCGCGTGGTCTACCCCGACGGCACCGTTTACGACGGCGAGTTTGTCGCCGATCAGCCCGAGGGGCAGGGCCGCATCACCTACCCTGACGGGTCCATCTATGAAGGCGGCTGGGTTGGCGGCGTGATCGAGGGGCGTGGTGTCGCCATCTACGCCAACGGCATGACCTACGAGGGCGAATTTCTTGCCGGGCGCAACCATGGCCAGGGCCGCATGAGTTACCCCGATGGCTACACCTACGAGGGCGCGTGGGCAGACGGGCAGCGCCATGGCCTTGGCCGCGCGGTCTATGCCAACGGGTCGGTGTACGAAGGCGGCTTTGTGCAGGGCCTGCGCGAAGGCAAGGGCACGCTGACCACACCCGCTGGCTACCGCTACGAGGGCGATTGGGTGGCCGGGCTTTCTGATGGGCAAGGCATCGCGACCTACCCCGAAGGCGACGTTTACGAAGGCGGCTTTGTGGCGGG
>PHEO01000130.1 GCA_002841195.1 Alphaproteobacteria bacterium HGW-Alphaproteobacteria-11
TCGATCTCGGCCGGCATGCCGTCGACGCGGTACTCCTTCGGGATACCGACCTTCAGCCCCTTCACGCCCTGCCCGAGCGCTGCCTCATAGTCCGGCACCGGCCGGTCGACGCTGGTCGTGTCCTTCTCGTCATGTCCCGCCATCGAGCGCAGCATGACCGCCGCGTCGCGCACGTCGCGCGTGATCGGCCCGGCCTGGTCGAGCGACGAGGCGAAGGCGACGATCCCCCAGCGCGAGCATCGCCCATAGGTCGGTTTGATGCCGACCGTGCCGGTGAAGGCCGCCGGCTGGCGGATCGAACCGCCCGTATCGGTCGCCGTCGCCGCGAGGCAGAGCTTCGCCGCCACCGCCGCCGACGAACCGCCCGACGAACCGCCCGGCACCAGCTTCGTCGCGTCGCCCTTGCGCCGCCACGGATTGACGACCGGCCCATAGAAACTCGTTTCGTTGGACGAACCCATGGCGAATTCGTCATTGTTGAGCTTGCCGAGCATCACCGCCCCGTCGCGCCACAGATTGCCCGTCACGGTCGACTCGTAAGGCGGATGGAACCCGTCGAGAATGTGGCTGGAGGCCGTCGTCAGCACATCCTTGGTGCAGAAGAGATCCTTGATGCCGAGCGGCAGCCCTTCCAGCGGTCCGCCTTCGCCCTTGGCGAGCTTCGCATCGGACGCGCGCGCCATCTCCAGCGCCTTCTCCCCCGTCGCCGTCACATAGGCATTGAGCGCCGCGCCCGCCTCCATCTCCGCGAGATAGGCCCCTGTCAGCTCCGTCGCGCTGATCTCCTTCTTCTTCAGCGCGTCGCGGGCAGCGGCCAGCGTCAGTTTGCTCAACTCGCTCATGCTCACTCCACCACCTTCGGAACCACATAGAAGCCGTCCTCGGCGCCCGGCGCGTTGCGGGTCACTTCCTTCTGCAGGTTCTCGCTCACTGCCACGTCCTCGCGCATCTTCATGGCGACCTCCACGGCGCTGGTCATCGGCTCGACGCCCGTCACGTCGACCTCGCCCAGTTGCTCGACCCAGTCGAGAATGCCGTTGAGTTCCTTTTCGAGCGCCTCCAGCTCATCGTCCCGCACGGCAATCCGCGCAAGCCGGGCGATGTGCCGGACCGTTTTCTGATCGACCGACATGGGCCTGCCTTATCCTGGTTTTGAGAGCGGGGTCCGGCGGCGGAAGCCGCCCCTTGCCCGCTGAATCGCGAGGGAACATAACAAGCGGCGGGCCCGCGCCGCAACGCTGCCGCTCTCTTTATATGAGGCAAGCGGATTGCGCCGCTCCCGCCGCCTCACTATTGTCCGCCCGGACGGGTTTTTTCAAGGATGACAGACACTTGAGCGGCAATCTGAAGTCACTGGACGAGCTGAAATCGGCGCTGAAGCGCCACCAGCGCCTGATCGGCGTCGATCTCGGCTCGAAAACCATCGGCCTCGCCCTCTCCGATGTCTCGCTCTCGATCGCAAGCCCCCTCGAAACCATCAAGCGCACGAAGTTCGCCGCCGACGCCGACCGCCTGCTGGCGCTGGCCGCCGAACACGATGCGGGCGGCCTCGTGGTCGGCCTGCCGCTCAACATGGACGGCACCGAGGGCCCGCGCTGCCAGTCGACCCGCGCCTTCATCCGCAACCTCGAAAAGCTGACCGCCCTCCCCATCGCCTTCTGGGACGAGCGCATGTCCACCCAGGCCGTCACCCGCACGCTTCTCGATGCCGACGCCAGTCGTGCCCGCCGCGCCGAACTGGTGGACAAGATGGCGGCGGCGTACATTCTGCAAGGTGCCCTCGACCGGCTGAAGAAGCTCTGAGCAAAGAACAAGAAGAAACACCCATGCTCCCCATCCTGAATTCCCTGATCCCCGTCTTCCTGGTCATCGCGCTCGGTTTCGTCATCAAGCGGATGGATTTTCCGGGTGAAGGTCTCTGGGCGCCGCTCGACCGCCTGACCTATTACATCTTCTTCCCCGCCCTGCTGCTGCACACGCTGGCAACCGCCAACCTCGCCGATCACGACATCGGCCCCATGGCCTCGGCGCTCGGCGCCGGTCTCTTCTCGATGGTCGCGATCCTGATGCTGATGAAGCAGGCGCTGCCGCTTTCCGGCCCGCAATTCTCGTCGGTGTTCCAGGGCGCCGCGCGCTGGAACGGCTTCGTCGCGCTCGCCGCCATCGGCTCGCTTTTCGGCCCCGAAGGCGTGACGCTCGCCGCCGTCGCCTTCGCGGTGCTGGTGCCCACCGTCAACGTGCTCTCGGTGCTGATCCTGACGCGCTATGCCGGCGACGAACCGGCCGGCCTCGTCGCGGTGCTGCGCCTCTTGTCGAAAAACCCGCTGATCCTCGCCTGCGCCGCCGGCATCGCGCTCAACGTCAGCGGCATCGGCCTCCCCGGCCCGCTCGCCTCGACCTTCAACATTCTCGGCGCCGCCGCGCTCACCATCGGCCTCATCGCCATCGGCGCCGGCCTGCAACCCAAACACGCCCTCGAAACCGGCTGGATCGTCGGCCTGACCAGCGGCCTCAAACTTCTCGTCATGCCGGTGCTGATGGCCGGTTGGTGCTTCGTCTTCGGCGTGACGGGCCTCCCCGCCGCCGTCGTCATCCTCTGCGGCGCGGTGCCGGGCGCCACCTCCTCCTACATCCTCGCCCGCCAGCTCGGCGGCGACGCGACGCTGATGGCAAGCCTGATCACCGGCTCCACCATCCTCGCGGCCATCACCATGCCGCTGATGTTGTGGGTATTGGGGTAAAGTTGAAAACAGGTGTCATCGCGGGATTTATTCCCGCGACCCACTCGCCTCTCCACTTGCCGCAGCCGTCAGAGGTTTCGGTATCCAGATCGCAGAATTATCGTCACCAAAAGGTATAGCTCGCCCCTCAATCGCACATATCCCCACCCATGCGCAGACAACTGCGTCGAGCATGTCTTCAGAAGCTTTGAGAAGTGCTCCACCAGTCGGCGTTTCGATTTCGGGAAAAGCAGCGGCGACGCCGTCTATTTCCGCATCCAATGCGACTACGATCTTGCCCCACTCCGCGCAAAGATTGATGCGTCTTTGAGTGAGCGGCTGCCCCCTCCAGTATTTTCCTGTCCTCGAAACCTTGTAGGGTAGTCGTTCCGGAGCCCTCGTTAGTTCGATCAATGCAGGGTGAGGATAGACTTCGATCAAGCCCGGGGCAGCGATGTCAGAGGTCAACAAAGGAAAACCTGCGAGCGAAAATTCGCTGGTGAGAGCATTGCTCACCGGCCCTGGGCGTATGCTGCTGGGTGAATGTGTTCCGGCGCCACGTCCACCATATGACCTTGAAACTGCATCGTCGGACGAGCGGCGGCACGTGATTGGGGAGCGCGCAAGAGGCATATCCACGGCGACCAAATCCACAGGGGCGTCCGTTAGACGCTCGGCGGCAGCAAGCAGCGCTGGTACATCGGGGCGCGATCCTGAGGGACGAGTTTCAGGTAGCAGCAACGAATCTGCCAAGGCGAGAAAGCGCTGATAGGAGGCGGCAACCGCAGTCAATCGCCATCGGCCATGCTGACAGTCAACAAGAGCAACGCCGCTCGGTTGGGTCAGTGTCCACGCTGCGTCTATCCCCAGAACACAACGCGCGTTGGCCATCTTTCAGGTCACCCGCGCCCGCTCGACAATCGCGCGGACATCCGCCCCCGCCGGCAGCGTCCCGTAGACATCGCCCCAGTCGCGCCCCAACCGCGTCGCGCAATAGGCGTCCGACACCGCACTCGGCGCATGCTGCAGCAGCACCGACCCGGCGGCGACCTTCGCCATCTGCTCCACCACCTGCCTTGAGCGCGCCTCCAGCGAACCGAAATCCGTAAACGCTTCCTTCAGCGCATCGAGCGCCCCGTCATAAGCCGCGTTCGCGCCCCGCGCGCCGTCGAACTCGGCGAACACGACATCGAGCGCCTGCGGCTCCCGCGCCAGCGCGCGCAGCACGTCGAGGCACATCACATTGCCCGAGCCTTCCCAGATCGCGTTCACCGGCATCTCGCGATAGATGCGCCCCGCAATGCCCTCCTCCACATAGCCGTTGCCGCCGAGACACTCCATCGCCTCATAGGCAAGGTTCGGCGCCCGCTTGCACACCCAATATTTCGCCACCGGCGTCATGATGCGGCGGAAGGCTGCCTCCGCCTCATCCTCATGCGCCCGGTCGAACGAGCGCGCGACGCGGAACGACAGCGCCGTCGCCGCCTCAGTTTCGAGCGCGAGGTCCGCCAGCACATTCGCCATCAGCGGCTGGTCGATCAGCTTCTTCTGAAACACGGTGCGGTAGGAGCAATGATGCACGGCCTGTGAAACCGCTTGCCGCATCATCCCCGCCGTCGCCACCGCGCAGTCGAGCCGCGTATAGGTCGCCATCTCGATGATGTTGCGAACGCCTCGCCCCTCCTCGCCGATCAGCCAGCCCGAAGCCGCCTGAAACTCGACCTCAGACGACGCGTTCGACTTGTTGCCCACCTTGTCTTTCAAACGCTGAATACGGATCGCGTTCGGCGCGCCGTCCGGCGTGAAGCGCGGCATCAGGAAACAGGAAATGCCGTTCGGTGCCTGCGCCAGCACCAGAAACGCATCGCACATCGGCGCCGAGAAAAACCATTTGTGTCCGGTAATCCGGTATTCCGCCCCCGGTCCGCCGCCGTTCACCGGCATCGCCGCCGTCGTGTTGGCGCGCACATCGGTGCCGCCCTGCTTCTCGGTCATGCCCATGCCGAGCGTCACGCCCTTCTTTTCGGCCGCCGGCACGAAGCGTTCGTCATAGTCGCGGGAAAGAATCCGCGGCACCCATTCCTTGGCGAGAGAAGGCTGGAACATCAGCGCCGGCACCGCCGCATTGGTCATGGTGATCGGGCAGCCATGCCCCGCCTCCACCTGCGTCATCATGTAGGTGCCGGCGAGCCGCGCCACGACGGCATACGGTTTCGGCTTGGCATCGAGCCCGTCCTTCAAATGATCCCAGGGCGAACCATGCAGCCCTTGCGCCACCGAAATCGCCATCAGCTTGTGATAGGACGGATGAAACTCCACCCGGTCGGCGCGATGCCCAAAACGGTCGAAACTCTTCAGCACCGGCAGATACGCATTCGCCTGCCGCCCGAGATCGATCGTCTCGGCGCTCCCGGCAATTTTCCCGAACGCCGTCAGCGACGCCTTCGCCGCGCCCGCGCCTTCCCGCGCCACCGTCTCCTGAAGCGCCGTGTCGGAGGTATAGAGGTTGACGTCCTCCAGCGGCGGCGGCTGGTTGAACACCTCATGCGTCGCAAAGGCGTTGGGATTCGTCATTGCCGTTTTCCGCCTTTCACAACTTTTCGCAGCGTCTCGTCGATGCGTGTCTGCCATCCGGGTCCGGTGGATCGGAAGTAAGCAAGCACATCTTGTGACAACCGCAGCTTGATTGCTTCCTTGGGCGCGTCTGATTTCGGCCGGCCGCGCTTCCTTATGAGTTCCGGCGCGGCCTCCTTGACCGGACGCATCTTCGCAAGAAATTCATCGCTTAGCGGCGGCGAGTCGACGGCATCCCAATCGGCTTGGCTGACATGCGCCGGTTTGGTTGTCCTCTTTCTACCTTCGGCCATACGCGGCCTCCTCTTTCGCATTCGCCTTGCGTAAACTGATAACCTGCACGCTATCGCCGCGGCGGGTGAAAACCAGAACATAGAGCCGCCAGCCTATTGGCCCGAGGGCAACCTCTCTGACTTCGCCGTAATCGAAACGGTCATCGACGTGAATGAGGGCCGCATCGAATTCAAAATCTTCGACAGTGGTAAAGTCGACGCCGTGCTTGATCTTGTTCGCGGCGCGCTTCTTCTCATCCCACGTGAACACGAATTAATGTACCCCCAATAATTCTCGCCCGCAAGCCGCCTGAAGTATGAACGGGATTTATTCCGCAAACATCCCCGCGCCGGCATTCGAAACCGAGCCTTGCCGCCCCCGGGAATCCGCCCTATACAATGCGGCTTTAATGACCAGCGCTGAAAAACAGCCCCAAACCCTCTTCCCGCACCGGCATTTGCTGGGAATCGAGGGCCTTTCCCCCGCCGACATCACCGCCCTTCTCGACCTCGCCGACACCTATGTCGAGCAGAACCGCCAGGTCGACAAGAAGGGCTCGGTCTTGCGCGGCCGCACCCAGATCAATCTCTTCTTCGAAGCCTCCACCCGCACCCAGAGCTCCTTCGAACTGGCGGGCAAGCGCCTCGGCGCAGACGTGATGAACATGTCGGTCGGCGCCTCCTCGGTGAAGAAGGGCGAAACGCTGATCGACACTGCGGTCACGCTGAACGCGATGCACCCCGACCTCATCGTCATCCGCCATGGCTCGTCCGGCGCGGTCGAGCTTCTTTCGCAGAAAGTCTCCTGCTCGGTCATCAATGCCGGCGACGGTTCCCATGAACACCCGACGCAAGCCCTTCTCGACGCGCTGACCATCCGCCGCCGCAAGGGTAAGCTGCAAGGGCTCACGGTCGCGATCTGCGGCGACATCATGCACAGCCGCGTCGCCCGCTCCAACATCCTGCTGCTGAATGCGATGGGCGCCCGCGTCCGCGTCGTCGCCCCGCCGACCTTGCTGCCGAAAGGCGTCGAGCGTCTCGGCGTCGAGGTCTTCCACGACATGATGAAGGGCCTCGAAGGCGTCGACATCGTGATGATGCTGCGCCTACAGCTCGAGCGCATGACGGGCTCCTACGTGCCGTCGCAGCGCGAATATTTCCACTTCCACGGCCTCGACTACGCCAAGCTCGCGGTCGCCAAGCCCGACGCGCTGGTCATGCATCCCGGTCCGATGAACCGCGGCGTCGAAATCGACAGCGCCGTCGCCGATGACATCAACCGCAGCGTCATCCGCGAACAGGTCGAAATGGGCGTCGCCGTGCGCATGGCGGTGCTCGACGCGCTGGCCCGCAACCTGCCGAACGAACGCAGCACCGGCAACGGAGGTGCCGCATGAGCCGCACCGCCTTCACCAATGCGCGACTGCTCGACCCGGCGAGCGGCTACGACGAAAAAGGCGCCCTGCTGGTCGAAGACGGCCTCATCGCCGATCTCGGCCCTCAACTCTTCAACGACGGCCTGCCCGACGGCGCCGAGATTGTCGATTGCGGCGGACATGTTCTCGCGCCCGGCCTCATCGACTGCCGTGTCTTCACCGGCGAACCGGGTGCCGAATATCGCGAAACGCTGGCGCTGGCGAGCCAGGCCGCGGCCGCCGGCGGCGTCACGACGATGATCGTGATGCCGAACACCAATCCGGTGATCGACGATGTCGCCCTTGTCGACTACATCGAGCGCCGCGCCCGCGACACCGCCATCGTCAATGTCCACACCATGGCCGCACTAACGAAGGGCCTCCACGGCGAACAGATGACTGAAATCGGCCTGCTGCGCGACGCCGGCGCGGTCGCCTTCACCGATGGCGACAAGGCGTTGGCAAGCGCCCAGGTGATGCGCCGCGCCATGACCTATGCGGCGCATTTCGGCGCGCTGATCGTTCAGCATGCGGAGGAACCCTCGCTCTCCGGCGGCGTGATGAACGAAAGCGAACTCGCGACCCGCCTCGGCCTTGCCGGCATCCCCGCGGTCGCCGAAACCATTATCATCGAACGCGATTTGCGCCTGCTCGAAATCGCCGGTGGGCGCTATCACGTCGCGCAGATTTCCTGCGAAGCCTCGGTCGAGATCATCCGTCGCGCGCGGCGTCACGGCCTGCCCGTCACCTGCGGCGTCTCGGCGGCGCATCTGCAACTCAACGAAAACGACGTGCAGAGCTATCGCACCTTCTTCAAGCTCTCGCCGCCCCTGCGCGGCGAGGCCGACCGCCGCGCGCTGGTCGAGGGCCTCGCCGACGGCACCATCGACGTTGTGGTGTCGGGCCACGACCCGCAGGACGCCGAGGTGAAGCGCCGTCCCTTCGCCGAGGCGAATTTCGGCGCCATCGGCCTCGAAACCCTGCTGCCCGCCGGCCTCGCGCTCGTCCACGCCGGCGATCTCTCGCTCGCCCGCCTGCTCGCCGCGCTCACCCACGCGCCGTCCGACCTGCTCGGTCTCGGTCGCGGGCGTCTCGCCGCCGGCCTTCCCGCCGATCTTGTCCTCATCGACACAGACACCCCCTGGGTGCTCGATCCGGCAAAGCTGAAGTCGATTTCGAAGAACACGCCCTTCGAGGACCGCCGCTTCCAGGGCCGCGCCATCCGCACCATGGTCGGCGGCCGCACAGTTTATGTTCACGGCGAGGACGCGGGGCGCTAGTCTTTCCGCCGGTTGGCTTTGGGGGAGGAACACTGAATGCCCGCTGAAATCGATTTCATGGCCGCTGCGCCGCTGCTGCTCGCCGTCGCCGCGCTCGGCTACCTCTTGGGCTCCATCCCCTTCGGCCTGCTGCTGACGCGTCTCGCGGGCCTCGGCGACATCCGCACCATCGGCTCGGGCAATATCGGCGCCACCAATGCGCTCAGAACCGGCAATCGCTGGGTCGCCGCCGGCACGCTGATCGGCGACGCGGGCAAGGGCGCGGTCGCCGTCCTCCTTGCCGCGCGGCTCGGTGCCATGACAGGAACCGACATTGGCTGGATGTCGTCGGTCGCGGCGCTCACCGCCTTTCTCGGCCATCTCTATCCGGTCTGGCTCGGCTTCAAGGGCGGCAAGGGCGTATCGACCTTCATCGGTGTGTTGCTGGCGCTGCACTGGCCGGTCGGCCTGCTCTTCTGCGCCACATGGGCGCTTGTCGCCGCGATCTCGCGCTATTCCTCATTGTCGGCGCTGGTCGCCGCCTTGCTGACGCCGGTCTATCTGGCCTGGCTCGATCACTGGCATCTGGTCGGCCTCGGCGTTGTACTGGCGGTCCTGATCTATATCGCCCATCGTGACAACATCCGCCGCCTGCTCGCCGGAACGGAATCACGCATCGGACAAAA
>PHEO01000131.1 GCA_002841195.1 Alphaproteobacteria bacterium HGW-Alphaproteobacteria-11
GCCCGCCGCAAATCGACGCGGAACGCCGCCATTTTGCAATTTGTGCTTGGCGGCAGGGTCCCGCGCCCCTATATAAGCGGCGCAGCTTGTGAAATATATTAAATCACATAGTTTGCAAGTTATTTTGGTCCCGGTGGCGGGGCAAAAACAGACGGATGCCGGCTATGACGCAAGAAGCGATTTCGACGGACGTGGTCATCATCGGAGCGGGGCCTTGCGGTCTGTTCGCGGTGTTCGAGCTCGGCTTGCTCGACATGAAATGCCATCTGATCGACATTCTCGACCGGTCGGGCGGGCAATGCGCCGAGCTCTATCCCGAAAAGCCGATCTACGACATTCCGGGGCTTCCCGTCGTCAGCGGCCAGGAGCTGACCGATCGTCTGATGGAGCAGGCGGCGCCGTTCAAGCCGGAATTTCACTACAACGAAATGGTCGAGGAACTCGAGAAGCTGCCCGACGGGCGCTGGCGGGTGAAGACCGATGGCGGCCTCGTGTTCGAGGCGAAGGTCGTCGTGATCGCGGCGGGCGGCGGCAGTTTCCAGCCGAAGAAGCCGCCGATCCCCGGCATCGAGGCCTATGAAGGCAAATCGGTCTTCTATGCGGTCAAGCGCATGGAAACCTTCCGCGGCAAGAACGTCCTGATTTCCGGCGGCGGCGACAGCGCGCTCGACTGGACGATCAACCTGCAGCCGGTCGCGGCCTCCATACAGCTCATTCATCGCCGCGACGGCTTCCGCGCCGCGCCCGACAGCGTGAAGAAGATGCATGCGCTGGTGGACGAAAAGAAGATGCAATTCCATCTCGGACAGATCACGGCGCTGCATGGCGACAATGGACAGCTCGAAGGCGTTACCGTGAAAGGCAACGACGGCAACGATTTCCAGATTGAGTGCGACACGCTGTTGCCGTTCTTCGGCCTCACGATGAAGCTCGGGCCGATCGCAAACTGGGGTCTCAATCTCCACGAGAACCTGATCCCGGTCGATACCGAGAAGTTCCAGACCAATGTCGAAGGCATTTTCGCCATCGGCGACATCAACACCTATCCGGGCAAGCTGAAGCTCATTCTCTCGGGCTTCCACGAGGCGGCGCTTATGGCGCAGGCGGCTTTCCGTCACGCCAATCCGGATGCCAAGCTGACCTTCCAGTACACGACCTCGTCGACCAGCCTGCAGAAGAAGCTGGGCGTCGCCTGAACCATCGATCAGCCGGAGCAAGAAATGCGTATCGTTCTTGTGGACCAGAAAGGCGTCGAGCACGCGCTCGATGCCGCCGAAGGCTGGCGGGTGATGGAAATCATCCGCGATTACGGCTTTCCGATCGTTGCCGAATGCGGCGGCGCCTGCGCCTGCGGCACCTGCCAGGTGGAAGTCGATCCCGAATGGACGGCAAAGCTTCATCCGCCGCGTGAAGACGAAGTCGACATGCTCGACCGGAATTATGGTGGCGACTGGTCGCGGCTGTCCTGCCAGCTCATCATGTCGGCCGAACTCGACGGGTTGCGTCTGCGGATCGCCGATATCGCATTGCGCGAGGCGGCCTGAGGGCTGGCGAACGGACGCCGCAAGGTCCAGAGTAGGGACCATGAGCCGCCGATTCATTTGCACCTTTCTTGTCGTTCTGTTCCTTGCTGGCGCGCTGCCGCGTGACGGGTTCGCCGATCCGCCGGGCGGCGCCGTGCAGTCGACACTTTATTTCGGGCTCGCGCTTTCCGGTGGCGGCACGGTCAGCGAGCGCGACTGGACGCGGTTTCTGGCCGAGGTCGTGACGCCGCGTTTTCCGGATGGACTGACGGTTGTCGACGCCTATGGCCAATGGCGGGATCCGGCGCTTGCCGATGCGCCGATTATCCGGGAAGCGACCAAGATCATCATTGTCGTTCACGACGATGTGCCGGAGGCGGCAAGGGCTCTTGCTGACATCAAGGCCGAGTATATGTTCCGCTTCGGCCAGAAATCGGTTTTCCATACCGATGCGGCGGTTCGTATCGTCGAATGACCATCTGCCTGTCGAGTTTCCGTCATGCTGGCTACCGCGCCTTTCGTTGAAAAAGAATTCGAGATCTGGCCCGGCCTGCTTCGCATGGAGGCGGGCGGCGACGGCGCGCGCGAGGCGCTCGATGCCGGCATGGACGCGGCGCGCGAGGTTTCGCAGACGCTGATTGCCGATGCGGAACTTCTTGCCGGCGGATCCGCCGATGTGCTGCCGCGCGGGAAAGCGGGCCGGCTGGCGATGGAAGCGCACCAGACCGTTCGCGACGCATTGCCCGTGGATAGTTTGCCGCCGGTGCTCGCGGCTCTTCCGGGGGCGATTTGCGATGTGGTTGTCGCCGCGATGCGCGAGCGGTGCGGCGGCGCATCTTTGTTCGTATCGCTCGACGGCGTCATTGCCGTTCATCGGGAAGCGGGATTGGCGGTTCCGCCGCGCGCCGGTCTTCTGCCGGTGCTGCACGAGTTTTCCGCCGCTCTCGGCGCCGAATTGCAGGGCGGCGTTGGGCTTGGCGGCACGCATTCGCCGGCGCCGACATCCGGCCTTGTCGATCTCGTGGCGGTGCAGGCGCGCGGCGCGGCGCTGGCGGGCCTCGTCGCATCGGTTCTCGCCGATGCGGGCGATGTGGCGGGTGTGGGGCGCGAACCGGCGCGCCTGCGCGACCGGCTTTTCGATATGGGCTGGAAAGGACGGCGGGTGACCGTCGGGACGGGGCTCATCGAACCCGAGGCGGTCTGGCAGGCGCTTTCGGCGGGTGTCCGGCGGGCCAGCGCCTTGCGCGAAAAGCGGCTGCTGCGTGCGGCAGCGCTGGGGCTCAAGGGGCGCGGACGAACCGTCGGCCCGGTCGATGGCGACCGGTTGCTGCGTTTCGGCGTTTCGGAGTGGCGCTAGCGAATAGGCGGCGTCATACTCCGCGCTGTTCGACGCAAGGGGACATTGCCATGGGCTTTTATGAAAACCGGATCGTGCCGCATATCATCAACTGCGCCTGCGGAACGAAACCGATCCGCTATCAGCGCAAGAAGGTGGTGCCGATGGCCGAGGGGACGGTGCTCGAAATCGGCATCGGCACGGGCCTCAACCTGCCTTATTACGATCCCGCGAAAGTGACGAAGGTCATCGGGCTCGATCCTTCCGAGGCGTCGTGGAAGCTTGCTGGCGAACGGGCGAAGGATATTTCCTTTCCGGTCGAATTCATCGGCTTGCCCGGTGAGCAGATACCGCTCGACGACGCAAGTATCGACACGGTGCTCTGCACCTTCAGTCTTTGCACCATTCCCGATCCGGTGAAGGCGCTCGAGGGCATGAAGCGCGTGTTGAAGCCGGGAGGCAAACTCGTTTTCTGCGAGCATGGCGCGGCGCCGGACGAGAGCGTGGCGAAGTGGCAGGACCGTATCAACCCGGTGTGGAAGGTGCTGTTCGGCGGTTGTAACCTCAACCGCAAGATGCCGGCCCTGATCGAGAAGGGTGGCTTCCGCATCGCCGATCTGCAGACGATGTATCTGCCGTCGACGCCGCGTTTTGCGGGCTTCAATTACTGGGGCGTGGCGCAGGCCTGACCGGGGTTTCGGTAGGCTTCCAGTGCCGCGTTCGGTTGCCGGCGCGGTTTCGGGTGCATCAATTCCACCGGGGAATTCCGGACGATGTCGAGGGAGCAGGCGCTCTTGACCTGGTTGCGGCAAACGTTTAGAACAAAACAAGAACAACGGGTTTGCCCATGCCGCCGCTTTCACAACAGGATGCCAGAGCCGCGCTTGTCGCCGATCTCAGGACCCGTATTGCGGGGCCTTCCGCCGAATTTGCGGAGGCGGGTGGGCGTTTCGTATCGCTGGGCGTCGAAGCGATCGATGCAGCGCTGCCGGGCGGCGGTCTGAAAGCCGGGGCCTTGCATGAAATAGGCGCCGAGGATTACCGCGACATGGGCGCGGCGACGGGTTTCCTGACGGCGCTTGCCGCGCGGTTTGCCGAAAGCGGGTCCGGCCCCGTGCTCTGGTGCCAATCGGCGCAACCGCCCTTCGACATCGGCGCGCTTTACGGGCCGGGGCTTGCCGCGTTCGGGCTCGATCCGGTGCGGCTCGTGCTTGCGCTGCCGGGTAGCGCTACCGATTGCCTGTGGGCGATGGAGGAGGCGTTGCGGTCCGGCGCCTTTGCCGCCGTTATCGGCGAGGTGGACGGGCGCGCCGCCGCGCTCGATCTGACGGCGACGCGGCGGTTGCAACTGGCGGCGGAAGAAAAGGGAACGCCGGCACTTCTGTTTACGGGGCATGGCGGCGGCGCGGCCAGTGCAGCCGTCACACGCTGGCGCATCGCAGCTCTTCCCGGCCGCATTGTTCCCGGTACGGAGAAATTTGGCGGATTGACCGGCGCATCCTGCTGGCGCGCGGCGCTGGCGCGGGTTCGCGGCGGGGCGCCGGGCGCATGGAACGTGGCGTGGCATGCGGGCGGCAAAGGCTTCGCGCTCGCCGACGCGATTGTGCCCGCGTTCAAAGAAAGGCCGACCGTGCCGGCGGCGGCGCGCGTGGTGGCGTTCAGGCAAAGCGCCTGAGTTACCAGCGCCTGTAAGGATAAGGGTGAGGATAGTAGCCCGGCCAGGGGCCCCAGAAGGGCGGCGGCGTCTGCGCGCGCCGCAGGGCTTGCGTGTTTTGCTCCTGGGCGCGAATTTCCTTCAGCTTCAACTGACAATTGGCGAAGGCTTCGGTGCCGGGTGTGAAGCCGAGCCGTTCGCATTCCGCGCTGTCGGCCTGCGTCTGGGCGGCGGCGCGCGCCGCCTGTTCCTGCGGGTTCGCGCAGGCGGCAAGCGCCAGAAACGCCGTGAAAGCCAGAGCCGTTTTCGCGATCTTCATGCGAAACTCCTCTCTCCGTGCATCAGAAACCCTTGCTGACGCCGATGCCGACGCCAAACCCGATATTGGGCGAACGGCTGCCTTCTTCCTTCGCGCGGATTTCCCTCATCTTCAGCCGGCAATTGCCATAGGCCTCGGTGCCGGGCTCGAAGCCGAGATCGGTGCAATTCTTGTGATCGAGCGCATCGAGACGCGCCTGCTCGGCTTGCGGGTCGGCGCAGGCGGCCAGCGCCAAGGGAATGGCCAGTGCGAGAATGAGGAACGGATGCTTCGTCATGGGCGAATGCCTTTCGGGGGTGGCAAGGCTCATCCTACGCCCTTTTCAGGCAAAAACAGGGCAGGGCGAGATTCGACTCGCCTTCGGGATCGGGCCGGGCCAAAGTAATCGTTCTCTATTTGTTCTATTATTGGGCCTTGCCGGCTATGCGTATGGACGAAAAAAGGCGGGTTGCCGCGGTTTGGCTGCCGCACTGGCCGGTGGAGCGGCTTTGCCGGGCGGATCGCCGGACGCGCGGCAAGGTTCAGGCATCCAAGGCGCCGCTGGCGCTGGCCGCGCCGGGGCAGGGCGGCGTCCGCGTGACCGCGTGCAACGGGACGGCGGCGGCGGCCGGCGTTGCGCCGGGGCAGCTCGTGCCCGACGCGATGACGCTTTGCCCGGGGCTCGAATTGCGGGCCGCCGATTTTGCGGCCGACCGGGCGGCGCTGAAGCGGCTTGCGCTCTGGTGCGGGCGCTACACGCCGTGGACGGCGGTCGATCCTGCGGGAATCGGCGAAGAGCCCGACGGGTTGCTGCTCGACATCAGCGGTTGCGATCATCTGTTCGGGGGCGAGGCGGCGCTTGTTGCCGATTTGCAAAAGCGGCTTCATGGCTTCGGACTGACGGTGCGGGTGGCCGTCGCCTCGACACCGGGCGCGGCCTGGGCGCTGGCGCGCTATAGCACGGCGCCGGCTTTCATCCTGCTGCCGGGGGATGAGGCGGCGGCGCTCGAAAAACTGCCGGTGGCGGCGCTGCGCCTCGACGATGCAACGGTCGACGGGCTGATGCGGCTCGGCCTCAAACGCGCCGGCGATCTCTATGGCAAACCGCGCGCGCCCATTGCGGCGCGGTTCGGGCCGGAGGTTGCGCAGCGTCTCGACGAAGCGCTCGGTTTTGCGCGCGAGCCGATTTCGCCGTTGCGGCCGCCCGCACCTTTCCGTGCGCGCGGGATTTTTGCCGAGGGACTGACGCGAACCGAAGACATCGAAGAGGCGGTGCGGCTTCTCGCCGGCGAACTTTGCCGGTTGCTCGCGCATGATCGGCACGGGGCGCGGCGGCTCGAACTGACGCTGTTTCGCGCCGATGGCGAGGTGACGCGGCTTTTCGCCGGCACGGCCGCTCCCTCGCATGACGCCCTGCATCTGGCGCGGCTCTTTCGCGAGAAACTCGCGCAGGCCGGCGACGATTTCGATGCGGGCTTCGGCATCGAGGCGGCGATGCTGGCGGCGACTGCCGCCGATCCGCTGGCGCCCACGCAGGACAGTTTCGATGCAGAGGGCGCTGGCGCGGAAGCGCTGGCGCAGATCATCGACCGGCTCGGCGCCCGGCTCGGCCATGAGCGCATCGTTCGGCTCGAACCGCGCGCCAGCCATATTCCCGAGCGGGCTGTCGTTTCCGTGCCCGCGGTGCGCGGCGCGACGCCGGCAATGCGCGGCTGGCGGGCGCAGGTCGAGGAACAGATGGCGGCGGCGCTGACGGGAAGTCTTGCGCGGCCGCTCAGGCTGCTGGCGCGGCCGGAGCCCGTGGAAGCGGTTGCCGAAGTGCCGGAAGGGCCACCGCGCATTTTCCGCTGGCGGCGCGTTACGCATCGGGTGACGCGGGCCGAGGGGCCGGAACGCATCGCGCCCGAATGGTGGCGGCGGGGCGGCCGGCGGACACGCGACTATTACCGCGTGGAAGATGCCGAGGGGCGGCGCTTCTGGCTTTACCGCGACGGGCTTTACCTGCGCGACACGGAAGGGCCGCGCTGGTACCTGCACGGGGTGTTCGAATGAGCCCTTCATATGCCGAGCTTGCGATTGCGAGCAATTTCAGTTTCCTGCGCGGGGCATCGCATGCCGATGAGCTGGTGCTGGCGGCGAAGGCGCAGGGGCTTGCGGCGATCGGCATCGCCGACCGCAATACGCTGGCAGGCGTCGTGCGCGCGCATGCGGCGGCGAAGGAGGCGGGCCTGCGGCTGCTTGTCGGTGCGCGGCTCGCGACGATGGACGGGTTCGAGATTGTCGCCTATCCGCAAGACCGGGCGGCCTATGCGCGGCTGACGCGGCTGCTGACGCTCGGCAACCGGCGCGCAGCCAAGGGGCAATGCCATCTGACGCTTGGCGATGTGCTGGAACATGGCATGGGGCAATGTTTTATCGCCATGCCGCCGCCGGTGCCGGGCAAGGATTTCGCTGCGGCGCTCGCGCAACTCACGCAAGCCTTTCCGGGTTCGGTCTGGCTCGGCCTCGCGCCGCTCTATCGCGCCGACGACAAGCGCCGTTTCGTTCTTCTCGACCGCATGGCGCGGGAGGCGGGCGTTCCGCTGGTAGCGACCAACGACGTTCTCTATCACACACCGGATCGCAAGCCGCTGGCCGATGTCGTGACCTGCGTCCGCGCGCATTGCACGCTGGCGGAGGCGGGGTTCCGGCTCGCGGCCAATGCCGAGCGGCATGTCAAAAGCGGGGCGGAGATGGCGCGGCTTCTCGATCATGCGCCGCAGGCGCTGGCCGCGACGCGCGACATTGTTGCGCGCTGCGCGTTTTCGCTTGACGAACTTCGTTACGAATATCCGGCCGACAATTTTTCCGCGCATGAGACACCGCAGCAACTTCTCGAGCGGCTGACATGGGAGGGGGCCGCAAGGCGGTTTCCCGGCGGCATCGATCCCAGGATCGAGGCGACCATCGCGCATGAGCTGGCGCTGATCGGCGAGATGAACTACGCGCCTTACTTCCTCACCGTGCACGACATCGTGCGCTATGCGCGGAAGCGGGAGATTCTCTGTCAGGGACGCGGCTCTGCGGCCAATTCCGCCGTCTGCTTCTGTCTCGAAATCACCTCGGTCAACCCGACCGAGATCGATCTTCTGTTCGAGCGCTTCGTCTCGAAGGATCGCAACGAGCCGCCCGATATCGATGTCGATTTCGAGCATGAGCGGCGCGAGGAGGTGATCCAGTATATCTACGAGAAATACGGGCGGCATCGCGCGGGTATCGCCGCGACGGTCATTTCCTATCGTTCGCGCAGCGCCATTCGCGATGTCGGCAAGGTTTTCGGGTTGTCGGAGGATGTCGTCAATGCGCTGTCGCGCTCGACATGGGGCTGGTCGAACAGCGGCGTCTCGGAAGAGGACGCACGCGAAGCCGGGCTCGATCCCGGCGACAGGACCTTGCAACAGGCGTTGATGCTGGCGCGGGAACTGATCGGCTTTCCACGCCATCTTTCGCAGCATGTGGGCGGTTTCGTCATTACCAAAGGGCCGCTCGAAGACGTCGTTCCGATCCAGAACGCGGCGATGGACGACCGCACCTTTGTCGAGTGGGACAAGGACGATCTCGACACGCTGGGCATCCTCAAGATCGACGTGCTGGCGCTCGGCATGTTGAGCTGTATCCGGCGTGCCTTCGATCTTCTCGACAAGCATTACGGCATTCGCATGGGACTTGCCGATGTGCCGCAGGACGACAAGGGCGTTTACGACATGCTGTGCGAAGCGGACGCCATCGGCGTCTTCCAGGTGGAGAGCCGGGCGCAGATGTCGATGTTGCCGCGGCTGCGCCCGCGCTGCTTCTACGATCTGGTGGTCGAGGTGGCGATCGTGCGGCCGGGGCCCATTCAGGGCGACATGGTGCATCCCTATTTGCGGAGACGGAACGGGGAAGAGGATGTCACCTATCCTTCCAAGGTTCTCGAAGATGTGTTGCGCAAGACCTATGGCGTACCGCTGTTTCAGGAACAGGCGATGAAGATCGCGATTGTCGCGGCGGGATTCACGCCGGGCGAGTCCGACCAGTTGCGCCGCGCCATGG
>PHEO01000342.1 GCA_002841195.1 Alphaproteobacteria bacterium HGW-Alphaproteobacteria-11
CGTCTATACCACCGAGAAGTTTCGCACCGACAACCCCAAGACCTATGACGCTTTCGTCGACGCCTTTACCGAGGCCTCAGCCTGGATCGGAGAGAACCCGGAAGCGGCTGCGGATACGTATATTCGCGTGACCGGATCAAAGCTCGACCGCGCGCTGATCCTGTCGATACTGACCGATGAGCGATTTACCTTCGATCCGACCCCGCGCAATACGGAGGCGCTGGCGCATTTCCTGCATGATGTGGGTGCGCTCAAGAACCGCCCCGAGACTTGGCGCGATTACTTCTTTGACACGATCCATGACCAAAAGGGAAGCTGAGCGGATGACGGTTCATTCGCTCCGACCCCACGGCGCCGCGGTCAACGCGGCGCCCCCAGTTCTGACGGCGCGCGACCTGACGCTGATCTACGATGGCGCACAAGGACGGCATGTGGCGGTGGACAGAGTAAGCCTCGATCTCGCGCAGGGCGAACGGCTGGTGCTGCTGGGGCCCTCGGGCTGCGGCAAGTCCACGATCCTGAAAGCGGTGGCGGGGGTTCACAGCCCCGCCTCGGGCAGCATCTCGCTGCGCGGTCAACCCGTCACCGGCCCCGGCCCCGACCGGATCGTTGTCTTTCAGGAATTCGACCAGCTGCTGCCGTGGAAGACGGCGCTGGCCAATGTGATGTTCCCGCTGGTGCGGGTGCGCAAGCTGTCGCGGGTCGAGGCGTGCACGCGCGCCGAAGAGGCGCTGGAGCTTGTCGGCCTGACTCGCGCGTTGAACCAATATCCGCATGAATTGTCGGGCGGCATGAAGCAGCGCGTGGCCATCGCCCGTGCGCTGGCGATGCGCCCCGATGTGCTGTTGATGGACGAGCCGTTTGCCGCGCTCGATGCGCTGACCCGCAGCCGCTTGCAGGCCGATCTCTTGCGCGTGGTCGAGGAGGTGAAGGCGACGCTGCTCTTCGTGACCCATTCCATCGAAGAGGCGCTGTTGATCGGCACCCGCCTTCATCTTCTGTCGGCCCATCCGGGCCGCACGCTGACCACCCGCGAAGTTGCCGGGCTTGTCCCCGGAACGCCCGCCTTTGCACGCACCAAGACGGAGGTGCATCACCTGCTCTTTCCGCAGGCGGAGGCCGCCGATGTCTGACCTGCCTCTTGTCCATCGCCCCACGCGGATCGCGCAACTGTGGGAAAGCCAGCTTGTTCGGCGCCTCGTGGTGCTGGTGATCCTCGGGCTGATCTGGGAACTGGCCGCGTGGTGGCAGAACAACCCGATCATGCTGCCCCGGCTCTCGACGACGCTGACGGCTCTCGCCGATGCGGTGCGCGATGACCGTCTGTTGGGGGCGGCCTGGGTGTCGCTGTCGGTGCTGCTCAGGGGTTACGCGCTGGCGCTGTCTATCGCGCTGGTTCTTGTGGCGCTCGCGGCGGCCAACCGCTTTGCCCGTGATGCGTTGCAGACGCTAACCGCGATGTTCAATCCCTTGCCGGCCATCGCGCTGTTGCCGCTGGCGCTGCTGTGGTTCGGGCTCAACGAATCCAGCCTGATCTTCGTGCTGTGCCACGCAGTGATCTGGCCCTTTGCTCTGGCGGCCCTTCAGGGGTTTGAATCCGTGCCTGAAACGCAGCGGCTGGTCGGGCGCAACTACGGCCTGCGTGGACCCACATTCGTGGCGCTGATCCTCGCGCCCGCCGCGTTGCCCTCGCTTCTGTCGGGGCTGAAAATCGGCTGGGCCTTTGCCTGGCGCACGCTGATCGCCGCAGAACTGGTATTTGGTGTCTCCT